>JBJHBY010000396.1:0-1509 GCA_050485745.1 Gammaproteobacteria bacterium | reverse complement strand
CCGCCGAGGTCACGCCGGAGGGCGACTGGGTGGCGCAGGCCATTGCGCTGGATGTGGTGTACGAGGACGACGACCTGCTGATCATCAACAAGCCGCCCGGGCTGGTGGTCCACCCGGCGGCGGGCAATCCCGACGGCACCCTGCTCAACGCCCTGCTGCACCAAGCACCCGAACTGCGCAACCTGCCCCGGGCCGGGATCGTGCACCGGCTCGACAAGGACACCTCCGGCCTGCTGGTGGTGGCGCGTACACCCCAGGCGCAGCACTCACTGGTCAAGCAGTTGCAGAAGCGCACCATGGGGCGCGAATACGAAGCGGTGGTCCAGGGCGTGATGACGGGCGGCGGCAGTGTCAACGAGCCCATCGGCCGCCACCCCACTGCACGCACCAAGATGGCGGTAGTCCGGGATGGCAAGCCCGCCGTGACCCACTATCGGGTGCTGGGGCGGTTTGCCCACCACACCCATGTGCGGGTGCAGCTCGAAAGCGGTCGCACCCACCAGATCCGCGTTCATATGGCGCACATCATGCACCCGCTGGTGGGCGACCCCGTCTACGGCGGGCGACTGCGCATCCCGGGGGGTGCCAGCGATGCGCTGGCCGAGGCGCTGCGCCGCTTTCCCCGCCAGGCGCTGCACGCGGCGCGGCTCGAGCTGGCCCATCCCCGCAGCGATGAGGTCATGGCTTGGGAGGCGCCGCTGCCCGAAGATATGGTAGAACTGCTGCATCGACTGGAAGCGGGGTAACGCTGTGCTGGAACTGATCACGCCGAAATGGAACGCGCCGGCCAATGTGCGGGCGGTGATTGTCAGCCGCAATGGCGGGTGCAGCGAGCCGCCGTGGGATTCGTGCAACCTGGGCCTGAACACCGGCGACGAGCCGGCGGCGGTGCGCGCCAACCGGGAGCAGTTGCGCGAACAGCTGGGGCTGCACCACGACCCCCTGTGGCTGGCCCAGGTGCACGGTACCGACGTGGTCCAGGCGGACCGCTGCCTGCACAGCGTCGAGGCCGATGCCGCCTGGACCCGTGCCCCCGGTGTGGCCTGTGCGGTGCTGATGGCCGATTGCCTGCCGGTGCTGCTCTGCGATCGCGCCGGCACCGTGGTGGGTATTGCCCACGCCGGCTGGCGCGGCCTGTCCGCCGGCGTGGTGCGCGAGGCGGTGGGCGCAATGGGCGTGGTGCCCGGCAGCCTGCTGGCCCACCTGGGGCCGGCGATCGGTCCCGAGCACTTTCAGGTGGGCGACGAGGTGCGCGACACCTTTTTCGAGGGCGCGATCGACGGGGCGCACCGTCAGGCCATGGAGGCGTGCTTCATCCAGCGCGGCGATGGCCTGTACGCCGACCTTCAGGCGCTGGCCGAGGTCGAGCTGCGCGCGCTCGGTGTGGAATCGGTCAGCCGCAGTCCGTGGTGCACCTGGAGCAATCCCCAGACGTTCTATTCCTACCGCCGCGACGGCATCACCGGCCGCAATGCCGCGCTGATCTGGCTGGATGCGGAGTAGCGGTGG
>JBJHBY010000395.1:0-1511 GCA_050485745.1 Gammaproteobacteria bacterium | reverse complement strand
CATCAAAAGCGTTTGACAGGATTGACATGATTTACGGGATTTAACGGCATTTTCATCCTGTAAATCATGTCAATCCTGTCAAATTTTTCTTTGGGCTCCTTTGTTCCAGTCCATTCAGGTTTGAACAGGGAACGCAAGGCTGCGGTTACAGAAGCTCCAGGGCTGCGTCGAGGTCCGCCTGCGGGGTGTAGAAATGGGGGCTGAAACGCACCCCGCCACCCCGGTGGGCGCAGAGCACGCCAGCGTCCATGAGGCGCCGATGCAGGGCGGCCATGTCCTCGCCCGGTCGATGGAAGGTGAGGATGCCGGCGCGCTGCGCGGGGGCCTTAGGGGTGATGATGTCGAAGCCTTTTTGTTCAATAAAATCAATCAGATACTTAATCTTTCCAGAAATGGACTCAGCTATGGGTTCCAGCCCGGTCTCCAGCAGCAGGTCCAGGCTCGCCGCCAGCGCATGGATGGCCAGCATGTTGGGGCTGCCGCATTCGAAGCGGCGTGCCGATTCGGCGGGCGCCCAGTCCTCCCGGTCGTAGTCCCCCAAGGCCTCCACCATGTGCCAGCCGTACTGGTTGAGCTTCAGCCAGTCGCGGATCTCGGCGCGTACGTAGAACACCGCCAAGCCCTCCGGACCCAGCATCCACTTGTGACCATCGGCGGCCACGAAGTCCGCGTGGCAGGCCTGGGCGTCCAAGGGCAGGGCGCCCAGTTGCTGGATGGCGTCCACGCAGAACAGCACGTCCTGCTTGCGGCAGGCCTCGCCCAGGCGTTCCAGGTCCAGGCGCAGGCCGCTGGCGTACTGCACGGCACTCACCGACAGCAGCCGGGTATTGGCATCCATGGCCTCGATCAGGGCGGCCTCCGGGTCCGCCGCGCCGGCGAGATTCACCCGGCGCGCCTCGATCCCGAAACGGGGCTCCAGGGACTCCCAGACCATGCGGTTGGAGGGAAACTCCTCCCGAGGGAACACCACGTTGTCGCCCCGCACCCAGTCCAGCCCGTAGGCCACCACGGACAGGGCCTCGGAGGTGTTCTTGAGCAGGGCGATGTCCTCGGGGGAGGGGGCGTTGATGAGTCGCGCCAGGAGCCGCCGCAGGCGGCTCTCCTCCCGCATCCAGGCGGGGTAGTCCCGGGAGCCGGTGCGCAGGTTGGCCTCGGCAAAGCGTTGCACCGCCTCCGCCGTGCGCCGCGGCCAGGGGCCCACGGCAGCGTGGTTCAGGTGGATCAGGCCGGGTTCGAGGGGGAATTCGGAGTGCATCACGGCAGGTCTCATTCGGATGAGGCGTGAGGGGGCGGTGTGAGGAGTGTAAACCTTCAGGGGCATTAGCCGGCGCCTGGGCGATGATGAAGGTCACCTGGTTTGCATTTTGCAACGCTCGTTTGTTATGTTGGGCGGCTAACCGGGCCGACGGCACAGGATCTCTGTAGCGATCTGCGTTATCTCGTCGGCCTTCCCATGTCCGGTCTTGCACGCCTGCGAGGGCCGGACAGCACACTGGGTCCGAAGGGGGCTT
>JBJHBY010000394.1:0-1525 GCA_050485745.1 Gammaproteobacteria bacterium | reverse complement strand
GCTCGGTTGGCCGCCGGCGCTGGCCGCCGCACTGGTCTGGATGGCGTTGCTGCCCCTGGCGCAGCGCCTGGCCCCCTGGTTGCGCGATACGCTGGGGGACGCCTCGGGCAGCCGTCTGCGGAGTCTGGCATACCGGGTCTTTGATGCCCTGCCGGGCTCACCTGCAGCCTTCTGGCGCGCCTGGGCATGGACGTTCGCCAACTGGCTGGTCAAGCTGGCTGTGTTCGTGTGGGTGCTCGGCCTGTTTCTGGAGGCCCCTGCAACCGCGGCCTGGCTGGCAGTGATCGCCGGTGATGTCACGAGCGTGCTCCCTGTCCACGGTGTGGCCGGTGCCGGGACCTACGAGGCAGGTGTGGTGGCCGCCCTGCTGCCCTTCGGTATTCCTGCCGACGTGGCGTTGATGGCGGCTGTGAATCTGCACCTGTTCCTGCTGGGTTCGACGATTCTGGGCGGATTGATCGCCCCGCTGTTGCCGGGTGGGCGCAGCTAGCCCGGATATTTCACCAGGCATCGCGACAAGCCGGTGGCGGTGTACACTCTGTCGCCGCGGCTTCATCATCCAATACGCCTAATTTATGCCGCTCACTCAGAAGGCTGCACAAAGCCGCTGGCCGCCTTGGTGAAATATCCGGGCCAGGCCCATCCACGATAGAATGCGTGCTGCATGCCGGAGACGAACAGGATATGTCCGCAATGAACGAAATGCCCCGCTCGCCCGAGGCGGCCACCAGCCTGAGCCTGTCGCTGGTGGTGCCCATGTTCGACGAGGAAGAAAACGTTGCTCCCCTGGTGGAGCGAATACATGAAGTCCTGGGAGGGTACCCGTATCCCTGGGAGATCGTGCTCGTGGACGATGGCAGTTCCGATGCCACCAACGAGCGCATGCGCGTACAGCGGGAGCGTTTCGGGCGTCATGTGCGCGTGCTGAGCCTGCAGCGCAACTTCGGGCAGACCGCCGCCATGCAGGCCGGCATAGATCTTGCGCGCGGCAGTGTCGTGGCTCTGCTGGACGGTGACCTGCAGAACGATCCGGCCGACATCCCCGGTATGGTTCAGCGACTGATCGACGAAGACCTGGACATGGTGGCCGGCTGGCGCAAGAACCGCCAGGACAATCTGTGGCGCCGCAAGGTCCCATCGCGCATTGCCAACCGCCTGATCCGTTCCATCACCGGCGTGAACCTGCATGATTACGGTTGCACGCTGAAAGTGTTCCGCGCCCATATCCTCAAGGGCGTGCGCCTCTATGGCGAGATGCACCGCTTCATCCCTGCCTGGTTTGCCACACAGACATCACCGCGGCGCATACGTGAACATGTGGTACAGCACCACGCGCGAGCCCGGGGTACTTCCAAGTACGGCATCTCCCGCACCTTCCGGGTGATCCTCGACCTGCTCTCGGTGTACTTCTTCATGCGTTTCAAGGCGCGCCCCGGCCACTTCTTCGGTTCCATCGGCCTGGTCTTCGGCGGCCTGGGCGCATTGATCCTGGGCTACCTGTTCCTGCTCAAGGTGTTCTGGGACG
>JBJHBY010000393.1:0-1537 GCA_050485745.1 Gammaproteobacteria bacterium | reverse complement strand
GTACACCCCCCAGGGCGAACCCCTGCTGTGGATTCTGGAGGCCATGCCGACGCTGGGCGAAGAGCCGGATATGGACCCCCTGGCCTGCCGTATCCAGCCAGAACAACTCGGCACGCTGGCCGATCACGCCGCCACGGCAGACATCACCCGTGGCGACGCCGCCGATTGGCAGAAACGCCTCAGCCAGCAGGTGTTCAGCCAGGAACAGCCGCCGCGCTGGGTGTTGCTGGCCGGCCCGCGCCAATGGCTGCTGCTGGACCGCACCAAGTTCGCCCAGCATCGACTGCTGCGCTTCGATTGGGTGGAATTGCTCGGCCGCCGGGAACAGGACGCGCTGAGGGCCGCCAGCGTGCTGCTTCACCGTGAGTCCCTGCTGGATAGCCAGGGTCAGAGTCTGCTGGATACCCTGGACGAAAACGCCCACAAGCACGCCTACGGCGTCTCCGAAGACCTCAAATACGCCCTGCGTAAATGCATCGAGTTGCTGGGCAACGAAGCCGCCCTCCAACTGGACGAGCGCGCCCGCCGCCACAGCAAGAGCATTTACACCGAGGGCGATTACCACCTGGACGCAGGCGAACTCAGCCTGGAATGCCTGCGTTACATGTACCGCATTCTGTTCCTGTTCTACATCGAGGCCCGTCCGGAACTGGGCTATGCCCCGGTGGACAACGAAACCTACCTGCGCGGCTACTCGCTGGAACACCTGCGGGAGCTGGAACTGGTGCCGCTTACTTCACAGGCGGAACGCCAGGGGCGCTATTTCCACGACACCCTGAGCCGCCTGTTCCAGCTCGTCCACGAAGGCTACGAGCTGGAACAGGACATGCTTGCCGAGCACAGCCGGCAGACGGGCCGCGATGCCTTCGAAATGCACGCGCTGAAAAGCCATCTGTTCGACCCGGAGCGCACTCGCAGCCTCAACCGCGTGGTGTTCCCCAACCACCTACTGCAGCGGGTCATTCAACTCATGTCGCTGAGCCGCCCGGCGCGGGGCACCCGGCGCCGTGGTCGCATCTCCTACGCCCAGCTCGGCATCAACCAGCTCGGCGCCGTCTACGAGGCCCTGCTCAGCTACCGGGGCTTTTTCGCCATCGAAGACCTGTACGAAGTCAAACCCAAGGGTGAGAACTGGGACCCTCTCGGCACCGGCTACTTCGTCAACGCCGCCGCCCTGGAGGACTATACGGAGGAAGAAAAGGTTTTCACCCGCGATGACGCCGGCCACCGGAAGCTGCGCATGCACCCCAAAGGCAGCTTCATCTACCGCCTGGCTGGGCGCGACCGGCAGAAATCCGCCTCCTACTACACCCCGGAGGTGCTCACCCGCAGCCTGGTGAAGTACGCCCTCAAGGAACTGTACAAGGAACAGCTCGACCCGCTGCCCGACGACGAAGAAGGCCACCCCGCGCAGGACCGCCCGGGAGGACCGGTGCTCATCTACCGGCAGTTGCCCGAGAGCGAGGTTGCCTGGCACGCGGGCGATGGCATCAACGGACCCGGGAACCGCGGGACCATCGCCATCGAAGTGTGCGAG
>JBJHBY010000392.1:0-1538 GCA_050485745.1 Gammaproteobacteria bacterium | reverse complement strand
GTCGATGAGGTAGCAGTCCGGATGCCGGCCGGCGCGCTCCGTCACCTGGGCCTCCATGGGGCCGGCCTGTGCCGCATCGTCCTCGTTCGTGACCGCCACCCCGACCACCACGCCGCTGTCCTGGTCTGTTGCCAACTGCACGTTATACGCGGGCCGAAACCCACCATCCGGCATCTTCATGACCCGCGTTTCCGGGTCCGTGGCCGAAGACCGGGCCGCGGTGACCCGCTTCCGCCGCTCCTTCGCCATCCGCTTCCGTTGCCGGTCCTTCGCTGCCTGCGCCACCTGCAGATGCTCCATGGCCTGTTCCAGGCGTGCCGCTTGCTCGCGTGCGGCACGCTCTCGCGCCGCTTGTTGCCGCCTGCTGCGGCCGGGATCGGGGCGCTCGCGCTCGGCCGCCAGCCGCTCCACCTGCTCCGTTGCCGCCCGCATACAGGCTTCCAGCCGCTCACGCCGGTGGAACGAGCTCGCTCCCGCACTGGCGCGTACCCGCATGCCGTCTTGGGCAACCCCCTGCAAGGTCACCAGATCGGCTGCCATCAAGGAACCGACGATCTGGGTGAGGAGAGCATTCAGCGCCGGTTCATGGGCCACGCGAAAGTCCGAGAGCGTGTGGTAGTTCACCGAGACTCCCCCGCACACCCACCGATACGCGTCATGCTCCTTGCACAGGCTGTCCAGTCGCCGTGCGCTCCCCACGCCATCCACGGTGGCCAACAGCCACAGGGCCAGCAGCATTTCCGGGTCGGCGGGCGGATGACCCGGCCGGTCCAGCACCGCCTTGATCGACCCATAAAAACCGCTCAGATCGAGCCGTTCCAAGAAACCACAGATGATGCGGGCGGGATGATCATCCGGCACCAGCTCCTCCAGGCTGCGCGGGACCAACTGCACCTGCTCGCGCATCGGCTTGCGCACCCGGGCCTCTTCCCGCCGGGTGGCAGGGACCTCGGGTCGAGAAACGGGATCGGGCAAGGGGAACAGGGTTGCTTCGCTCATGTGTTGATGCTCCCGTCGAGGCTTGCCCCATTCTCTGCCTGCTCGCTACTGCTGTGCCATGACGTAGGGCGGCATTCTTTCACAGCCTCTCAGGGCGAACGGTCTCCTTACCCGTACGTGTCTCCCAAGCGTCATTGCCGCTCTACTTAATCAGTGCTGGGTTTGACCACGGGCTTCACCGTTGGCTTGCGGAGGCCATGGCGCTTCTTGGTTTCGCCTTTTGCCTTGCTCGTGCGCGTTGCGGGCTTGCGCAGGTTCTTGGTGAGCCACACGTGTGATGTGGGCTGCTTGAAGCCGTGGGACTCGAAGAATTTCAGCGCCGGCGCGTTGTCGCCCTCGGTGTCCACGATGAGCATGCGGACGCCTTCCTCCCGCATGCGGCGCTCGAACTCCTTCAGCAGCGCGGCGGCGACGGACTGGCGCTGGTGCTCCGGCGCGACGCCCAGCCATGCCAGGTAGCCGTAGCGCCAGGCACCGCCGTCCTTCTCCACCGTAGTCCCCAGCGCGAAGCCCGCGAGACCCGCGCCCTTCTCCTCGGC
>JBJHBY010000391.1:0-1571 GCA_050485745.1 Gammaproteobacteria bacterium | reverse complement strand
GCATGCCGAGCGCGGAGCTGTCCAGATAGGTGGTCTTGAGAAGGTCGACCGTGTAGCGGGCAGGCGCTGGCGAGACGACTTCGTAGGCCTGGCGAAACTCCTGGTGGACGCTGAAATCGAAGCGTCCTTCGACCGCGATGCAGAGCTCCGCCCGGTCCGGTGAGAGGCTGGTCTGGATGGCCATCGATCACTCCCTAGCCCGGAGGCATCCTGATGTCTTCGCAGCATAGACCAAACCGGCCTGCAGGCAAAACCATCTTCAGCCGGAATCCGCCGATGAGGGGTCGGGGCGACGCCGGTCATCAATCTCGCGTTGCAGACGCTTGTCCGCCAGGAAGGCCTCCTGGGCACAGGCCCTCTGCCACAGCTGCTGCAGCATGCGCTGCCGGGCATATGCCGCCTGCCAGCTGCGCCTGGCCTGGCGTACGCGCTCCCCGGCCTGGGCCAGTGCCTGATGCTGGTGGCGTTCGGCCAGTTGCAACTGGCCAATGAAGGCATTGTAGTTGCGTAGCGTCGCACCGCCTGTACCCTGGCGCCCCGCCTGTTGCAGGGCCGCCGCGTAATCCAGCTGGTAGTCGGCAAGCTCGCGGCTCCTGCGTTGTGCCTCGCGCTCCGCATCGAGCGCCCTGCCCAGGGCGCGCGCGGCGCGTTGCTCGCGCTGTTGCGCCAGCCGCACCAACAGGGCAAGGCGCTGGCTGCGGGGCGGCCGCGCCATGCTCAGTCAGCACCTTTGCCGGGGTCCACCAACTCCCGCAGCGCCGCGCAGCTGCTGGTATAGTCGACGGGCTCATCGAGGTCCTGTTGCAAAAAACCACGAATCGCCGGCAGCAGGCGGATCGCCTCATCGGTTTCGCGGTCGCTGCCGGCAACATAGGCTCCAACACTGATCAGGTCCCGGTTCTGCTGGTAACGCGCGTAGATCTGGCGCATGCGTTGCGCGGCTCGCAGGTGCTCGCGGCTGACAATGTTGACCATGGCACGGCTGATCGAGGCCTCGATATCAATGGCGGGATAATGCCCCTCATCGGCCAGTGCACGGGACAGCACCACATGGCCATCGAGAATCGCCCGGGCGGCATCCGCCACCGGATCCTGCAGGTCATCGCCCTCGGTCAGTACCGTGTAGAACGCTGTCACCGATCCCTTGCCCTGGGCGTCATTACCGGCGCGCTCGACCAGCTCCGGGATGCGGGCAAATACCGAAGGGGGGTAACCCTTGGTTGCCGGTGGCTCGCCGACGGACAGGGCGATCTCACGCTGTGCCTGGGCATAACGGGTGAGGGAGTCCATCAGCAGCAGCACGTGCTGCCCCTGGTCGCGGAAATACTCCGCCAGTCGCGTCGCCAACATGGCCCCGCGCAAACGCATCAGCGGCGCGTCATCGGCCGGGGATGCCACTACCACGGCGCGACGCAGGCCGGCCTCCCCAAGGGTGTGATCCACGAACTCCTTGACCTCGCGACCACGCTCGCCGATCAGCCCCACCACCACCACATCCGCCTCGGTAAAGCGGGTCATCATGCCCAGCAGCACGCTCTTGCCCACACCACTGCCAGCGAACAGGCCAAGGC
>JBJHBY010000390.1:0-1571 GCA_050485745.1 Gammaproteobacteria bacterium | reverse complement strand
CCAACAGGGGCAGGGGCATACCATTCCCGAGGACATCCGCATCCAGGGGCTGGACTCACCGGAGGCGCAGGAGCTGCTGGGCTACTACGTGGACGAGATCCGCGATCAGATCGAACTGGTGCGCGGCGCCACCCCCGAGTTCGATCTGGGCGAGTACCTGGCCGGTCGTCTGACGCCGGTCTTTTTCGGGACCGCGCTGGGCAACTTCGGAGTGCGCGAGCTGCTCGATCATTTTGTGGAGTGGGCCCCGGCGCCGCTGGATCGCGACGCCCGCGAGCGCACCGTGACGGCCACCGACCCGGCATTCTCCGGATTCGTGTTCAAGATCCAGGCGAACATGGACCCCAAGCACCGCGATCGCATCGCGTTCCTGCGCATCTGCTCCGGCACCTACGAGAAGGGCATGAAGATGCGCCATGTGCGCATCGGCAAGGATATCCGTATTTCCGATGCGGTCACCTTCCTGGCCGGCGAGCGCAGCTCGGTGGAGACGGCCATTGCCGGTGACATCATCGGCCTGCACAACCACGGTACCATCCAGATCGGCGATACCTTCACCGCTGGCGAAAACCTCAACTTCACCGGCATCCCCCATTTTGCACCGGAGCTGTTCCGACGTATCCGGCTGCGTGACCCGCTCAAGATGAAACAGTTGCGCAAGGGTATCCAGCAGTTGTCCGAGGAGGGGTCGACCCAGGTGTTTTTCCCGGTGAACAACAACGACATCATCGTCGGCGCCGTGGGTCAGCTGCAGTTCGAGGTGGTGGCGTATCGGCTGAAGGAGGAATACGGCGTCGAGGCGGTCTACGATACCGTCAACGTCCACACGGCCCGCTGGGTCGAGTGTGACGACGCCAGGAAACTTCAGGATTTCGAGCGCAAGGCCGCCGATAACCTCGCCATCGACGGCGGCGGCCACCTGTCCTACCTGGCGCCCACACGGGTCAACCTCAGCCTGACCGAGGAGCGTCACCCGGATATCCGGTTTCGCGCCACCCGGGAGCACTGAGCCTCGCCATGCACTCGCCCGTCGATCCCGCTACCGCGCCCGAATTCCTGCGCGCCCATCGATCGGCCTGGAAGCGGCGACTGGCAGGCTGGCTGCTGGCGCGTTCGGGCTGGCGACTGACCGGTGCCTTTCCGCGCGAGCGGCGCCTGATCCTGGTGGCGGCGCCCCATACGTCCAACTGGGATTTCGTGGTGGGCGTGCTGGCCATGCTCGCCTACGACCTCGACGTCAACTGGCTCGGCAAGCACAGCCTGTTTCACTGGCCGCTGGGGCCGCTGATGCGTCGGCTCGGCGGCGTGCCGGTGAATCGCCGCAGCCCCGAGGGCGTGGCCGAGCAGGTCGCCCGGCGCATGGGCGATGCGGATCACATGTGGCTGGCCATCACCCCCGAAGGCACCCGCAAGGCGGTCGACCGCTGGAAGACCGGCTTCCTGCGCATCGCGGCCGCCGCCGATTGCCCGCTGGTGCTGGTGTCACTGGATTTCGCACGCCGCGAGTTGCGTCTGGGCGACGAGCTGATGCCCGATCCCGCGGACCCGGACGGACAGCTCGCCGTCATTCG
>JBJHBY010000389.1:0-1572 GCA_050485745.1 Gammaproteobacteria bacterium | reverse complement strand
GGCGGGTGCCGGTGGTGCGCTGGTGCAGGCTCAGCGTCGACAGCACTGGAACCACGGCGTTGTAAATTTCAATGCGCGTGGCCTGTCGCTGGTGCCGGTCAACCATACGGTCCGTTGCCCGCTGCGCGGTTCGTTTCGCCAGCGCTTTGATGCCCGCGTCAATTTTTTCTGCTTCGTCTTTTCGGCCACGTTCGGTCAACCCGGCACCTGCCCGGAACGCGGCGCGCGCGAGTGCATCCGCCAGTTCCGGGTCAGCGGCAGGCGGTGTGGCGACTGTCGGGTTTGCCAGTGCTTGTGCCATAGGGGTGTCGTGAGGTCTGTGACAGCGAGTCGACGCAGTCCGACCCTAGCATGCGACCGGCAGGAGCCGACGCGACGGGCGTCACAGGTGGTTCTTTGCTGTCATGCAAGCGATCACCGCCCGCTGGTTCATACCGGCGCGGTGTCGGTCCGCGCTGAAAGCTGTTCCTCCGATCCCACCCAGCCATCCAGCAGCCTGGCCGCGACCAGATCGCCGGCGACATTCACAGCCGTGCGGGCCATATCCAGAATGCGGTCGACACCCAGTATCAGCGCGATCCCGGCCGGCGGCACGCCGATGGATGACACCACCATGGCAAGAATGACAATGCCAACGCCCGGTGTGGCTGGCGAGCCAATCGATGCGCCCACGGTCATGGCGACTACCAGTGCCATACCGGCCATCGAGATTTCCACGCCGAACATCTGCGCAAGAAACACCGCGGCCACGGCCTGGTACAGGGCGGTTCCGTTCATGTTGATAGTGGCGCCGAGGGGAATCACGAACTGGGCAATGTTGGGGCGCACGCCGAGTTTGGTCTGCGCGGTGCGGATCGACAGTGGCATCACGGCTGCGGAACTCGACGTCGAGAAAGCCAGCAATAGCACCTCCCGCGCCCCGCGCATGAACGCGCCCGGGTGGAGGCCACCGAAGACGCGCACCAGCACCAGATAGCTCACCAGCAGTATCGCGAGCCCGAGCAGTACCGTGAGCACATAGATGCCCATGCCTGCCAACGCACCCAATCCGATCCGGCTCGCCAGCTGCGCCATCAGCCCGAACACTGCGAGCGGAGCGATGCGCATGGCCCAGCGCACGACCGTCATGCAGACGTCCTGCACACTGCCCAGCAGGTCGAGCAGCGGCTTGGCGGCCGGTGGCGCCAGATGCACCAGCGCAACACCCACGACAGCTGCGAAGATCACCACTTGCAGCATTTGTCCTTCGGCCATGGCAGCCAGCGGGTTGCCGGGCAGCAAACCGACCACCATCTCCGGAAGATTGATCAGTGACGGCGTGGCGACCGGCACTGCGGCTTGATCTGCAGGTGCGAGGCCCATCAGCACCGTCGAGTCGACCCAGGCGCCGGGTTGAATGATCTGCGCCAGCGCAATGCCCAGTGTCGCGGCTGCCGCCGTAGTGATCACAAAGTAGACGGTGATGCTCAGCCCCGCGGTGCGCAGCTGCGCGGGATCCTCGGTGGCCGCCAGGCCACGGATGATTGAGGCGAAGACCAGCGGCACCACGATCATCATGATGCTGGCCAGGAA
>JBJHBY010000388.1:0-1599 GCA_050485745.1 Gammaproteobacteria bacterium | reverse complement strand
GGTGGAGCGGCTCATCAGTGACTGGGGAGGCCCTGCATTCATCGAGCTGTTCGCGCCGAGCTGGTCTGACAGCCCCGCCCGCAGCGCGTGGTGGGCGGCATCCTTGCGTCTCGCTGCCAGCCCCGGTGCGGTGCGTGGCGTATTCCAGGCCCTGAAGAAAATGGATGTACGCAGACTGCTGCCAAAGGTCGCCTGCCGGACCGTCGTCCTTCACCGCACCAGGGAACGGGCGGTGGTGGTGGAGCACGGCCGCTATCTCGCCGCCCGCATTCCGGGAGCACAACTGGTTGAACTGCCCGGGCAGGATCACTGGTGGTGGATCGACGGCGACCCGGTACTGCAGCAGATAGCCGGGTTTCTGAATTCTCTTCCCGCCTCCCCGGAGGACGTTGCGGGGACACTGCCTGTGTAGAAAGCCTCCAGTATCGCTACCTGGAGGTATCACCATGCCGTACGTTCGCAGCAAGGGGCTTCGCATTCATTACCGTGTCCAGGGAGACGGGCCGCCCGTCGTCATGCAGCATGGATTCAGCGACAGCCTCCAGGGGTGGTTCGCAGCCGGCTGGGTGCGGCAACTCGAAAACGAGTTCACGCTGATCCTGGTCGACGCGCGGGGCCACGGGGCCAGCGGCAAACCCCATGAGCCGAAACAGTACAGCGCCGAGCACCGGGTTGCCGACGTGCTGGCCGTGCTGGATGTGCTCGGCATTCGTCGTTGTCACTATTTCGGCTATTCGATGGGCGGCTGGATCGGGCTCAATGTTGCCGCGCTCGCCCCCGAGCGCCTCCTGTCGCTCGTGCTGGGCGGTATCCATCCCTATGGACAGCACATGGGCATGTACCGCGCAGGAATCACCGAGGGCCTGGATTGCTGGGCGCGCAGGCTGGCAGGAGCGGGAGCCCCCCTGTTTGACGATCAGGCAGCCGCAAGATTCCTGCGCAACGACCCGGCGGCTCTACGAGCCGCCGTCGCGGAAGACAGGTTGCCGGTCGATGTGTTCCCCGTGATGCGGCGTCTGCCCAGCCTGCTCTTTGTCGGCGATGCCGACCCGCTGATGCCGGAAGTGGAACAGTTTGCATGGCGGTTGGGAGACGCCAGGCTGATCGTGGTACCGCACGCCAATCATGTGCAGGCGATCCTGAACGTGGGTTACCTGGCGCCGCAGGTGTTGGATTTCCTGCGCCAGGCGCATCATCACGCGAACACACCCGCCGTCCGGGAGGCCCGGCTCGGACGGCGGGTGGTCGATGGCGGTCAGGAAGCCACGAACCAGACATTCATCGGGTCGTGAGCCAGCACGTGGCGGTCTACGCGTGCGAACCCGGCGTCCCGCAGCATGGCCTCGGCGGTTTCCCAGCCCCACATCGTGCCGAGGCCGAGGCCGCCCTGGCCCAGTGAGATCGGCGTGCAGTGGGCGCAGGAGATGGCGTAGAGCAGGGTCGCCATGGGGAAATCCATGTTGTTCTCCAGCCGCGCCGAACCGCCAATGTCCTGCATCAGGTAAACACCACCGGGCTTCAGCGCATCATGCAGGCTGCGGATCAGGCGCTGTGGGTCCTTCTGGTCGTGGACCGCATCGAACGAGGTGATCAGGTCGA
>JBJHBY010000387.1:820-1631 GCA_050485745.1 Gammaproteobacteria bacterium | reverse complement strand
ACAGGGTTTGGCGGTGAGCGGTGCAGGCTGGCTGCCGTCCCGGTCGCAGACCAGTCCCACCAGCTCCACATAGCCCTGCGCCGCGGACCGGATCCGCGAGGTGGGCATGTCCTCCACCAGCCGGGCGCGGCGGAAGTTCATGCCGGCGCGATACAGGCAGAAGGCACCGGCCACCAGCACCGCACCGCAGGCCAGCCACCACTCGCCCGGGCTCATGGGATAGCCCGGTCAATCACCGGAACAGCGCCGCGATGTTCACGTCGGCGATGTCGCTGGCCTCGAAGCGCAGCAGCGGATGGCTCTGGAAGCCGAACAGCCGGGCCACCAGCACATCGGGGAATTGCTCCACCCGCACGTTGTTGCGGTTGACGGCATCATTGTAGAACTCGCGGCGGTCGGCGATGGCGTTTTCCAGCTCGGAAACCCGCGCCTGCAGGTTCTGGAAGGAGGTATCGGCCTTCAGGTCCGGGTAGTTCTCCACCAGGGCGAACAGGCGGCCGAGACCCAGCCGCAACTCGCCCTCGGCGGCATCGAGGCCGGTCACATCGTGGCGCTCCCGGGCATCCGACACGGCACTGCGGGCACGCACGATCCGCTCCAGCGTCTCCTGCTCGTACTGCATATATTGCTTGCAGGTTTCCACCAGCTTGGGCAACTCATCATGACGCTGCTTCATCAGGACATCGATATTCGACCAGGACTGGGCCACACGATGCTTGAGGGCAACCAGATTGTTGTACAGAATGACGGCATAGCCCACGACCAACAGCAGCAGGCCGAGCAGCAGGTAACCGGAGATATCCATATATGA
>JBJHBY010000387.1:0-810 GCA_050485745.1 Gammaproteobacteria bacterium | reverse complement strand
AAAGGCCGAGAATCGCAACACGCCGTCAAACCGGCTCACCGATTGCCCACACAGGATTTCCGATGAAACCGTTGCACACACTTTTGCTGGGCGTTCTACTCGCTCTCTGTGGGCCCGCCCTCGCTGCGGACAGCGACGACAAGCTGTGCCCGGACCCGCTGTTCGGCGGCCCCAACCTGGACGAATGGCAGGGCGACGAAGTGCTGCTGCAACTCGGTCTGGAACCGACCCAGCAGCAACGTATCGACGCCATCAAGGCCGACCACGAACGTGACCGCGAGGCCAACCTGCAACGGCTCGACCAGCTCCAGCGGCAACTGGACACACTGGCGCCCGCCGATCCCGCCTTTGAGGACACCATCGCCGCCATCGCTGCCGAACGGGCGGAGCTGGTGGGCGAGCAGGTGCGCCAGCGTATTCGCATGGTGGCCGCCATCCAGTCTGCCTTGTCGCCGCAACAGCGAGTGACGCTGGAGCACAAAATGACCGAGCGGATGCGTCGCCAGCAGTTCCTGGCCGATCCGCAGGCCGCACACTGACTCCCTGTACCGGAGGAACCCCCATGCCCTCGACCGCCCGGCGCCCTTGGCGCGCCGTCCCGTTCCTGCTCCTGCTGGCGGTGGTGGCCTGCGGCGGCTCCCGGGTTCAGCCGCCGGACGAGTCTCTCACCAGTTTCGAGACCTCCACCAGTCGCGATGGGCTGCGCTTTTTTACCTACCAGGTGGAAATGCCCCGCGCTCCCGCCCGCGCCCCACAGGCCTCGGGGACGGCTCGTCCCCACGAACTCCCCCGCGACACCAACCCCCGCGG
>JBJHBY010000386.1:0-1632 GCA_050485745.1 Gammaproteobacteria bacterium | reverse complement strand
CCCCTGAGTCGAGCGGCGATATTGTGCAGCGACCGCCGTGCAAATACCAGAGCCCTTTCTGACGCCGGTGGGGCGTGCTACCTTTGAAGCACGATAACAACGAAACAGAGATCGCCAATGGACATCCAGTGGCATCATTTGCAGGCCAGATTGCAGCGCTACCTCAGACGCTTCCTCCGGCGTCCCGAAGACGCGGAAGATGTCGCGCAGGAGGCGCTTGTACGGGTCCTGGAAGCAGGGTCGAAAGGCGAGATCCACTATCAGCGGGCGTATCTTTACCGCACAGCCCGCAATCTGGCCTTCAACCTGCTGGCCCGCAAGTCCCATCAACTGGAAGACTACCTTGAGGATCACTCGGACGCGGAGTCCCTGTCCGCGAGCATTCCACTGGAAGATGAAGTTGCAAGCCAGCGACGGTTCGAGCTGTTCTGTCGCACGGCAGCCACGCTGCCTGACCAATGTCGCCGAGTGCTCATCCTGCGCAAGGTCTATGGGCTGTCCCAACAGGAGGTGGCCGACCAGCTGGGCATCAGCATCAGCACGGTAGAAAAACACCTCGCCCGCGGCTTGCAGAAGTGCGCTTTGCGCATGTACGAGCAGGAAAACCCCGACACCGGGGAACAAGCGTCCCACACACATCAGGCACGCCGCAACCGGCGTGAAGCCCCATGAGAACCATCATCCCCTTTCCGGGCACTGCGAGGGTCGAGCAGGAGGCTGCCGAGTGGATTGCCCGGCTCGACCGAGACGAACTCAGCCCTCAGGAACAGGCGCGCCTGCGAGCATGGCTTTCCCGCGACCCTTGCCATCGCGAAGCTTTGACCAGGATGGCAACCGTATGGGACAACATGAACTGTCTGCGCATCCTGGCCGACCTGTTCCCGTTGCATCAGAATGCGCCTGCCCGACCGCGCCCTCGTTACCGGTATGCCGGAGGGTTCGGATTGGCCGCCCTGGTCCTGCTGGCGCTCACGTTTGCCTTAACATCCCTGCGCCCTGACTTTCATACTGTCGGAGACGTGCCCCCCACAGTGGCTACCGTCAATGACCGGTTCTATCGCACCGATCGCGGCGAGCAGTACACGACCACACTCCCCGACGGGACAACTCTGTCACTCAACACCCAGACTGAAGTCCGTATTCAATACGATGAACAATCGCGATCGGTGTATCTGACCCAGGGCGAAGCACACTTCGAGGTGACGAAAGACCCTGCGCGCCCATTTGTGGTTCACGCCGGGCAAGGCACCGTCAGAGCCGTGGGTACAGCCTTCAGCGTTCGACTGATGGACGAGGAAGTAGAAGTGCTGGTTGCAGAGGGCATCGTAGAAGTCTTGGCAGGACTTGTGGAAAGCGAACCCGCCCAGCCAGCGGGCTCAACCAAAGCCCCGGAAGGCATGCTGGTGGAGAAAGGCAGCCGCGTCAGCTATACGCAGGCGATCAATCGCGCAGAAGCTCTATCCACATCACACGTGGAGCGAAAACTCGCCTGGCGAGATGGCAAATGGATGTTCGAGGGTGAAACCCTGGCAGAAGTCCTGGTGGAGATTGAGCGACATTCCAGTCACCCTATTGTCATTGCCGACCTGGAGCTGGCTGAATTACGCGTGGGTGGTTACTTCGATATTGGCG
>JBJHBY010000385.1:0-1645 GCA_050485745.1 Gammaproteobacteria bacterium | reverse complement strand
GCCCAGTATACCGACTGGTCTTGTCAGTGGGGTGACACATTACTGTCATCCGACCGGTCCAGAATCGCCCGCCGGAACCCTGATCAGGGCTCTGTTTCTTGCGAGGTAGGGGAATCATGCCGTTATCAGGATTGTGCAGTGTCGACATCCATGAGCGCGCATCCGCCGAACTCGACCGGTTGTTGTCCGGGCCAGGGCTGGCCAGTCACTTTCAGGTGATTCTCGATCTGGAAAGCATGCGGCCACTCGGTTTCGAGGCGCTGGTGCGCATGCCCGACAGTGATGTTTTCGCAACCCCGGTGGCGTTGTTTGCCGCCGCCCAGCGCGAGGGGCGGCTGGGTGAGCTGAACCGGCGTTGCCTGCGCCTGGCCGTGGCGCGGTTCACGGCGCTGGGCCTGCCCGGCAAGCTGTTTCTCAATACCCTGCCGGATGGGATGGCCGCTCCGGCCGAGCTGTTTCAGGCCGAAGGCCCGATGCTCGAGCCGGGCCGGGTGGTTCTGGAACTGTCCGAGCTTTACCCGTTCAGCGATACTGCGGCACTCCAGGCGTTCAGCGCCAGCGCCCGTCGCAGCGGTCTGGAGTTGGCGCTGGATGACCTGGGTACCGGGTATTCGGGGCTCAAGACCTGGTCCCAGCTGCACCCCGAGTACATCAAGATCGACCGGCACTTCATCAGCGATATTCACTGCGATACGGTGAAGCGTGAGTTTGTCCGCTCCATCATCGAGATTGCCCGCGGGCTTCGTTGCCATGTCATTGCCGAAGGGGTGGAAACCCTCGACGAACTGCTGACGTTGCGCATGCTGCATGTGCGCTATGTGCAGGGGTATCTGATTCATCGCCCGGAGGCCGCGCCGCCACAGCATTTCCGAGTGGCCGGCCTGGGGCAGGTCGCGGCGGCCGCGAGGGAGGCGCTGGTTCGGCCCAGCGAAACCGTGGCGGCCATCACCGAGTGGGTCGCGCCATTGCAGGTCGACACCCGCGCGGAAACGGTCAATGAATTCTTCCAGAAGAATCCCGAATTCGAGTCGTTGCCGGTGGTGCGCGACGATCGCCCGGCCGGCATGATCACCCGCCGAATCATTACCGAGCGGTTTTCCGAGCGATACGCCTATGCCCTCAACTGGCGCAAGCCGATCGGCGATCTGGCAGCGTCGCCGCTGGTGCTGGACTGGAACACGCCCATGCAGGAGGTATCGCGCCTGGTGACGGCCCGTGCCGTGACCGATATGGGTCAGGACATTCTGGTCACCCGCAACGGAGCCTATGCCGGGATCGCGAGGGTCTCCGCGCTGCTGAAAAACATCACCGAAATGCAGATCCGCAGTGCCCGCTACAGCAACCCGCTGACCCAGTTGCCGGGAAACGTGCCCATCTATGAGGAAGTGGACGCGCTGCTGCGTGCCGCCGCGCCCTTTCACATCGCTTACGTGGACATCAACAACTTCAAGCCCTTCAATGACCACTATGGCTACAGCCTCGGTGATGAGGTGATCACCTGCCTCGCCGGTACACTCTGTGATGCTGTCAACGGTGAGAACGACTTCGTCGGCCATATCGGTGGCGATGATTTCGTGATCCTGTTCCGCTCGCCCGATTGGGAAAGTCGCTGCCGGGCACTGAGTGCCGAGTTTTCACGCCGGGG
>JBJHBY010000384.1:0-1662 GCA_050485745.1 Gammaproteobacteria bacterium | reverse complement strand
CCAGGAGACCAACCGGGAGCTGTCCACGGTGATCTGGCTGTCGGTGTTTCTGGTGTTCGTGGTGCTGGCGGTGCAGTACGAGCGCATCAGCAATCCACTGGTCATTCTCAGTGCCGCGCCACTGGCGCTGATCGGTGTCGCCGGCGCGCTGGCCCTCAGCGGCACGCCCATCTCCGCGCCGGTGATGATCGGGGTGATCCTGCTCATCGGCATCGTGGTCAACAACGCCATCCTGCTGGTGGAGTACATTGAAATCGGGCGACGTCAGCACGGCCTGTCGATTCCCCGTGCGGTGATCGCCGCCGGCAGCGTGCGCCTGCGGCCAATTCTGATGACCACGTCCACCACCCTGCTGGGCATGACGCCACTGGCCATCGGCATGGGTGAGGGTGCGGAGATCATGCGCGCGCTGGCCCTGACCGTGGTCGGCGGGTTGCTGGTCTCGATGTTGCTGACCCTGCTGGTGGTACCCTGCCTGTACCTGGTGATCAACGGCGCCAGCGCGCGGCTGCGTCACTGGCTCACCGGGGCCGGCCCGGGGCCCCACAGAGATCGAGAGGAGCGCTGTTCATGAACATCCGATTGGGCGTGATTCCCTTCTGCGAGAAGGGCCTGAGCACCGATCCGCGCTGGTGCGCGGACTTCGTGCGCATGCTGGAGGATGAGGGCGTGGAATCCGTGTGGATGCCGGAGCACGTCGTCATGGCACAGGACTACGAGCCGCGCTACGAATACTCCGCCGATGGCCGCGCCCCGGTGGCACCGGACACGCAGATGCCGGACCCACTGGAGTGGCTGTCCTTCGCCGCCGCCTGGACCTCGACCCTGCGCCTTGGCACCAGCGTGCTGATCGGCCCGCAGCACAGCGCGGCAATGCTGGCCAAGCGTCTCGCCACCCTGGACGCGCTCTCCGGTGGACGCCTCGAGGCGGGCATCGGCATTGGCTGGCAGAAAGAGGAGTACGAGGCGGTCGGCGTGCCTTATGCGGACCGAGGCCGCCGCCTCGACGAAACCATCGACGCGATCCGCTGCCTGTGGCGCGACGACCCCGCCACCTTCGAGGGCCGCCACGTACGCTTCGAGCGGGTGTACTGCGACACCAAGCCGGCACAGGCAGGCGGCGTGCCCTTTCTCATTGGCGGCAGCTCCGAGGCGGCGGCGCGCCGCGCCGGACAGCGCGGCGACGGGTTCTTTCCCTATGTCATCAGCCCCGCGGAGGTGGCAGAACGCATGCAAACGGCGCACGATACCGCGCGTCGGGCAGAGCGTGACCCGGGGCGCCTGTCTCTCACCATCTGGCCCGCGAGTTACCGCCCGGGCAGCACCTTCGACCTCGACCTGGCCCGGGAGTATGCTGCCGCAGGCACCACGCGACTGATCGTCTCCGCCAACGAGGCCGAGGGCAAACGCCTGGATGATCTGCGTCGCCTGGTGGTGGAATATCAGTCGCGTATCATTGCAGCGCTGTGACTGGCGACACCTGGCAAGTACACGGAGAACAACGGCATGAACGCACCCCGCCCTTTCAGTATCGACGTACCCCAGGCCGCCATCGAGGATTTGCACCGGCGCCTCGACCACGCGCGCTGGCCCGATCAGGTCAACGATGAACACTGGTCCTGGGGGACCGACCTGGGCTATCTGCGTGAGCTGAGCCGCCAC
>JBJHBY010000383.1:0-1672 GCA_050485745.1 Gammaproteobacteria bacterium | reverse complement strand
TCGGCCTCGATGACCTCCCGGGCGCGTTCCGCCGGAAGCTCATCACCCAGCGCGGCGATGCGACGGCCGCTGATCGCCACATCGCGGTGCCGGGGAGCCTGCCCGCTGCCGTCGAACAGCAGTGCATTGCGAATCAGCACATCCCAGGGGAAGCCGGCCCCCGCATCAGCCTCCGTGTCTCGCGGAGCATGAGTTTGATGAGCGCCGGAATGGTTCACGTCCGTCTGCATGGTCTGCCCTCCTCCGGGCGCCGCCAGGAAGCACATCACGATGCCACCAGTCTGCCACCCATTTTTCGCCGGCGCCAACTCCAACCGGCGCCAATGCAGATCGACGACGCACTATAATAAGGCTCCTTCTGCGCGATCACCGAGGAGCTTCAGTGGCGAACCATAATGGCCTGCACCCCCTGCGCCTGGGCATCGACACCCACCAGGAGTTCGTCGTGTACATGCGCGACACCTGCCCGGTGTGTCACTCGGAGGGTTTCAATGCCCAGTCCCGGGTGCTGGTCTGCTGTGGCGAACGGCGCATCATCGCCACCCTGAACGTGGTGCACTCGGACTGGTTGGGCAATGACCAGGCGGGGCTGTCCGAGGCCGCCTGGCAAGCCCTGGATCCGGCGCCGGGAGTACGTCTGCACTTTTCCCACCCACCCCAGGTGGCCTCGATGGCGACCGTGCGCGGCAAGATCTACGGCAAGCCCTTCCGCGAGGACGCCCTGCGCGAACTGGTCGCGGACATCGTCCACGGCCACCTTACCGACGTGGAAATCGCCGCCTTTGTCACCGCCAGCAGCGGCCCCAACCTCAACGAGGACGAAGTCATCGGCCTGACCCGGGCCATGATCGCCGCCGGCGATCGCCTGCGCTGGCCGGCGCAGCAGGTGATGGACAAACACTGCGTCGGCGGCTTGCCAGGCAATCGCACCACCCCCCTGGTGGTCGCCATCGTCGCCGCCAACGGGCTGTTGATTCCCAAGACCTCGTCGCGCGCCATTACCTCACCGGCGGGCACGGCGGACACCCTGGAAACACTGACCACTGTCAACCTTGACATCGCCGCGATGCGGCGCGTGGTGGAGCTCGAGGGGGGCTGCTTCATCTGGGGCGGCTCGGTGCACCTCAGCCCGGCGGATGACATCCTGATCCGTATCGAGCGCGCGCTGGACATCGACAGCCCCTCGCAGATGGTCGGTTCGGTGCTGTCGAAAAAAGCCGCCGCGGGCGCCACCCACGTGATCATCGACATCCCCGTGGGCGCCACCGCCAAGGTGCGCAGCCAGCGCGAGGCCGAGGACCTCTCCGGCCTGCTGGTCCGCGTCGGCGCGGCGGTGGACCTGACCGTGGTGCCCCTGCTCAGCGACGGCCGCCAGCCGGTGGGCTTCGGCATCGGCCCGGCCCTGGAGGCGGTAGACCTGCTCGCGGTGCTGCGCAACGAGGCCGGCGCGCCGGCCACCCTGCGCCAGCGCGCCATCGACCTGGCGGGCGCGGTGCTGGAAGCCGGGGGCAAGGCCGCACCCGGGGCCGGCGCAGCCCTGGCCCGGGAGACCCTGGACAGCGGCGCCGCCTGGCGCAAGTTCCTCGCCATCTGCGAGGCTCAGGGCGGCTTTCGTGAGCCGCCCCAGGCGAACCTGTCGCGCCCCGTACCCAGCCCGGCCTCGGGTCGCATC
>JBJHBY010000382.1:0-1685 GCA_050485745.1 Gammaproteobacteria bacterium | reverse complement strand
TCGCTGGATACCCGACACCCCGGGACGCCGCCAGGTGATCATCAACCGCTTGCCGAGCTGGACGCCGTTCAGCAACTCGAGCCCGGTGGAGGGATTGACCGCCGCCATCCGCGAGTTTGCCGCGCCCGACCGCAGGGTGAGCATCTTCGTGTTCGGTGATGACTTTACCGGCGCCTCCCTGTCACGGGTGATCCGCACGGTGGACGGGCTCAACCGCGACCAGGCCAGCGGCGAGCAGCTGGTGCGCATCCACGCGGTGGGCTTTCCGGTGCACTTTCTGGTCTCGGGTGGCAACCTCGTGACCGCCGGGCGCTTCGCCACCCTGATGCGCGAGCTGAGCTATCGCAACGGCGGTACCTTTGTGGGGCTGACCACGCTCAACTGAACCGGCCAGCGCCGCTTGCTCCACAGCCAGCGGCTCACGCCCACCAGCGAACTGCTCCAGACAACGACCTACTCCAGCCAGCGGTACAGGGTGCGCCGGGTGATGCCGAGGATCTGCGCCGCGCGCCGCTTGTTGCCGCCGGTCTGCTCCAGTACATGGCGCAGATAGCGCTGCTGCAGTTCGTCGATGGTCATCAGGGGCGCATCACTGGCCAGCCAGGGGAAGGTCGCCAGGTGACCCTCGGCCGAGTCGTCGCCGGCCTCGGTGGCGTATTCGGCGATGCGGCTCGGCAGGTGCAGCGCCTCGATGCGGTCGCCATCGCAAAAGGTCACGGCCCGCTCCACGGCGTTTTCCAGCTCGCGCACGTTGCCGGGAAACGGATAGGCCCGCAACCGCTGCAGGGCTTCGTCGCTGAAACCGCGAATCGATACCTGGCGCCGGGCGGCGAAGCGGGCGAGAAAGTGGTTGGCCAGCACCAACACGTCGTCGCCGCGCTCGCGCAGGGGCGGAATCTGGATGGCGAAGGTTTCCAGACGGAAGTACAGATCCTCGCGAAACTCGCCCTCCTCCACCGCGCGGGACAAGTCGCGGTTGGTGGCGGCCAGGATGCGGATATCCACATGATGCTCACGATCGCTGCCCACGGGCCGCACCTGCCCGTCCTGCAGCACGCGCAGCAGCTTGGCCTGCAGTGCCAGGGGCATCTCGCCCAGCTCGTCGAGCAACAGGGTGCCGCCGTCGGCCTGCTGGAACAGGCCGGCCCGCTGGCCGCGCGCGCCGGTAAAGGCACCGGAGGCATGGCCGAAGAACTCGCTCTCCATCAGCTCACCGGGAATGCCGCCACAGTTGACGGTGAGGTAGGGGCCGTCGCGGCGGTCGCTCTCCTCGTGGATGGCGCGGGCCACCAGCTCCTTGCCGGTGCCGCTTTCGCCCAGAATCAGCACCGGGCCGCTGGCGGTGGCGATGCGGCTGATCTGTGACTGCAGGTTCACCATGGCGGGGCTGCTGGCCACCATACCGTGGAAGCGTTCTTCCGCCACCAGCGCGCGGTAGCGGCTCAGCTCCCCCTGCAGGCGGCGGTTCTCCAGCAGCCGCGTGACCGTCAACAGCAGATGATCCATGTCGAGGGGCTTGGTAAGAAAGTCGTCGGCACCCGCCTTGAGGGCTGCCACGGCCTGGCGCACGGTGCCGAAGGCGGTCACGATCAGCATGGCCGGGCGGGGCTCGAGCCGCTGCACCCGAGGCAGCAGCGACATGCCGTCGGCGCCCGGTAGGCGCAGGTCGCTGATGATCAGGGCCG
>JBJHBY010000381.1:0-1687 GCA_050485745.1 Gammaproteobacteria bacterium | reverse complement strand
GGCGGCTACTGACATCGTGGTCAACGTGCAGGGCGACGAACCCCTGATCCCGCCCGAGGTCATCAACCAGGTGGCCGCCAACCTGGCGCGTTCCGGCGCCGGCGTGGCGACTCTCAGCGAACCCATCATCGATGTGGACGCCTTCTTCGACCCCAATGTGGTGAAGGTGGTGACCGATCACCGTGGCTGTGCCCTGTATTTCAGCCGCGCACCCATACCCTGGCCGCGGGACCACCTGCAGCAGGGCCGCGACAGCCTGCCGCAGGGGTTCGAGCCGCGCCGTCATATCGGCATCTACGCTTACCGTGTCGGTGAGCTGGACCGCTTCGTTCGCTGGCCGGCCGCGCCGCTGGAAAGCCTGGAGCGGCTGGAGCAGCTACGCTTCCTGTGGAACGGCGTGGCGATCCATGTGGAGTCGGTCTGCGCCCCCGTACCTGGCGGCGTCGACACCGCCGCTGACCTGGAGCAGGTGCGCCGCCTGCTCGCCTGAGGAGTTGTTGCCGATGCGCCGGCCGCCGCATCTTGCCCTGAAAGCCCTGCTGGCCGCATCGGTGGCTTGTGCGACCATCGGCCTGTACCTGGTGTGGCAAGCAGCGGGGCCTGCCGACAATGCCGCCGACGCTGCACCGGCCCGTTTGATGGAACAGTTGGCGATGCTGGAGGGCGAGGGCTTTCCCCGGGTGGAGCACTCCGTCCCGCTGCAATTCCCCGCGGATTTTCATGCCCATCCCCGGTACCGGATGGAGTCCTGGCAGTTGACCGGGGTACTGCAGGGGGAGGGGACGCCGCCCCTGGGTTTTCAGGTGATGCTGTTGCGCATGGCCGTGTCCCCCGAAGAGCCCGATCTCGAATCCCGTTGGGCCACCCGCCAAGTGTATGCCGCCTGGTACAGCCTGACCGATCCCGCCGGCGACGGCCTGGTCTCGGGCTGGCGTCTGGCGCGCGGGGCGTTGGGGTTGGCGGGCAGTGGGGCGAGTCTGCCCAGCTCGCAACACTCCAGCCTGGTCCGGGTGGAGGATTGGCACCTGGCCGCGTCGGACGCTGCCGAACCCGGGGATCATTTCGTGTTGACGGTGGGGAGTGAGCCGGTGCGGTTGCAACTCGACCTGACGGGCGGCAGCGTGCAGACGGCGCGCCTGACCGAAGCCAATGATTCGGCGGCCCCGTTTCGCTTCTATCGCGTGTCCTCGCTGCGCGCCGAAGGGGTACTGATGCAGGGCGAACAGCAGCGCTCCGTCGCCGGACCGGTATCGCTGGAGCACGCGTGGGGCGAGCTGCCACTGCCCGGCGGTCCGCTGGCCACCGACCGGGTGGTGCTGTTTCTCGACGATGGCCGCGAGCTGCTGGTGATGCGCACCCGCCGGGTGGACGGCAGTGGCGAGCCGTCCTCCGTCGCTCTGCTCGCCTCTGAGGGCGACTCGGCGCCTGTGGTCTGGTCGGGCGAGAGTGTTACCCTGACTCCGATCGGCGAGTGGCGCAGTCCGGACACCGGGGTGCATTATCCGGTGCGCTGGTCGCTGGTCATTGACGGGCCCGGACTCGATGTCGAGCTGGTGCCGGAATCGCCGGCACAGGAGATGACGGAGGGTCTGCGGCTGTGGTCCGGCCCGGTGCGCGTTCTCGACACCGATGGACGTCAACAGGGGGTCGGCATGCTGCAACTGCAGGGGTATGGAGAGCCGTGAAC
>JBJHBY010000380.1:0-1697 GCA_050485745.1 Gammaproteobacteria bacterium | reverse complement strand
CACACCCGTGCCCAGGGCGCCATGGAACAGGCGGGCCAGCTCCGCGCCCGGCTCGGAGACGCGCATGAAGGCCTCACCCACCAGAAAGGCATGCACCCCGCGCTCGCGCATGGCCTGCACATCCCCGGGCGCGTGAATCCCGCTCTCGGTCACCACGATGCGATCCTGCGGGATCGCTGACAGCAGCTCCCAGGTGGTCTGCAGGGACACCTCAAAGGTGTGCAGGTTGCGGTTGTTGATGCCGATCAACCGGTTGCCCAGGGGCAAGGCCCGCTCCAGCTCGGCGCGATCATGCACCTCGACCAGCACGTCCAGGCCCTGCTCCAGGGCGGCGGCGTTGAGCTCCGCCATCTGCGCGTCAGACAACGCCGACACGATCAGCAGGATGCAATCCGCCCCCAGCGCACGCGCCTCCACCACCTGGTAGGGGTCGACGGTGAAGTCCTTGCGCAGCACCGGCAGCGAGCAGGCCGCGCGCGCCGCCTGCAGGTAGCTGTCGGCACCCTGAAAAAAGTCGACATCGGTGAGCACCGACAGGCAGGCCGCACCGGCGCGGGCGTAGCTGGCGGCGATGGCCGGCGGATCGAAATCCGGCCGGATCACCCCCTTGCTGGGCGAAGCCTTTTTGATTTCCGCGATCACCGCAGCCTGGCCGGCGCCGATGCGCGCATCGATGGCCGCGACAAAGCCCCGCGCGGCAATCTGCTCGCGGGCGCGCTGCTGCAGGGCCTCGATACCGACCGCGGCGCGGCGCTCGGCGACTTCTTCCGCCTTGCGCTGCAGGATGCGGCGCAGCACGGTGGACTGGGACATCAGATGTTACTCCCCATTCTTCAGGCCCTGGCTGTAGACCGCCAGCTCGGCCATTTTTTCCGCGGCACGGCCGCCGTGAATCACATCCTCCGCCAGCTGCACGCCACGGCGGATATCCGTCGCCACACCCGCCACGTACAGTGCCGCCCCGGCGTTCAGGGCGATCATGTCCGCCGCCTTTGCCGCGTGCTCACCGCGGCGCTTGCCAAAGGCATCCTGGATCAGCGCCAGGGATGCGGGAATATCCGCCACCGACAAGCCGATCAGGCTCTGGCTGGCCAGGCCCACGTCCTCCGGCTGCAGGGTGTATTCGCGCAGCTCCCCGCCCCTGAGCTCGGCCACATGGGTGGGGCTGGCCAGGCTGATCTCGTCCAGGCCATCGCGGGCGTGCACCACCAGGGCGTGCTCGCTGCCCAGGCGCCCCAGCACCTCGGCCAGCGGCCGGCACAGGGCGGCATTGAACACCCCCACCACCTGGCGGCGCACGCCAGCGGGGTTGGTCAGCGGCCCCAGAATATTGAACAGCGTGCGCAGGCCCAGCTCCTTGCGCGGGCCGATGGCATGGCGCATGGCACTGTGATGATTGACCGCGAACATAAAGCCGAGGCCGACATCGCGGATGCAGCGCCCGACCTCGCCGGCGTCCAGATCCAGCCGCACACCGGCGGCCTCGAGCAGATCCGCACTGCCGCTTTTCGAGGACACAGCACGGTTGCCGTGCTTGGCCACCCGCGCCCCGGCGGCGGCGGCGACAAAGCTGGCCGCGGTGGACACATTGAACAGGTTGGCGCCATCGCCCCCGGTGCCGACGATATCCACCAGGTAATCCAGCCCGGCGACGTCGACCGGGGTCGCGGTCGACGCCACGGGTGGCAGGATCTCGG
>JBJHBY010000379.1:0-1707 GCA_050485745.1 Gammaproteobacteria bacterium | reverse complement strand
TGTCGGCCCTCCGTGCGATGGCGGCAATGGCCGCGACGGCTGCACGAAACCGCCGCGGACCGCTATTATGGCCGATTCGGCGCCGGGAATCAGGCCCCGGCGAGCACACAGCAAACGCCGGGCTGACCCCGGAGTCTCGACCTTCTCACAGGGACAGGGATGCGGGAATGACACAGATCAACAATGCCCTCGGGCGCGGTACCGGCTCTGCCACAGGCAAGCGCAGGGGTGCTCTCGAGCCCTCCTGGGCCGCGCACCTTGGCGATGAGCTGCAGCAGCCTTACATGGCCGAGCTGCGCGAGTTCCTGCGTGCCGAAAAAGCGGAAGGCAAGGTGATCTACCCGCCCACGAATCTCTGGTTCAATGCCTTTGCCCTGACACCCTTTGATGCGGTGAAGGTGGTCATCCTTGGGCAGGATCCTTACCACGGTCCCGGCCAGGCCCGTGGTCTGTGCTTTTCAGTCCCGGAGGGCGTGCCACCGCCGCCCTCGCTGCTGAATATCTTCCGGGAGCTGCAGCAGGACCTGGGCCTGCCGCTCCCTGCGCACGGCAACCTCAGTCACTGGGCGGAGCAGGGCGTATTGCTGCTGAACAGTGTGCTCACTGTCGAGCGCGGCCGCGCCGCCGCCCATCAGGGGCGGGGCTGGGAGCGCTTTACGGATCAGGTCATCGCGCATCTCGACCGTGAGCGCGACGGGCTGGTGTTTCTGTTGTGGGGGAGTTATGCGCAGAAGAAGGGGCAGCTGATCGACCGCCAGCGCCATCTGGTGTTGCAGGCGCCGCACCCCTCGCCCCTGGCTGCCCATCGCGGCTTTTTCGGCTGTGGCCACTTCAGTGCCGCCAACCGCTGGCTGCAGGAGCGTGGCCAGCCGCCGATCGACTGGCGGCCGTAGGCTGGGTTAGCGCGAAGCGCGTAACCCGGCGTTCTCACCGTCAACGGGATTCATGTGCCATGGCCATGCAGGGAGTGCCCGGGAGCTGCAGGGTGCATCCGTGTGCTTTGGAGAGGGCCCGGTGGACAGCATGTCCTGGGCGGTAACGCTGGGTTACGCGCTTCGCGCTAACCCAGCCTACTGCAGCATGGCCATGGCGGCTTCCATGTCGGCGGAGAGATCTTCCACCTCGTGGGTGTTGATCTCCGGTGACAGGCCCAGGCGATTGAACGCGCTGATGGTTGACCAGTCCATCTGCGTCAGCGGGTGGTCGCTGCCGATCAGACTTTGCAGGTGTGCCACCATGATGACATCCGCATAGTCCACCTTTTCGGGGTTGCGGCCGAAATCGAGGTGATCCTCGGGTACGTTGACCAGCTCCTCGTGAAAACTCCAGGTTTCCAGGATCTTCTGGCCGATCTTCGGGTGCAGCTCGTCGATCAGTCGGTCCAGTGCCACCGGGTCCTTGAGCAGGCGCCGGTTGTCCTCGGCGTAGGTCAGGATCGGCAGTACGCCGATCTTGTGGATGATGCCCGCCAGAGTCGCCTGGTCGGGCTTCAGTCGCGTGTAGTGGCGGGCCAGGGCATGGGCGATCCCGGCCACCTCGGTGGAACGGGCCCAGACCGCACGCATGCGCTGGTCGATGACATCCGAGGTCGCCTGGAACATCTGCTGCATGGCGGGGCTGGGGGCCAGGGGGCTGGTGTAATGGATGCCGCGGCGGCTGACCGCCCTTTTCAGGTCTTCGCTGGGGCGGCGGGCGCGCAGCAAGGGG
>JBJHBY010000378.1:0-1710 GCA_050485745.1 Gammaproteobacteria bacterium | reverse complement strand
GTGTAAGTGTAACGTGAAACTCAACCAATGAAACCCGCAACTCAAGAAAACTCAAGAAACAGGCAGCCGCCGCAAATCACCCGCCACCTCCAGCACTCTGTGGCGTTGCAGGATCAGGTGCAGGCGGCGGCCGCCCATCTGGTGCCACAGCAGGGCGGCGCGGATGGCGGCGAACAGCAGGCAGCGAATCCTGTTGGCGATGTCCGGATGTTGCAGGTGCTGGGGCATGCCCTTCACCTGGATGCGGAAGCTGTACTGGCTGATGGTGTTGAGATACAGGTCGGCGAGATTGGCCAGCACATTGGCATGGGTGCGGCTGAAATGCTCCGCCTGGCGCCGCGCCTTGTCGAGGCCGTCGGCAATGGCCGCCAGCCGGGCGCTGTCCTTGCCCAGGCGGCGCTGCAGATACATCACGCCGAGCACATAGCTGAGCAGGTTGGCGTGTTCCCGGGACTTGGTGGAGCCCAGCACCCGCTGCAGGGTGTCGAGGCCGGTGCGCAGGGCATCGACACTGCCGAAGACCGTCACCGCGGAGTCGCTGTTGCGCTCGAACAGGCTGTTGATACAGGTTTCCAGATCCTGCTGGCGGCACAGGCCAGTGGTGGCGAGGTCGTCCACCAACTGGCAGGCCTGGAAAACACCGGCAAGGGCAATGGCCTGGTCGGGGGTGGGCTTGGAAAACAGCACGGTCAGTGTCTCTCCGTCTTGAAGGCATGCTCGATAACGCCGCCGCCGAGGCAGATGTCGCCCTGGTAGAACACCACGGACTGGCCCGGTGTGACGGCGCGCTGGGGCGCGGCAAAGTCCACCCGCCAGCCGTCGTCCTGGCGCTGGACAACGCAGGCCTGGTCGGCCTGGCGGTAGCGTGTCTTGGCGGCGCAGGTCAGGGGCAGGGGGCTGGGCTCGCCGTTGATCCAGTGAACGCTGGAAGCCGTCAGGCTGTCGCTGAACAGCAGGGGGTGATCGCTGCCCTGCACCGCCACCAGCACATTGCGGGCCAGATCCTTGGCGGCCACATACCAGGGCTCCTCGCCGCCTCCCTTGACGCCGCCGATACCCAGGCCCTGGCGCTGGCCCAGGGTGTGGTACATCAGGCCCCCGTGGCGGCCTATCACCCGGCCGTTGTCGTCCTCGATATCCCCCGGCTGGGCGGGCAGGTACTGTTGCAGAAAATCCTTGAAGCGCCGTTCGCCGATGAAGCAGATGCCCGTGCTGTCCTTCTTGGCATGGGTGGCGAGGCCGTGGGCTTCGGCTATGCGCCGCACCTCGGACTTGCGCATATCCCCCACGGGAAACAGGGAGCGGGCCAGGGCGGCCTCGTCCACGGCGTGCAGGAAATAGCTCTGATCCTTGTTCGGGTCGACCCCCTTGCACAGCAGGGTGTGGCCCTCCCTGTCCACGCGGCGTGCATAGTGGCCGGTGGCGATCAGTTCGGCGCCGAGAATTTCCGCGTACTCCAGGAATACCTTGAACTTGATTTCCCGGTTACAGAGGATATCCGGGTTGGGGGTGCGCCCGGCGCGGTACTCGGCGAGAAAATGTTCGAACACATTGTCCCAGTATTCGGCGGCGAAGTTGGCGGTGTGCAGCGCGATGCCGAGGCGGTCGCACACAGTTTGCGCATCGGCGAGATCCGCCATGGCGGTGCAGTATTCGCTGCCGTCGTCCTCGTCCCAGTTCTTCATGAACAGGCCTTCCACCGGGTAGCCC
>JBJHBY010000377.1:0-1739 GCA_050485745.1 Gammaproteobacteria bacterium | reverse complement strand
GGGTCAATGAGCTGCACCCGCCCGGCCGCCTCGTCCACCAGGATGTTGGCCCATTTGAAATCGCCATGTACCAGACCCATGCCGTGTAACGCCACCATCGCTTCAATGACCGGCACCAGCAGCTCCGATTGCTGCTGCGGGGATTCGGGCAGGGCAGGGCCAGCCCGGTGCAGCAGGCTTCGGCCGTCGAGCAGGGGTGTCAGCCATACGGCGGTGCCGTCCCTCAGACGCACATGGCCCAGCGAGAGGCACAGGGGCGAACCGCTCGCCGGCAGATGGCGGAGACGTCGGTGGATCAGGGCCGGTCGCGCCAGACCGAGGCGCTGTTTCAGGCGCTCGCGCCAGGAGCGGGCGACATGGCACTTGGCCAGCAGGTCCGGCAGCGTGCCGCCCGGACTGAGCCGGATCACAGCCCGGCCCGGGTCCTGCTTGAGCGTCTTGCCCTGTTCCAGCCAGCGCGGCAGCTCGGCAATGCGTTGCAGCAGCGCGCCACCAGCGAAGTCCTCCGCAAGCTCGCCGCTCAACGTCGGCAGGGAGACAGACCGGTACTTCACGAGCGGCTCCGCCCCATGGGTCGACGTACAGGCCGTCCGGCCATCAGACCATAGCCGATCATCAGCGCCCGCCCTCCCAGCGCCGACCGTGTACCTTGCGGTACAAGCGCAGCGCCTTGCGCTCTACATCGCGCCAGAAGCGCGCACGAGCGGCCAGTGCCTGGCGCAAGGGCATACCGCTGTATTCGCGCATGAACAGCAGCAGGTCGCGGCGTGTCAGGCCGATATCCAGCGCGGAAAAATACAACCCGGCCACATCCTTCAGGCGCCAGCGATAGGGCGTCCTGCGCCGCAGCTGCGCGCGGTGCAGGTCGATCAGGTAGAGCACCGGCCACGGGCGGCTGGAGGACCCGGTCTTGAGGTGGAAGTGGCACAGGTAATAGTCGCGGTGGTTGATGCCGTTGTCATGCAGGCTACGGCTGATGTGGGCCACCTTGCGGATCAACAGGCGCTTGTGTCGCAGCCGGGGCGGCCGCTCCGGCCAGCCGGCACAATGATCCTCGAGGGTAACGGAGGGCGGCAGCTCATCGGTGATCAGAAAGGATTGCTGCCGTGCCGGGTTCAGCCCCTTGCAGCCAAAGGCGGCGATGGACAGAGTATCCACACCCAGTGCTTCCAGCCGGCGGATGGCGCGGTATTCGTTGGTGGCGCCCAGTACCGGCAGTCGCAGGCTGAGCAGGTTTTTGACGATCTCACCCCAACCGATTCCGGTGTGATGCTTGAGAAAATAGCTGTTCGGGCCGTGGTAGAAACGCAGGGTGCGGCGCCCCTCCAACTCCCGATACACCTTGCCGCGCAGCAACGGCAGGGCGGCGAAGGGGTCGTCGCGGGCGGTGAACAAGCCGGCCAGATCAGGACGCACTTCAAACTTCATCAGCTGGCCCGCTCCGCAGTGAGGGATTCCAGAATGTCGACCGCGTGGGCGGGCATGTCGTAGATGTTGGCCGTTTCGGCAAACCGCCGGCCCTTCCCATGCCATTGCTCACCGGGGGTACGCAGTATGTCGACCACCGCCTCGGCAAGCTGTACCGGGGTGGCGTCATCGGCCACCACCGCGCCCATGCCGGCCTCGGTGACGTACATCGAGTACCCGCAGGTGCGGGTGGCCACCACCGGCAGGCCGGCGATCATGGCCTCGAGCAGTACTGTGCCGGTATTTTCGCGCCAGGCCGGATGGATCAGTAC
>JBJHBY010000376.1:0-1786 GCA_050485745.1 Gammaproteobacteria bacterium | reverse complement strand
CATCAGGTGCAGTATCAGCAGAATCACCATTGCCTGGGCTGCGAAGTGATGCATGCCGCGAATCACCCAGCCCAAAGTCATCGACTCCTGGATGAAGAAGACACTTTCCCAGGCGGTCGTGGCTCCGGGGCTGTAGGCCATCCACAGGCAGAATCCGGTGATGACCTGCACCATGAAGGTGAAGTCCAACGTGCTGCCCCAAACGTATCGCCAGCGGGCTCCGCCGGGGATCGGTTCATAAAGGGCTCCCGAAATCAGATTGCGATAGCCGGTCTCATCCTGGACCAGCAGGACCAGCGTGCCGGCCGGCACGACCCGCTCACCGGGGCGCTCAGCCTCCAGCTTCACCGAGAGCGTGCAGCCGATAATGGGTTGGATGCCGGCTCCGGCGAGGGCTTCAGAAAACTCGAGAGCACCGAAAAGATTATTTGTATCAGTGAGCGCCACAGCAGGCATGGCGTGCGCCTGGCACAGGTTGGCGATCTCGCCGATCCGCATCGCGCCTTCCAGCAGCGAATAGGGCGAGCGGGCCCGCAAATGCACAAACCCGCCCTGCTCCATCACCTGCACCCTCGCTTTTCAGATTCGCAACCCAGTCTAACGCGCCGCACCATGAAATCAGCCCGCCAGAGCGGTGCTCCAGGTCAGCACAACGGCCACAAACCCGACCGTCACAAACGCTGCGCTGGCTTCTTCGAAGAACCGTTTCATGTGCCTGTCTCCTATGGCGGAATGATCATTAATTCATGTTTTGTTCCACACCATATATTCCCTTTTTGTTCCGTCGTCAAACCGAATCGGAATCTTTTTTATTTCCCGTGGAAAAGTAAGAGCTTCGAGAGCGCGTGACCTCCGATCAGGCCGCCACGATACGCCCGTCCTCAAGCGTGACCACCCGGTCCATGCGCTCGGCCAGCGCCAGATTATGGGTGGCCACAAGTGCGGCAGCGCCCGCCTCCCGGCAGGCGGTAGCCAGCGCGTCAAACACCTGATCAGAGGTGGCAGGGTCCAGATTGCCGGTCGGTTCATCGGCCAGCACGACGCGCGGATTGCCGACCAGCGCGCGTGCGATCGCCACGCGCTGCTGCTCCCCGCCGGAGAGCTGGGGCGGCCTGTGGGTCAGGCGCGCGCCCAAGCCCAGCCTCTCCAGCCAGCCCTTCGCCCTGGCGCGGGCGGCCTTCTGACTCTCACCGGCGATCATCCGGGGCAGGGCGACATTATCCAAAGCATCAAGTTCTGCAAGCAAGTGGTGGAACTGATACACAAATCCTATTTCACGCCGTCGCAGGGCCGTACGTCCGCCTTCACCCAACGCTAGACCATCAATGCCGCCAATCTTCACCGAGCCTGCATTGGGTTTTTCCAGAAGTGCGGCGGCATGAAGCAGCGAGGATTTGCCAGACCCGGACGGGCCGACGAGCCCCACCAACTCACCCGGCATGAGATCGAGATCAGCGCCGTTCAGTACCTCGATGGTTTCGGCATCGGTTTCGTAGCGGCGCACCAGGCCACGCAAGGAGAGAGCCGGCTCACTCATAGCGCAGCGCCTCCACCGGATCGATGCGCCCTGCACGCCAGGACGGCGGCAGGGTAGCCAGAAGCGCGGTCGCAAAGCCCCAGAAGGCGACAAACACCACTTCGGCCCAGTCCAGCCGCGCCGGCAGACGGTAGAGCATGTAGACCGACGGATCGAACACGTCGACCCCGGTCACGAAAGCGAGGAAATCCTGGATCGGCCCGATGAAGATGGCGATGAGAATGCCCAGCACAATCCCGGCGGCCGTGC
>JBJHBY010000375.1:0-1793 GCA_050485745.1 Gammaproteobacteria bacterium | reverse complement strand
GCACGGTAGCGACCACGGGCAGCCCGCTGATCGCGCGGTCGAGTTCGAAGCCATTGATCCCGGGCATGTCGAGATCGATGGTGACCAGATCCGGCGGATCGCGCCGGATCGCGGCAAGCGCTTCCTCGCCATTTGCGGCCGTGGTGACGCGCATACCCAGGGCCCGCGCCTGTTCCTCCAGGATGTGCAGGTACTCGGCGCGGTCGTCGACCGCGAGCAGGTGACGCCCCCGCAGTTCGATGGGGGTGCTCTGGCGCGGCGGCGCGGGGGTGGGGTCGATCTGCAGCCAGACGGTGAAGTGAAAGCAGCTGCCTTTCCCCGGCGTGCTCTCGACGTGGATTTCACCGTTCATCATGGAGACCAGGCGCTTGCAGATGGCGAGCCCCAGGCCGCTGCCGCCGTATTTGCGTGCGGTGGCGGCCTCGGCCTGGGCGTAGGGGTTGAACAGGTGTTGCTGGGCCTCTGCAGCGATGCCGATGCCGGTATCTCAGACACGTACCGACAGCGCTTGTCTGCCGGCCGCGCCGGGGCCGGGTTCGACGCGCAGGGTGATCTGGCCCTGGCTGGTGAACTTGAAGGCGTTGTTGAGCAGGTTGGCGAGGATTTGCTGCAGGCGGATGGCATCACCGACCAGATGTATCGGCGTATCCGGCGCCAGGGAGGCGACCAGTATGACCCGGTCCGTGGAGCGCAGCCGAAATGGGGCGACCGTCTCCTCGATGACCTCGGCGAGGTCGAACGGGCGCGATTCCAGCTCGAGTTTGCCCGCCTCCACCTTGGAAAAGTCGAGGATGTCATTGATTACACTGAGCAGGGTGCGCCCGGAACTCTGGATGGTCTGTGTATAGAAACGCTGGGCGTCACTGAGGCTGGTCTGTCGCAGCAGGTCGACCATGCCCAGCACTCCGGTCATCGGAGTGCGGATCTCGTGGCTCATCACCGCCAGCAGATCACTCTTGGCCCGGCTTTCGGCCCTGGCGATCTCCGCCTGGGTGCGCAGTTGGAAGACTTCGTCGCGATAGTGGTGCAAGCGCTGCAGCAGCAGGGAAGCAAACATCAGCCCCAGCAGGCAGGCGCCGATCTCGTAGGCGTGGCGGGTGAGCAGGTTGTCGCTGATCAGGCCGCCCTGGGCGAGGGTGAAGACGATGGCCAGCAGCAGGTAGCCGTGTATGCCGATGGCGTACTGGCGTGCATAGGGATGTTCCCGCCGCAGCCAGTACAGGGAAAAGCCGATCAGAATCAGCAGGCGCAGCATCTGTACCGCCACCTGCCAGCCACTGGTCAGGGTTGGTGGCAGCAGCAGAAAGCTCAGGGCAAACAGCAGCGATGCGCCGACGCAAACCCGGGCGATGACGTCGATCACGGGAAACTGGTCCGGGGTGCTGAACAGGTGACGGGTGAACTGAAACAGGAATACGCCACTCAGTGCCGCCAGCAGCAGGCCCAGGCGCTGCTGCAGGTAGACGCTGTCGAACAACCAGGGCATCAGGCTGCCGTTCAGGTACAGCAGGGTCAGGCCGGTGGTCAGCATCAGGGCGGCGTAGTAGCCGAGGCCCTGCCAGCCACTGCCACCGATGCCCAGCAGCAGGGTATACACACCGATGCCCAGCACGACGCCGGCAAGCAGGATGGACAGATCGGCAATGTGTGCCGAGCGCTGCTCGAACCCCTCCCGGGAAAGCACCGCGGGGGACAGTGTCGTCGGAGCGTTGGGGCGGGCCTGGAGCAGCAGTGTCGGGGTATCGCCCGCGGCGATATCCAGTGGAAAGGCAAAGAAACGATAGGGCAGGGGC
>JBJHBY010000374.1:0-1802 GCA_050485745.1 Gammaproteobacteria bacterium | reverse complement strand
GCCGATGAGCCGGTGTCCATGCTCGATGCGTCGGTGCGGGTGGAGATCCTCAACCTGCTGCGGCGTATCCAGCAGGAACGCGAGCTGGCGCTGGCCTTCATTACCCATGACCTGTCGACGGTGCGCCACTACGCCGAACGGATCTTCGTGATGTACGCGGGCAGGGTGGTGGAGACCGCGCCGGTGGATGAACTGCTGGACCACCCCCAGCATCCCTATACCCAGGCCCTCCTCGCCGCCATCGGCGATCCCGACGCCGCCAATGCGGACCGGTACCGCGAGGTACCCGCCGGAGAGCCGCCCAGCCTCATCAACCCGCCGGCCGGTTGCCGCTTCCACCCGCGCTGCGCCCACGCCATCGAGGGCCTCTGCGACCGACGCGACCCCGACAACTTTGAACCGCGGCCGGGGCATCTTTCTGCCTGCTGGTTGCACGACGAGAACCCACCAGAGGTTCCGAACACCAAGGAGAAAGCATGATCGTCTACAGTACCGACCGCATGAAGCACTGGAGCATTCTCGGTGCCACCGCGCCCCTGCCGCGCACCCTTCGAATCAAGTCACGCCTGAAGCTGCTCGAAAACCTGCAGCGCGGCGCCATGGAGCGGGCCGACGCCATGCTGATCCGCCACCCCAAGACCGGTGGCACCTGGTTGCGGGCGCTGCTGACGCGGCTCTATGCCCTCAAGTACGACCTCTCGGATCGCCGGGTCTTCAAGGCCGACGAGCTCTATCGCCAGAACCGCGCGCTCCCGCGCTACCTGGTCACCAATGGCTACATGAGCTGGGAGCGGATCACGGCGGAGGCTTTCTCGGCCGATGCGCCCTTGCTGAAGAACAAGCGCACCTTCTTCCTGGCCCGCCATCCCGGCGATGTGGCGGTGTCCTGGTACATCCAGTACACCAAGCGCACCAAGGGCTTCAAGCGCGAGCTGCTGGAATACGAAATGGGCGAGACCATCGACCGCGCCAACATCAGCCGCTGGGAGTTCCTGCAGCACCCGGTGCTGGGCCTGAATGGGCTGATCGAGTACCACAACTTCTGGGCCGATGCCCTGCACCGGCGTGATGATGCGCTCATCGTCCGCTACGAGGACCTGCGACTGGACACCGCACCGACCCTCAAGCGCCTGACCGAATTTCTCGGTGAACGCTTCACCGATGAGCAGATCGCCGATGCCGTCGAATTCGGCTCCGTGGAAAAACTGCGCGAGAAGGAGCGCAGCGGGTACTTTCACAACACCTCGCTCAAACTGCGCAACGAGGCGGATCCGGAAACCCTCAAGGTGCGCCGTGCCAAGGTGGGTGGTTTCCGCGACGACCTGACCCCGGAGCAGGCGGACTGGGTGGAAAGCCAGGTAAGGGAGCGCTGTCACCCGGCGCTGGGGTACTCTTGATGCCGGCTTAAACTTACCAAAACACTTTATATAGGATTTCTATCTATAGGAAATATATAGAGATAGTGGGCCGGATTTGCTTGAAAAATAATTATCCATAATCTTCAGCAAATATTCAGGAAGTGCGGTACATTGGGCTCATCGAGTTATCGGGAGCCCATACCTTGATCCGATCTGACGACGCTTCGCTCACCACCGGACGACACCTCGTGGTCATCACGGGTTTTACCCGCAGTGGCAGCAGTACCGTGGCCGCCGCAGTGCGTACCCTGGGCGTCGACTTTGGCGACTCGCTGCGGGATGGGGACAACCTGCGCAATCCCGCCGGGTATCTGGAGGACGAGCAGATCGTCGCCCTCGGCCGACGCCTGCGCCGGCGGCTGGTGATCAGCCAGGGGGTTGCGC
>JBJHBY010000373.1:0-1810 GCA_050485745.1 Gammaproteobacteria bacterium | reverse complement strand
GTGCGGCTTTGGTGCGGTGACGCTGCTGTTTCTGATCCTGCGCCACGACCCCAGCCCCGGCGACCCCATGCAGGCCGCCGAGATCGACCTGCTGGAAGAGGACGTACAGTACGGCGAGGATCACCTTGCCCGATTGCGCAACAGCCTGCGCGAGCAGGAGGAACGACTGGTGGAAACCCAGGGGCTGTCGCGCCGGGTGCTGGAGCAGATCGAGGAAACCCGCCGCGAGCTGAGCGTGCAGCGCGACCCGGAGCAGGAGATCGCCCTGCTGCGCCGCCAGGTGGAAGAAGCCCGGCAGGAGGTGACACGACTGGAGGCCAGCGACGGCGGGCAGCAGGTGCGCCAGTTTGTCGGCCAGGGCGAGCGCCAGTACCTCACCGGACTCAAGCTCGGTGGCCGGCGGGTCCTGATTCTGGTGGATGGCTCCGCGTCGATGCTGTCGGACACCCTGGTCAATGTGCTGCGTCTGCGCAACATGGACGAGGCCAGTCGCCGCCAGGCCGCCAAGTGGCAATGGGCGGTGCGCACCACCGAGTGGCTGGTGGCCCAACTGCCGCCCGACAGCGACTTTCAGGTGTACGTGTTCAACACCGGCGCGCGCCCCGCCAAGGCCGGCACCGAGGGCACCTGGCTGCAGGCGGGCAACCGCGCCCACACCGACGGCGCGCTGGCCGGACTGCGCCAGACCGCCCCCGGCGACGGTACCAGCCTGATCAACGCCTTTGCCGTGATCAACCAGCTCGGCCAGCGGCCCGACAACGTATTCCTGCTTACCGACGGCCTGCCCACCCAGGGCGCCAACCCGCCCCGTGGCACCACGGTGTCGGGCCAGGAGCGCCTGCGGCTCTTCGAACAGGCCGCCGGCACGGTGCCCCGCCAGGTGCCCATGAACATCATCCTGTTTCCCATGGAGGGCGATCCCGCCGCCGCCTCGGCCTTCTGGCAACTGGCGGTCCACACCCGCGGCGCCTTCATCACACCCTCGAGGGATTGGCCATGAGGCGTCAGCGCCGGCGCGGCGAGGTGTCCGAGGTCAGCATTTCCTTCCTCGATGTGATCAGCTGTGGCTTCGGGGCCATCGTGCTGCTGCTGATCATCGCCAGGACGGCGGTCGGCCCCGCGCTGGAGGACATGGATGCGCAGGAGCGCGCCAGCGTCGCCGAGATGGAGCAGGCGCTGCACGCGATTCGCGGCGAAACGGTGGTGCTCAACCGCGACCTGCGCACGGTGGAAGAGCAGTTGTCGGACGAGCAGCAGCGACTGGCCCGCCTGCAGGACCAACTGGCCAGCCTGCGCCGCCAGCATGCCGCCACCGCCCGGGTGGACTCCACCGAGCGCGCCGAGCTGGAACGGGCGCTGCAAAGCCTGAGTGCCGAAATGGAGCGGCTGCTGGCACGCCAGTTCCGGCGCGAGAATCAGCTGGTGGGCGGCATTCCGGTGGACAGCGAGTACATCATCTTCGTGATCGACACCTCGGGCAGCATGAGCAACTTCGTGTGGCCCCGGGTGCGTCAGGAGATGATCAATATCCTCGACATCTACCCGCAGGTGCGCGGCATCCAGATCATGAACGATATGGGCGGCTACATGTTTCCGAGCTATGCGGGCCGCTGGATACCCGACACCCCGGGACGCCGCCAGGTGATCATCAACCGCTTGCCGAGCTGGACGCCGTTCAGCAACTCGAGCCCGGTGGAAGGGCTGACCGCCGCCATCCGCGAGTTTGCCGCGCCCGACCGCAAGGTCAGCATCTTCGTGTTCGGTGATGACTTTACCGGCGCCTCCCTGTCACGGGTGATCCGCACGGTGG
>JBJHBY010000372.1:0-1813 GCA_050485745.1 Gammaproteobacteria bacterium | reverse complement strand
GGATCACCCGGGTGAGCCCCATGCGGTGCCAGAACTTCACCGAGGCGTAGTTGATGGCATTGGCCTGCACGGACAGGTGGATGGGTACCTCAGGCCACTTGTCGCGAATCAGCATGATCAGCCCGGGATCGGACATGATGAGCGCGTCCGGCTTCATGTCGATCACCGGCTCCATGTCGCGCAGGTAGGAGCGCACCTTGTCGTTGTGGGGGCTGACGTTGCTCGCCAGGTAGAACTGTTTGCCCTGCGCGTGCGCTTCCTCGATGGCGCTGGCAATGTTCTCGATGCGGTTGAACTCGTTGTTGCGCACCCGGAGGCTGTAGCGGGGCTGACCCGCGTAGACGGCATCGGCGCCGTAGGCAAAGGCGTAGCGCATGCCCTTGAGGGTGCCGGCGGGGGAGAGCAGTTCGGGTTTCATGGCAATCGTCTGGCTGGAAATTGGTTGCGCATTGTACAGCAAGCGGCGGTCTTGCATCAGCTGTACACAGGGGCGGTTGTCGGGACTGTGCCTGAATTCATTGACACGCCCTGTCAACGAATGGGCGCCTGCTTTCGTTTGAGGGTGACTGGATCACCGCGGCGGCACGCCCGCGGGGACCAGCCTGGCCGGAGTGCCGGGTTCGGGTCGCTTGAGTCAAGCGGCCACAATTGCAAGGTTTATCCTAAGGAGGATGCAATGAAAAAGATGCACTCGTTGATTGCTGTATCGGCTCTGGCCGCCGCACTTCCCCTCGCTGCTTCGGCGGCTCCCGAGCCGGGTGCGTATCTCGGCCTCAACTACATGTATCTGGATGCCGACGATGTGAATCTGGATGCGGCCTTCGCTCGCGGTGGACTCCAGTTGAACGAGTGGGTGGCCATCGAAGGTCGCCTCGGCACCGGTATCACTGACGACAGCTTCGGTCCGTCCATCGCCCGCACCAAGGTGGAGCTGGAGCACTTCTACGGCGGCTATGTGGTTGCCGGTATTCCCAACCAGTCCATCATCTACCCCTACGCCGTGGCCGGCTATACCTGGGGCAAGATGAAGGGAACCCTGCAGACTCCGGTAGGCAGCACATCTTCGTCCGACAGTGAGTCCGACTTTTCCTACGGGATTGGCGCGGACATCCGCTTTACGGACGCCCTGATGGGGAATGTCGAGGTGATGCGCTACATGGACAAGAACGATGTCGAATTCGACGGCTTCAGTGTCGGTGTCAAGATGGCGTTCTGATACCCGGCATCCCGACAAACCCGGCGCACCACTGGCCGGGTTTTTTTTGTGCCTGCGTTACGGGCGGCGCGACAGCATTACGCCGCATTCCAGGTGTGGCGTGAAGGGAAACTGATCGAAGGCGGCCATGGCGTCGACCCGGTGGGTGGTGGAGAGCTGACGCAGGTTGTCGGCCAGCGTGGCGGGATTGCACGAAATATAGAGGATACGCTCGAACCGGGCGGCCAGTGCTTCGGTGGCCGAATCCAGCCCGGCGCGGGGCGGGTCCACCAGCAGGGTGCTGAAACGAAAGGTGTCGAGATCGAGGTGAGCCAGGCGGCGAAAGGGGCGCACGCCATCCAGCGCCTGGGTCATCTCCTCGGCGCTCAGGCGGGCATGGTGAATGTTGCCGATGTTGTTGGCATCGATATTCCACTGCAGCGCGGCCACTGAGCTCTTGCTGATCTCGGTGGCCAGCACCGCATCGAAGCGGCTGGCGAGCGGCAGGGTGAAGTTGCCGTTGCCGCAATAGAGCTCCAGCAGGTCACCGCTGGCGTTCGCCGTCTGGCGCAGCGCCCACTCCAGCATGCAGCGATTGATGTACCCATTGGGCTGGGT
>JBJHBY010000371.1:0-1828 GCA_050485745.1 Gammaproteobacteria bacterium | reverse complement strand
TCGCGGAGGTAACACTGCACCATGATCTCGGTGGCCAGCATCAGTCCCTGATCCGAGGCGAGCAGGGGCATCAGCATTTCAGGATCGTTGGCGACGACCACCGGACGGACTTCGAATTCCCGCTCATCGTGACCGTTGGTGAGCTGCCAGCGGTGGCCATGGGTGTTCCGGTGCCTGGAGAGGGCGAGCGCGTGATGGTCGCGGAGGTCCTCGGGCACCAGCGGTTCGCCGAAGCGCGCCAGATAACCCTCACTGGCGAATACCTGGGTGGGCCAGGTGACCAGCCGGCGGGCAATCAGCGTGGAGTCGGGCAGGTCACCGATACGCAGCGCGACGTCGATCTCCTCGTGGACCAGGTCGAGGATGTCGTTGCTCAGAACGATCTCCACGTGCACGTCCGGGTAACGGGAGCGGAATTCGTGAAGCATCGGCGCCAGCAGGCCGGTGCCCAGGGAATAGGGCGCGGTCACGCGCAGCCAGCCGCGCGGGTTGCCTTCCAGCTGGTGAACCGCGCTTTCCGCCTCTTCCAGTTCCGCGGCAATCCTTCGGCTGTGTTCGAAATAGACCGTACCGGCCTCGGTCAGCGCGAGCCGGCGGGTGGTGCGGTTGAGAAGCCGCGCGCCAAGCCGGTCCTCAAGGGTACGCAGCTTGCGGCTGACGGTGGTTTTGGGCAGGTCCAGGGCGCGTGCGGCGGCAGTGATGCTGCCGTGCTGCACCACTTTCACAAAGACCAGTGTGTCGTTGAGATCCCGCTGCATGTCGATCTCCGACGCCCTCGAACGACGAGGGATAGTGCCACAGGTGAGCCTGGGTTTCCCGCAAAGGCCGCTGCGCTCCGGTCGGCCACGGGGTGTTGCACGACCGGTGTTGGCCTGAAAGCCCCGTTTGTGTCCTTTGCGCCACTCACGCGCCGGTGCCGGACAGTGCATTCTGCGCCGTCGTTCGGGACGGACTGATACGCCGGCTGTCCGGGCAGTCGCGGGGAACAGGGCCTGAGTACCCGCGCGGCGGATACGTCATCCGTATCCCGGCAAGACGGGGAATTGTGCCACAGATGAAACAGAGATTCCCGGAAAGTCCGTCTAGTCCGGCAGGGTCGCCGGGCTTAGTCTGCACGCCTTGCCGGAACATCAGGGTAACCGTGTATGGGGTATGTCTTTTTCGCTTGTGCGCCGTTGCCGGGTCTGTCGACCGGTATCCCCGGACGCTTCGGGTCAGCGCTGTGAAGCCGCCGGTGCTGGTGCTCGGCGCGGACGGGGATTTCGGTGCGCGGCTGGTGGAGGCGGTACTGGAGAGCGGCAAACCGGTGATTGCGGTGATTTCCGATCGGCCGGGCGCCGGCACGCTGCTGGAACGTTTCGATGATCGGGCGGGGTTTCATGTCATCACCGGCTCGACCCGTGACGATGCCGGTGCCGCGGCATTGGCCGGGCTGCTGCGCGGTCTGCCTGTCCCGCCGCTTCAGGCCCTGGTCAACCTGCAGCAGTCCTGTGTCAGGGGGCGGCTGCTGGATCTGCCCCCCGCGTTTCTCGAGGGTGTGATGCGCGACGAGTTGTTCCCGCATCTGCACGCGGCCCGGCACCTGCTGCCTGTGCTGGCATCGCGCGGCCGCTGTGCGCGCTATCTGGTTGTCGGGATGCCTTATGCAGGGACGCCATGGGCCGGTTACGGGCACTACTCGGTGGCTGCCGCGGCCATGCGCATGCTGGTCCAGGTGCTGCAGCAGGAATCGATGGATTCGACTGTCCGGGTGCAGCAGCTGGTGATCGACGCGCCGGTTCGCACAGGGGACAACGCCCATTGCGCCTGCCAGGCGTGGCCCGAGGCC
>JBJHBY010000370.1:0-1839 GCA_050485745.1 Gammaproteobacteria bacterium | reverse complement strand
GCGCGGCGCAGCAGGCGCGGGGGGTTCGGCGCGCGCCGCGGGGCGGGGGCTGCGCGGCGTGGGCGGTACCGCCGGTTGCGCGGGGCGCGCCGGCAGCGGCGGCGCCATGGCCGAACGCCCCTGCTCCTCGATCAGGACCAGCTCGCCCAGGCCAACACGTTCATAGGCGAGAAAATAGGTGCGCTGGGTCTCGCCGTCCCGGCACACGATCAGGAACACCGGGTTGGGCCGATCGTCATGGCTGCGCGAGGGGCGGCCGCGCACCAGGTGGGCACAGCGCTCGGTTGCCAGGGCTTGCTCCGCCGCCAGTTCCAGGTCGGACCAGAGGCCGGCCATCTGCCGCGGCAGCCACAGGCGCTCGGGGTCAACGGCGGCCTGCGCGGGAGCCAGCCCGGCCAGACACAGGCTCAGCGCCAGACACAGGCGCAAACAAGGAAGCCGGTGCAGAAACACGGGGAGAGGTTTCACGCGTCACCTTCCGGATCAATGGCCGGGGCCCCACCGATCGGCGCCACACTCTTGAGAATCAGCTGCACCAGCTTGGTCTGCCGCGCCACGCCGGTCTTGGCGAACACGGCACTGAGGTGGGACTTGGCCGTGTTGCGCGACACCCCGAGTTCGCTGGACGCCTCGTCGAGGGTGAGGCCATTGGCCAGACGCAGGGCCAGGGCCGCCTCCGCCGCGGTGAAGCCGAACAGCTCCGCCAGCACCTCGGTCGGCGCCAGGCGGCGCTGTCCGGGGTCGCTGATGAACACCGCCAGCTGGGCGCTGGCGCCGCTGTCCGTGGCCGCCGCCCGCGGCAGGGGCCGCACCAGAAGGCCCAGGCCGGAGCCGCCATCAGCGCTGCCCAGACGCAACGCACGCACGAAGCCCGGCACCGCCGAGCGGTGCGCACTGAGCACTTCGTCCAGCAGCTGGCGGAAGGCGCGGTTCTGCTGCCGGTCACCGACCTGCAGCAGGCCATCGCTGCCGACGCGCAGGCCTTCGTGCGCCGCCAGCAGCGTCTCGGCGGCCCGGTTACTGCGCACCACCCGCGCGTCCTCGTCGAGAATCAGCACTCCCATGGCGAGGCGCTCGATGGCATCGGCAAACACCGCGCGCTCGGACTCCACCTGGGACAGGCGCGCATGCAGGGCGATGGAATGTTGCAGGTGCGGCAGGATCAGACGACACAGGGCTTTTTCCGCCTCACCGAAGTCCGGCTGCGTACCCGGGCGCGTCACCCGCAGGCGTGCATTGAGGCCCGAGGCATCGGACATATCCGCACCCATGATGTGCATCACGCCCACCGGGCCGATGTACTGCTGGAAGTACTCCGAGGCCAGCAGTTCTTCACGGGGTACGAATTCGCGCAGGGTGACCACCTCACCCGGGGGCAGGTCGACGAAGGGGTCGAGGGCAAAGTAGGTTTGCTGGTAGTCCGAATACACCGTGGGAGCAATCACCAGGGCATTCAGCACCACGCCGGTGTCGCCCTCGCGGGGCGGGCGCAGCAACAGGGTGGCGAAGTTGGCCTCCACCGCCTGCCGGAACAGTTCGAGAAAGCTCTGCCAGGGCCGCTCTTCCAGCGGACCCTGGTAAATCGACTGCAGCAGCGCATCCATTGCCGGCGTGATGGAAAACTCAGTCATTGCCGCACCCGCACCGACTCAGCACGGCATTCCCCCCGTCAGTCAAACTGGGGGGAATTGTAACCAGTTGGCAGGGGATTGCGAATGTGGGGGGCGCAAAACGCTGGACGGGAGACGAGAGAGGCCAAAGCGGAGGTGGGGGGTGAATGAGTGAGTGGGGGGACGTCGGGTGGGTGGAGGACTGGAGTGTGGGAGCGTGGGAATGTTG
>JBJHBY010000369.1:0-1846 GCA_050485745.1 Gammaproteobacteria bacterium | reverse complement strand
GCCCGGGGGCGGGCCTCCTACACAAAACCCCCGTAGGAGCGGCGCCCCCGCCGCGAATGCCGCTGCCGCCCCAGACCGCCGTGGTTCGGCCCGGGGGCGGGCCTCCTACAGGCCCAGCGGGTGGCTGGAGGGTTCCAGCCCGGTACCCAGCAGGCTGACCCCCAGGGCGAAGATCAGGAGGCCGCCCGTCAGCGCTACCACCTGCCCGGCCCGTTGCCAGCCGATGCCGCCGCCGGCACCTGCCACGGCCCGGCTGGCCCATTGCCGGGCCTGTACCGCCAGGATGGCCAGCACCGAGACGGTGATGGCGGTGCCCACGGACATGGCTATCACGGCGGCGATGCCGGCCACCCACAGGCCCAGCATGTTGGCCACTGCCAGCACCAGGATCGCGCCCGTGCAGGGGCGGATGCCCACAGCTACCACGGTGCCGGCCATGGCGCCGAGGCTGTCGCTGCGGGCCGCCTGCACCGGGGTGACGTGGTGGGCGTGGCCGCAACCGCCGCAGGCGTGATTGTGAGGCTCATGGTGCGCGTGTTCATGGGCTGCCGGTCTGAGCCGGTAGAGGGCACGCAGGGCACGCAGCACCAGCCAGGCGCCCACGGCCGCCACCAGCGCGAAGCTCGCCATCTCAAGGGTACGCACCTGCCCCAGGGCCTCCCGGGCCATGCGTTCGGCCAGCACCACGATGCCCAGGACCAGGGCGATGGCAGTGAATCCCTGCAGCAGCGAGGATGCCCAGGAGAGGGCAAGGCCGCGGCCCAGATGCTGGCGATGGGTGAGCAGGTAGGTGGAGATCACCACCTTGCCATGACCGGGACCCGCGGCGTGGAACACGCCATACAGGAAGCCCACCAGCACCAGCGCCAGGGTGTTGGCGGCGGTGGGTGCGGCCTGAACCTGCTCCATGCCCCGCGCCAGCTGGCGGTGCAGATCCCGCTGCTTGGCCAGGATCCACCGGGTGGTGCGTTCCCAGACGCCAGGGGTGGCCGCTTCGCTGGCGGGTGTCAGGGAGACCCCGCTTGACAGGGGCGAGGCGACCAGTGCCGGTGTGAACAGGAGCAGCAGCAGGATCAGGAGGCCGGATCGCATCGTATCTCCCCGCGCTCGGTGAAGTGCCGGCCCAGGCCCGGTTCCGCCTCCTGGTCGGCACCCAGGGCTGCGGCCCGGGCGATCAGGGCGGGATCCGGCCGGGGCTGGATGATGCGCAGGCCGCACCGTTCCGAGGCGCCTTCCAGGGCGACGGCCACATCCGGATCATGGAGGATCTCGATCCAGTAGCCGGGATCGAACACCGCGTAGGTCAGCGGTGCCTCTGCCGGGTCCAGCGGTTCCTTCAGGTTCAGGGTGAAGCTCAGTTCCAGGCGGCCCCGGTTCCGGGCCAGGGTGTATTCGGACACGGTGGTCCCGGCAATCCGTTTCTCGCCGTGGCTGATCTCGGTGAAGTAGGCGTAGGGTTCCAGGTTGGTGATCATGCGGTTGCCGATGTCCGCCATTTTCTCGTCCAGGGTATCCCCACGGGCCTCCTCCGCCATTTCCTCCATCAGCACCAGGCTGTAGAAGGGATCGATCAGCCACGCCTGGTGCAGGCCGGCAATGTGCCCGTCTCCGTTGAAAAACACTGTGACCCGCAGATCGATCCAGGCATGCGGGTGGGCATGAACGGCGCAGACAGGCAGCAGGAGCAGGAGGCCCAGCAGCAGACGCCGGGCAATACGGCGCAGCGGGTGGTGATGGCGAGGCGGCAGGTCCAAGTGGGGTCTCCGGTGGTCTGAGGGGTGTGTTACCACACCGTCTTGCGTTTGGTAAGTTCCCCGATGGGAAAGTTTCAACCGCCGGGACGACT
>JBJHBY010000368.1:0-1887 GCA_050485745.1 Gammaproteobacteria bacterium | reverse complement strand
GCGCAAGCTCGCTCAAGTGGCATTTGGCGTGATCAAATCGGGCGAACCGTTCAACCCCGCCTTACACGGGGCTTGACTCGGATAACAGTATCTACGGCGGGCGGGAGCCGTTCCGCGGAAGCTGCGCGGATGGTGGTGACGCTGGGTTACGCCGCTTTATGGCTAACCCAGCCTACGCGACAAGGCAACGCCGGCCGTGAGTCATCAGGCCAGGGAGCGGCGCATCAGGGGCAGGTAGAACAGGGGCAGCGCGTTAAGTGCCATCAGCACCAGGAACAGGGTGCGGTAGCTGCCGGTCACATCGAACAGCCAGCCCGACAGAATCGGCGCCAGCGATGCAGCGGCCACGGTGAACAGGGTCATTGCCCCCATCACCCGGCCATACATGCGGATGTCGAACAGCTTGCCGATGAGCGCGCCCCAGAACGGCATCAGACCGCCGCCGCTGACGGCAATCAGCGCCGTCGCCAGAAACAGCCCGATGTAGGTACCCGCCACCGCAAACAGCGCCATCGCCCCGATATTGACCACCATCAGCAGGGCGAAGACCCAGCGGATGTCGAAGCGGTCGCAGAAGCGCCCGATCAGTGGGCTGAACACCACACCAACGACAGCGTAGAGGGAAATCAGCAACGCGGCGCGATCCCGGGGCGTGCCGATGTCCGTGGCGAACAGGGCCAGGTTGGCAAGCACGGTGGTGAACATGGCCACCATCACCGCAATACCAAAGCCGGCGAACCAGAAATTGCGGTCCCGCAGGATCTGACGCAGGGCCACCGGCGGAGCCTGCTCCGTGGCACTGGCGGCGTCCGGTACGCGCTCGTCTCCGTCGGGTGCCAGGCCGATCGATTCCGGGCGATCAACGATCAGGCTGGCCAGCAGCGGCACTACCAGGATCACGAATATCCCCACCGCCTGCATGGCCACACGCCAGTCAAAGGCTTCGATCAGCGCGGTAAGCAGGGGCGGGCACAGGAAGCCACCCACCTGGGTGCCGAGGGCCGCAATACCCATGGCCAGGCCGCGGTAGCGCAGGAACCAGCGTGACAGCAGCAGAGGCGCAATCAACATGCTCAGGCCAACCGTGCCCGCCGCCACGAGAATGGCGTAGCTGAGCACGAAACCCCAAACCGAGGGGGTGAAGGACATGGCCAGGAAGCCGCTGCCCATGAGCAGGGCACTGATGGTGACGATGCGACGAATCGGCAGGCGGTCCAGCCAGTCCCCCAGCTTGGGGGCGATCAGTGCGGTGGTGATACTGCTGCCGGTCAGGCCCAGCATCACCACCGCGCGGCCGGCGGAGAACTCCCGCTCCACCTCGCCGGCAATAATGCTGTACAGATAGATCGTTACACCGGCGGCGATGCCCTGCATCAACAGGCAGACCAGCACCAGCCACCAACCATAAAACACCCGCGAACGGGACAACAGGGCAATGGGCATCGAGGCAGTTATCGGTTATGGGCGCCGGAGACGACTGTCACGGGCGCCAAGGCTCACGACAGCCGACAGGATGCGCGAAGGCGCCCGCCACGTCCAGTGCAGCTGATCAACCCGCTCAACATGTCAGGGCGTCTCGGAATCACTCCCCGGGCTCCGGGGTTCTTCGTGCTGTTGCGCCGCCCACTCCCCGCGCAGGCGCTTCATGAAGTCGGATTCGCCCGGGACCCGCAGAGCCCCGGAAAGCCCATCGGCCTCCGCATAGCCCCACCTCGCCGACTCCGACGTCTCCTCCACTGGCTCACTGACCCGCATTTTCACGTACTGATCACCGAGCAGAAAGAGAAGCAGTACGCTCCGGTAGTGTCGGTCATCGGGCGTTACAAATTCACCCCGGGAAGACCAGACGACATCACCGCTGGCGAGCAAACCCCGCCGGGGCGATCC
>JBJHBY010000367.1:0-1903 GCA_050485745.1 Gammaproteobacteria bacterium | reverse complement strand
CACGGCCAGTGGAATCAGCAATAGGAGTCGTTTTACGTCCATGAGGGTTCTGCCCGGTGGGTAGTGAACATGCCGCTGGAACGAGATCCGCTGCCATGTGAAAGAGGGCGACAGCCTGCCGAGGCAGGCCATCGAAGCGGAGACTAACACCGCATCCGGTCAGGAGGTCATCGACTTCTGCGCGTCACGCTCCAGGCGCCGCCACATGCCGAAAAGCTGGCGATGCAGCGTGGCCTTGTCCAGTTCGCTCGCGCCGCGACGTGCCAGCAGGACGATATCCACGGCGGGTAATGAGCGCTGGCGCAGACGTACGGATTCGCGCACCACACGTTTCAGGCAGTTGCGATCCACGGCTCTGCGGACGTTCTTCTTGCTGATGACCAGGCCAAGGCGGGGGTGGTCCAGTCCATTGGGGCACGCCAGGGCCATCAGCCCCTTGCCATGTACCTTGAGTGCAGCGTGATCGAAAACGTATCGATAATCCCCGGCTGTCAGCAATCGCAGCTGTTTGGGGAAACCATGACCGGACACGCGCAATCCGCTATCAGGCGCTCAGACGCTTGCGGCCCTTGGCGCGGCGGCGAGCCAGAACGGCACGACCATTCTTGGTAGCCATGCGAGCACGGAAGCCGTGGACACGCTTGCGCTTCAGAACGCTGGGTTGAAAGGTGCGTTTCATAACTCTTGATTCCCACGTGGTTTGTTGACGGATCGTCTTACAGGAATGCCCTGGCTCCCGACAGGAACCAGGGGCAGATTCGGTTCAAGACCGGAAATTGTAGAGACTTCGGCTGCCCGACGCAATTGTTCCTCACGCTCCCGCATCACCACAGGGCGTCCGCAGCGATCGCCGCTGTAGCAAACATCATAGGATGTTTTCTTGAACCTACTGTGACTAATAATGGGGATCGCTTCTGTTGATAAAGTGATATTCACCTTTCCTATCAGAGGCCTGCCCGTTGGCTGAGTCTGTGGAAAAGCGTTGGGGAAGGCGTGCTCATGCTGTGATTCGACTGTTGATGACTACCTGACTCATCCACAGGTCGAGGTGGTCCGCGGTTGATGAACAGAATGATCACGGGTGCCGCGAGGGCTTTTCCACAGCCATGTTCCGGCAGTTTCCGCTGTGGATAACCCGGCGGGCGAAGGATACAATGTCCGGTCACGCATCAACGGGTAATGGTGAGGTCGAGTGTCTCTTGCTCTCTGGCAACAGTGTCTGGATTACCTGCAGGACGAGCTGAATGCCCAGCAGTTCAATACCTGGATTCGCCCGCTTCAAGCCGAGGAGGGCGAAGCCAACGAGCTGCGACTGCTGGCGCCCAACCGCTTCGTGCGCGACTGGGTCGGCGACAAGTATGCCAAGCGTATCAATGAGCTGCTCAGGGAGCTGGCGCCTGCCAAGCCGCCGCGGGTGGTGCTGGCCGTGGGCAGTCGCACGGTGGCGGCGGTCAAGCCGCAGACGCGCGAGCTCGGCGCTCCGGTCTCGGCCAATCCACACTCTCCCCTGGCGCCTGCCGTTCAGGTGCCGCCTCGTGGCGACATCGGCGATGAGCGCGAGATCGACCAGCTGCGCGAGGAGGGCGCCACGGCACGTCGCGGCGGCAGCGAGCGCGAAGTGCAGGTCGAGGGCAGCCTCAAGCACAGCAGCGGCCTCAACCCCAGCTTCACCTTCGAAACCTTCGTCGAGGGCAAGTCCAACCAGCTGGCTCGAGCCGCCTCGCGGCAGGTCTCGGAGAACCCCGGTGGCGCCTACAACCCGCTGTTCCTCTATGGCGGCGTCGGCCTGGGCAAGACCCACCTGATGCACGCCGTAGGCAATGCCCTGGCCTCGAGGCGCGAGAACGCCCGGGTGGTCTATCTGCACTCCGAGCGCTTCGTGGCGGACATGGTCAAGGCCTGT
>JBJHBY010000366.1:0-1915 GCA_050485745.1 Gammaproteobacteria bacterium | reverse complement strand
TCTGTAGGAGGCCCGCCCCCGGGCCGATAGGGGTGAGCCGGTGTCGATCCGGACATGGGGGCGTCGCTGCTGCCAGACGTGTAACCCGCCCGGGGGTCAGGCGTTGTACCAGACCCGCCCCTGACCGGAGAGGTCATAACCGCCCAGGGACCCGGCATGGGCGGCAAATTCCTGTGACCGCGCGAATCCCAGCAATGCCTGTGCCTCGGGTTCGAAGTAGGCACGCCGGCGCATGGCCAGATCGAAACGCTCCTGGCACAGGGGGATGAATTCCAGTCCCTGGCGGCGCGCCGAGGTCTCCACGCCCAGGCCGCAGTCGGCATGGCCATTGCGAACCTCCAGCGCCAGGTCGTCGTGGCTCAGGGCCGGATGCGCCAGCACGGTCAGCGAGGAGAGCGCGATGCCTGCCTTCTGCAACAGGTGCCGGAGCAGTACATCGGCGCCCGCCTCCTGCTGGCGGCGCACCACACGCACTCCGGGACGGGCCAGGTCCCCGATCGTGTGAATCTTCAGCGGATTGCCCGGGGCCACGATCAGACCCTGGGTGCGGCGTGCCCACTCGATGACCACCAGGTCCCGCATGCCACCCAGCCCGCAGCGCAGCGGGTCGTTGAATGTGCCGTCCTCGTGAATCAGGTGAAAGCCGATCACCCGGGCCTGGTTGCCCAGCAGGCGGCGGATGCCGTCCACGCTGCCGTTGAGCAGCAGGGCCAGTTCGGACTCCGACGCCCGCACCGCCCATTCCAGCAGCGGATCGTGACTGCCTGCCAGCACCGCGGGGACCTCTCTCGCCAGGCGCTCATCGCCCTCCAAGTGGTTCATCACCCACAGGTCGATGGCCTGCCGGGGAAACAGCAGCTTGCCGGTGATGCGCACGCAGGGAATCACCTGGTCGCGCACCAGTTCGTAGATCTTGCGCTCTCCGAGGCGCAGGTATTCGGCCACCTCGGCGGTGGTCATCAGTTCACTGGCGGGCTGCATACGGCTGCATTATCTGTCTTCAGTTACGGAACAGTCTTAAATCTGAATTCAAAATACGAATAATGCGATCTCTCGACAAGCAGATTGTCCTGTGGATCCCTCAAACCCCTTTCATCTGGCCTGGACGCTCATCACCGGTCTGGACCCTCGCCTCTACGGCATCATCAGTCTCTCGCTGCAGGTGAGCCTGACCGCCGTGGCGGTGGCATCGGTCATCGGACTCCCTCTGGGGGCCGCCGTGGCGCTGTTCCGGTTCCCCGGGCGCGGGCTGCTGGTGACCCTCCTCAACGCCCTCATGGGACTGCCGCCGGTGGTGGCCGGCCTGCTGGTGTACCTGAGCCTGTCGCGGGCCGGGCCTCTGGGTCAGTTCGGCCTGCTGTTCACGCCCACGGCCATGGTGATCGCCCAGAGCCTGCTGGTCCTGCCTATCGTCGCGGCGCTCACGCGCCAGGCGGTGGAGGATCTGTGGAGCGAATACCGGGAACAGCTCCGGTCCCTGGGGGCCGGCCCCGGCCGCGCGCTGCCAACGCTCCTGTGGGATGCCCGCCTCGCCCTGGTCACGGTGGTGCTGGCCGGATTCGGCCGCGCCAGCGCCGAGGTGGGCGCGGTGCTGATCGTGGGCGGCAACATCGATGGTGTCACCCGGGTGATGACCACCGCCATCGCCCTGGAGACCAGCAAGGGCGACCTGCCCCTGGCCCTGGCCCTGGGACTGGTGCTGCTGGCGCTGGTGGCCCTGGTGAACGGCGCCGCCTACCTGGTGGGCGAGACGGCCCGCAGGCGCATGGGATGACCCGCTCCGCCCCCAATCTGTCCCTGCTGACGCTGACGGACGTGTCCTTCGAGCGGGGGCACGAGGTGCTGCTGGATTGCGTGGCACTGAATCTGCGCGCCGGGGGACGTACCGTGATCATGGGGCCCAACGGGGCCGGCA
>JBJHBY010000365.1:0-1957 GCA_050485745.1 Gammaproteobacteria bacterium | reverse complement strand
AAGTGCACGAGGTCATGGCTGATGCCATGGGCCGTGGCCAGCGTGGTGCCGAGGGCGATCCGGCCTTGCCCGGCGACCTCGTTGCGCGCCACCACCCGGTTTCGTTCCAGCAGCACGCAGGGGCGGGCGGCCAGTGCATCCTCGTTGCCGCCGCGGGTGAACACCTCGAGCCCGAGCGCAGGCAGGCGCAGACAGAACCACAGGTTGTCAGGCGAGTCTCGCATGGGAAGCCGGCGGGACTGATGTTAGGACTGATGTTAGGGCTGACGTTAGGGCTGGTGTTACGACTGATGTTGTGGTCGATGTTGAGGTCGATGCGGCTGTCGATGGTGCGGCAGTCAGTGATGTGCCCGCCCCGGTAGCAGCGGGCACGTTGCTGACTGCTGTCTGCCGGTGCCGTGCGCGCCGGCGCCAGCCCTCGATATGCGTTTGCAGCTCTGTGGTCGTCAGTGGTGCTGGCGGCTGCTGCAGCTGCAACAGAAAGGGCGCCCGCGGCCAGCCGCCGCGACGTTTGATGATCTCCAGTTCGAGCAGATTATCGGCTGCTGTCTCCGGGGCGGGACGGGTGGTGGCAGAACATTGCGCCGTGCGCATCGGCGCACGTCCGCGGACCGGCGTGTGCCCGTCAATCTCAGGCTGGCAGGAGGCCTGTGGGGGCTGCAGCAGGATGCGCAGCTCTGCCATGGAAGCCTGCCCGGCGGCGCTGCGGGGACGGAACAGTGTGGTCAGCGTGCCACCCTGGCGTGCGGCGAGCTGCAGGCGACGCAGATCTCTGACGGTCAGCCGGCGTTCATCGAACCAGCCGAGCGCGGCACTGCAGGTACCGGACTTCAATGCCTGTTCCAGGCTCCAGAGCGCATCTTCATGGCATCGCGGATGCACCAGCAGCACCTTGTCCACATCGATGCCGAGAGCAGCCAGTGCCGGCGCGTAGGGAATGTGGGGCGGATTGATCCAGAGCAGCCAGCGCTCCTCCTGCCGGCTCAGGGCGGCCAGGGCAGGCGCCAGCAGGCGCAGCTCGCCGATACCGGGGTGATCGGCCAGCAGCTCGACCAGACCGCCGCGCGGCCAGCCTGAGTCACCCAGCGCCTGATCCAGCGTGGCATAACCGCTGGCAATACGGCCAGTCGATGACCCGCCAGGGGCATTGACCGACCCGCCAGGGGCATCGAGCTGGCGGGCGCGCCAGAGTTGTGGATGAGAAAGCAGTTCCTGGAGATCAGCGGCGTTGTTGTCCATCATTTTAGCGACCATGTATATCCATACAGGATGATCGAGATTACCTGTATGCATTTACAGTATCAAGCGCAGATGAACACAGCCCGCTGATCGCCGGACATCGGCCGCCAGAAAACGCCCACAGTGGAATCAGGCAGCGGCGGGCAAAATAAAAAAGGCGCCCGAAGGCGCCTTGATCAAGCCCGAGCCTTGGCTCGGGGCTGATTTCGTGCTGCTTATGCCTTGCCGCGGATCCGGCGTCGTACCAGGCCGAGACCCAGCAGACCGGCGCCCAGCAGGCCCAGCGTTGCGGGTTCCGGTACCGGACGGGCCTTGACGGCCAGCTTCGAGGACTTCCACCAGAAATCTTCCAGGTAGCTATCACCGAAGAAGTTCGATGCTGTCACCGTCACAGCGAATTTGCCATCGCTGTTCAGGTTGCCGAGGCTCGTCGCACCCAGAATGAAGATGCGCAGATCAAGGCTGAAATGTGTGCCGCCGACACTGAACCAGCCGGAATCCAGGCCATCACCCGTCACATTGGCGAACTCCCACCGGACATCCTCGAAGAAGAGGCCGTCGGAGAAGGTCAGGAACAATGCGGCATTGGTGGCTTCGTAGCTGCCGGGAATGTCGGCTGAGAAGTCATGGACAACGGTGGCCGAGTCGCCATTTTTCAGATATGCGATCGGATTCCACGTTCCGCCCTGGCTGTCTGTCAGCAGAATCGGTGCTGCGG
>JBJHBY010000364.1:0-1981 GCA_050485745.1 Gammaproteobacteria bacterium | reverse complement strand
TGCCTTCACGGTTCATGGTCAGGCGCGCGGCGCGGGCGGTGGGCACCACGTTGAAGCCCTCGGCTTCCAGCGCCACCAGGGTATCTGTGGCGATGGCTTCGATTTCCGGCACGATAAAGTGGGGCCGCTCGGCTTCGATGACGGCGCGCAGCGCGGCGCCGTCGAGCATATTGATCACATGGTGGCGGTGGGCGACCTGCATCGCCGGCGCGTTGGCGTAGCGATCCACGGCGATGACCTCGCAGCCCAGGCGCTGCAGTTCGATGACCACCTCCTTGCCCAACTCGCCGGCGCCGCAAAGCAGGACGCGGGTGGCGCTGGTGGACAGGGGGGTACCCAGGGTGACGTCGGGGCTGGAGGGCTGTGCGGGGGACATGGGGCTTCCTGGTCTGTGGCGGCCGCCCTGCGCGGTGTGCGCCCGGGGCCGCGGCACGGGGCCGCAAAGCCCCGTCAGTCGTAGTGGTCCGGCACGCCGTGGGGATTGATCTCGAACAACAGCACACTGCCGTCCGTTGCGGAAATCTCGCAGCGGATCAGGTACTCCCGCAGGGTCTGCGGTTCGTTCGGGAAGGGGCGCACCTCGGCCCGATAGAATGCCACAAAAACCCCCCGGCTGGCATCCTCGCGGGACGAGAGATCGTCGTAGTAGCGCAGGCTCAGGCGCCGGCCGAAGTGCCGGTCGATGCGGCGCTCGCAGTCGGGGCTGAGGCCGGGTGGCCCGGTATCCTTGCCGCCGCTGAGAACGCGGTAGAGGCCGACGGTGGCCAGGGAACTGGCCACCACCAGAACGAGGCCACCGACCCCCAGCAGCAGCGGCAGGCGCCAGCGCGGCGCTGCCGGGCTGGCCTGTTCGCCTGCTGCGGAATCCGCGTCCGCGCCTTTGCCGTCGCGGTTCTTGCCCGGGGTGGCGATGCCGGCGGCTCCGTCAGGACAGCCAGCGGCCGAGGCGGCCGCGCCAGAGGATGTTCATCACCTTCTTCAGCTGCTCGATCTTGGTGTCGCTGTAGGGGTAGCCGCTCTGCAGCTCCTTGCCGCCGAAGCGATCGGTGATGATCGGCATGGCATGACAGTAACCGCGCAGCCCGGTCTCACCGTTGACCTGGCCGACACCGCTGTTCTTGACGCCGCCGAAGGGGGCTTCCGTGGCGCCGTAGGTCATCGCCATGTCGTTGACACAGGCCGCGCCCGTCTCGATGCGGCTGGCGATATCGAAGCCCTTTTGCTTGTCCTTGGTCCAGACGTTGCCATTGAGGCCGTACTCGGAATCATTGGCCAGGCGGATGGCCTCTTCCACGTCCCTGACCTTCTGCACGCACAGCACCGGCCCGAAGGTTTCCTCGCGCATGATCTTCATGTCGTGGTTGACGTTGGCGAGCAGGGTGGGCTCGAAATAAAGGCCCTTGAGCTCCGGGTTGCGCCGGCCACCGGCGAGCAGCGTTGCACCGCTCTGGATGGCGTCCTGCACGTGATCCTCGATGATGGTCATCTGCCGGTCCCAGAACACCGCGCCGACATCCTCATTCGCACCGTGCTGCGGCCCCTGGCGCAGGGTCTTGATGCGCTCCTCGACCTTCTTCATGAACTCGTCGTACACCGAGTCCACCACATAGATGCGCTCGGTGCCGCAGCAGTAATGGCCGGTGTTCATGCAGGAGCCGGCGACCGCACCGGAGGCGGCGCGGTCGAGGTCCGCGTCCTCGCACACGATCATCGCATCCTTGCCACCCAGCTCCAGGGTGAAGGGGATCAACTGCCGGCCGCAGGTCTCCGCGACCTTGCGCCCGGTGGCGATGCTGCCGGTGAAGGAAATCTTGTTGACGCCGGAGGTGCACAGGTCCGCGCCCGTCTGGCCGTCCCCCAGCAGCACCTGCAGCACGCCCTCCGGCAGGCCCGCCTCGCGGAACAGTTCCTCCACCAGCTTGGTGGAGTAGGGGGTGACCTCGGAACCCTTGATCACCACGGTGTTGCCCGCCATCAGCGC
>JBJHBY010000363.1:0-2026 GCA_050485745.1 Gammaproteobacteria bacterium | reverse complement strand
GCACCAGGCCGCGCCGCGACACCGGTGGCAGGCACCGGGCCAGGCCGGCGAGGCCGTCCTCGGCCAGCACCTCCACCCGGCGATCTCCGGCCATCAGCTGACGCAGGGCCATACATTCGGCGCTGTGCAGCTCGAACAGCTGCAGCCGGTCCTGCTCGCGCAGCATCTGCTGCGCCAGGCGTGGCGAGCCGGGATAGACGCGCAGACGGCCATCGCCATTGAGGGCGCGCACGCGACGACGATAGGCCTCGACCAGTTCCGGCCAGTCCCCCGGCTCCCAGACCCGGGTGATGCCGGTTTCGAACTCACGGTTGCGCAGGGCCTCGGCGCTGTCGAGGCGATAGCGACCGCCCCCGGCGTGGGTGTCGATGAAGGCCAGCGGTTTATCCTTGCGCATCAGATAGTCGAGCACGCCCACCAGGACCATGTGCTTGAGCACATCCGCGTGGTTGCCGGCATGAAAGCCGTGACGATAACTGAGCATGATGGGAACACCTGATCCGGGGCCGGCGTTATGCCACAGAATCGACCCGTGGGCCAGCCTCAGCGACGTCGCGCCAGCCAGCGATCCAGGGCGTTGGCAAAATCCTGCTTCTGCCGCGGCCCCAGCGGCGGCGGACCGCCACTCTGCACACCACTGGCGCGCATCGTATCCATGAAGTCGCGCAGATTCAGGCGCTGGCGAATGGTGTCCGCGGTATAGGCCTCGCCACGCGGGTTGATCACCTCCGCCCCCTTGGCCATGACCTCCGCGGCCAGCGGAATGTCCGCGGTGATGACCAGGTCGCCAGCCGCCGCGGCCTGGACGATGTGGTTGTCGGCAACGTCGAAACCCGGGGCCACCTGGATGGCGCGCACATTGGACAGTGGCGGGGTCGCCAGGTACTGGTTCGCCACCAGCACCACCTCGACCCCGGTGCGCCCGGCGGCCCGGAACAGGATCTCGCGGATCACGACCGGACAAGCGTCCGCATCCACCCAGATGGTCATTCCAACTCCTCGCTTCAGCCCCCGGGCAGGGCGACCGGCACCCCGGCCGGGACGGACTGGTAAAATGGTTTGATCGTCAGCAGCTCAGGCAGTGTCATGCGCATTCCCAGGCTTTTCACACCGCAACCCTGTACCGTGGGCAACAGTATCACCCTGGAAGCGACGGCTAGCCACTATCTCGTCAGTGTCCTGCGCATGGCGAAGGGGCGGCCCCTGGTACTGTTCGACAACAGCGGCCACGATCACGCCGCCACCCTGATCGAGGCCGACCGCAAGGCCGCGGTGGTACGCATCGACGCTATCCTGCCCAATGCCTGTGAGTCACCCCTGACCCTGCAACTGGCCATCGGCGTCTCCCGCGGGGAGCGCTTCGACTGGGTGGTCCAGAAAGCCACGGAGCTGGGGGTCAGCCACATCCAGCCCCTGTGGACCGAGCGCGTGGAGGTTCGCCTGAACGGCCCGCGCCTGGAGAAGAAGCTGGCGCACTGGCGCCAGGTGGCGACTTCCGCCTGCGAACAGAGTGGCCGCGCCCGACTGCCGCAACTGGCGGAACCCCTGCCCCTGGCGCGCTATCTCGAGCTTGCCGCGCCGGGGCTGCGCCTGGTTCTGGATCCCGCGGCCGATGCGGCCCCGGACTGGCAGGGCGGACAGCACGCCGCGACCCTGCTGATCGGTCCCGAGGGGGGGCTGACGGAGGGCGAGATCCGCGCCGCCCACGGCGCCGGTTTCCAGCCCTGGCGATTGGGGCCACGGGTGCTGCGCACCGAAACTGCCCCGGTCGCCGCCCTGGCAATCCTCCAGCACCGCCTCGGCGATGCTGGATGAAGCCACGGATAATCGCCACAGTGCGTAGGCCGGGTTAGCGGCAGCGCCGCGTAACCCGGCGTCACCACCCACGCCAGGGCGCTCTCGGGCGTTGCTCACGAAGCTCTTCGGGATCGCTCCAGTAGCAACATCGGTACAAGGTTCAATGACAGTGAGAACGCTGGGTTACGCGGCGTTGCCGCTAACCCAGCCTACGCGGACGTACCGGTTT
>JBJHBY010000362.1:0-2031 GCA_050485745.1 Gammaproteobacteria bacterium | reverse complement strand
GTGGTGTCCCCTTCATGCAGCATGTGTCGTATGATAATCAACACGTGCTCGTCGTCGGGGTCCGTCAACACGCCTGCCGCCAGCAGTCGCATAAACATTCTATATTGCCTGTGTCCCACCGCGACCATCAGCGCCTGGCGCGCCGCTGGTGTGGCCAGCGAGAGCCCGGCGGCGGTGAGGGCACCGATGAGCGCGACGGCTAAGGAGCGTCGGGGGGTGCGTACGGTCATTGTCATCTCCTCAGTAGCCGGACACGTCCGGCCAGCGCAGCGGCACACCGGCGCGGTGCAGCTCTCCCGCCACCTGGCGGTTGGGCACGCCATCCTTCTCGCGGCCAAAGGCGTCGCGGTTGGGGTCGAGCAGCACGCGCACTTGCACACCGCGCCGGTGTGCCGCCAGCACCGCCTGCACCAGCCCGCGGTGGGAAAAATAGAACATGGCAATATCCACCCGGTCCCCCGGGCTGGCGCCGTCGAGCAGCGCCTGCGCGGCGTCGCGAATGCGCGACTCGGTGAGGATGCGCATCGCATCGCCCCCATCCGGTGTCTCCGCCATCCAGGGTGGTGCCTCGATTGCCGCTTCGGCCCCCGAGAACGCGGCCACGGCCTCTTCGCTGGCGAGCAGGGCCAGGGCCGCCTGGCCGCTGAAGCGCAGTGCCACGTTGTCGTGGCGGCTGCTGGCGTCGTGGGGGTTGGCCGAGGTCACCAGTCCCTCCCAGCCCGCGCTGGTGCGCGCCACAACGGCCTTGCGGTGATTGGCCTTGAAGTTCAGCACCCGCAGGTAGCTGCGCAGGGTGACCGGCTCGCCGCCCACCGGGCTGGGCAGCCAGCCGCCGCCGCTGTGGTTGCCCAGCCTGCGGCAGCACAGGCGCCACAGGCCGGACCACGCCGGGTTGGGGTCGCGCAGGGCATCCAGGTCGGTGAGGATCACGCGAACACCGGCGTCCTCGAGGCTGCGCAGATACTCGCTTTCGAGGCTGCCGTAGAAGGTGTTGAACGGGTCGGTGATGAACACGATCTCGAGGTTGGGGCGCTCGCGCCGGCGCTGCAGCAGCGCGTCGGTCAGCTCCCGGGATAGCGCCCGGTGCGGTGTGGCATCACCGCCTGCAAAGTCGTTGAACAGGAACAGGTCGAGGACCAGCAACTCCTCGGCGGCGGCGATCAGGTCGAGAATCTCGTCGAAGATGCTGTGCGTCAGTTGCTGTTCACCGTTGGCGTCGATCCAGGTGCGATCGGCGAGGTAGCGCACTTCAGTGACCGGCAGCGGCCCGCTGTCGAAGTCCAGGCCCGGGGGCAGGGGCTTGTGCAGGTGATGGGTTGTCGTGGCCGCCACTGTGGCGATCAGTAGCAGGGCGAAGACGGCAAGGGCGGGGCGTCGCCATGTGTGTCGATCTGTGGTCATAAGCGTGCTCTTGATGGGGCGTGGCGGCTGGCTGCGTCGCCATGCTGCCGGGTCGCGCCCCATGCTATAACAGCGGCACCGTCATGCAGCACCCGTGTGCCGCCCGAACAGGTCGATGACCATGCCCGTCTCCACGCCCCTGCGCCTGCCCGCACTCGCCGTTTGCCTGCTTCTGGTTGCCGCCACCCTTCAGTGGTGCCCAGTTTCAGCCGGGCGATTGGTACGCGGCGCTGAACAAGCCCGCCTGGACGCCCCCGGGCCGGGTGTTTGGTCCGGTCTGGGGCACGCTGTACCTGATGATTGCCGCGGCCGGCTGGCTGGCCTGGCGCGCCCGGCCGGCGCTGGCGGCGCCGGCGACGTTGGCCTGGGGGGCACAGCTGCTGCTCAATGCCGCCTGGTCCTGGCTGTTCTTTGGCCTGCAGCAACCCCTCTGGGCACTGGTCGACCTGCTGCTGATGCTGGTGACCCTGCTGGTCTTCATCGCCACCACCGCTTCCCGGGGCGCACGCTGGCTGTTCCTGCCCTATGTGCTGTGGGTGGCTTTCGCCGGCGTGCTCAATCTGGCCATCGTGGTGCTGAACTGAGTAGTACCCGGCGCTCGTTCATGGGCATTTCCGGCGCGATCAATCG
>JBJHBY010000361.1:0-2093 GCA_050485745.1 Gammaproteobacteria bacterium | reverse complement strand
TTCAACTTCCACGGTTACCCCTGGCTGATCCACCGCCTCGCCTACCGGCGCACCAACCACGCCAACCTGCATGTGCGCGGCTACAAGGAAAAGGGCAGCATCAATACGCCGCTGGAGCTGGCCATCGAGAACAACATCGACCGTTTCAGTCTGGCCATCGACGCGATCAACCGCGTGCCGGGGTTGAATGTGGCCGGCGCCCACGCCAAGGAGGCACTGCGCGACCTGCAGATCGACTGCCGCCGCTATGCCCATGAGCACGGCATCGACAAACCCGAGATTCAGGAGTGGACCTGGCCCTTCTGAAGGTCAGGTGGAGCGCGGAGTGGTGAAGGGGCGACGAGAGCGGGATTATGGTCACTGGCCGCTGACCCTGGCGGTGGTGCTGATGGGCCTGTCGGCGCTGGTTTACTGGATCCACTACCTGATCTTCCGGGATCCACACCACATCTTCATCTTCATGGTCGGCGATATCGCCTTCGTATTCCTGGAGATGCTGCTGCTCACTTTCGTGATCTATCGCCTGTTGCACCATCGCGAGCGCAAGGCCATGATCGACAAGGTCAACATGCTGACCGGGGCCTTCTTCAGCGAGCTGGGAACAGAACTGCTGCGCCGGCTGGCGGTGTACGATACGCATCAAGACCCCATCGGGCGCCATCTGTCTGGCCCCAGCGACTGGTCGGAAAAGGAATTCCTCAATCTGCGCGACAGCGCCGTACGCTACGATTCCTCCATCGATGCCCGGCAGAACAACCTGGAGGAACTGCAGGCTTTTCTCGCCCACCACAAGCCCTTTCTGCTGGACCTGCTGCAGAACCAGAGCCTGATCCGTGCCGAGCCCTTCTCCAACCTGGTGTGGGCGGTGTTTCACCTGGCCAAGGAGCTGGAAAATCACGGTGACCTGGCGGATCTTTCGGAGGCTGATTTTGGGCGGCTGGCCGGGGACATCAAGCGCGTGTATCAGTTGCTGCTGGTGTTGTGGCTGGACTACCTCGATCACCTGAAGCGGGATTACCCCTACCTGTTTTCACTGGCGGAGCGCCGCAACCCCTTCCGGCCTGTGCATCCGGTCGAGGTGAAGTAGTCCCCTGCGTTGCCGGCGCGGGCGCGCTGATACAGAATGCCCCTGGACGCTGTTGCGCCCCATCCCCCTTGACGGAGACGCCCGCCATGAAACCGGATACCGCTCAACAGCTCAGCCCGGTGACGATCACGCTGCACTGGATTGTCGGCCTCGGTGTGATCGGCATGCTTGCCCTGGGCATCTATATGGCCGAGACGGAAACCTGGGCCCTGTACCCCTGGCACAAATCCTTCGGTGTGCTGATTCTGCTGGTGGTGGTGCCGCGGGTGATCTGGCGCCTGAAGAGTGGCTGGCCGGCGCCGGTGGCGCGCTTTCACCCTCTGGAGCAACGGCTGGTGCGAACCGTGCAATGGACGCTGTTGCTGGCCACGGTGCTGATGCCGCTGTCGGGCTTTCTGATGTCTTCCTTCGGTGGCACCGGCGTTGCGGTGTTCGGCTTCGACATCGTGCCGCGCAACCCGAACCCGGAAAACCCCGCCATGCCCCTGGCCCACAACGCCGGCCTGGCGTCGTTCTTTCACAGCATGCACACCTGGGTGGCGTGGATTCTGGTCGTCACCCTGCTGCTGCATGTGTCCGGTGCGCTCAAGCATCACCTGCTGAATCGCGACGGCACCCTGCGCCGCATGCTGGGCCTGCGGGTGTAGATCCGCAGGCGACGCGCAACGGCCGGCTGTCTCAAGGGTCGGGCAGCAGAGGCCTGACCTGGTCGGGGTCGCCCACTGAGGCGAGCAGGCGGTCGGAGAAATCCCCGGCGGCCTGCGTGTCCCCCGCGGCATGTGCTGCCTTGGCCGCTCCCAGCAATGTGTTGTAGCGCTCCGGCCAGATTGCATCCGACCGTCGGTAGGCGGCCAGTGCATCCGCGGGACGCTCCAGCCGCATCAGCAAGTCGCCCAGTGCCTCGTGGGCGGGCTGCAGCGAGCCGGGCTCGACCGGATGCTTGTCCACGGTGGCTTCCAGCTCGCCGGCAGCGCGCATCAGAACCTCCGCCTGATCGGCATCACCC
>JBJHBY010000360.1:0-2117 GCA_050485745.1 Gammaproteobacteria bacterium | reverse complement strand
GGTGGTCCCAGGCCGCCACCGCATGCGTCAGGGTCAGGCCCATCAGGCCAAAGCGCAGGGCCTGCTCGGCAGCGCTGAGCCCGGGCAGGGCCTGACCCAGCAGGGCCGTGGTGCGCAACAGGCCCTGGGTGCGACTGCGGTCCGCCGGGAACAGCAACTCATAGCGCTGCTGGCTGTGCAGCTGGGACAGCAAGCTGATGTAGTAACTTTCCTCCGGCGGCTGCCGCAGCAGCTCGAGCAGCGGCCGCGCCAGCACTTCAATCAGCGCCCGGACGTCCCGCACCCCGCCCCTGTTTTCGAGGGCCTGCAGCAGCTCCAGGCGACGCTGGTTCAGGGCTCCCATGCGGTAATCCAGGATGGCCTCGATCAGCGCATCCTTGCTGCCAAAGTGGTACTGCAGGGCCGAGTTGTTGCGCTGCCCGGCCTCGACGCTGATGCGCCGGGTCGACACCGCATCAATGCCCTCCATAGCAAAAAGTCGCTCCGCCGTCTGCAGCAGGCGCAGGGCGGATGGGTTGTCGGGTAGCGCGCTCATGGGGCAATTAAGACATGCGTCTTTAGATAAGTCAAGTGTCTTACGGGCGAGACGCGAGACGCGAGACGCGAGACGCGAGACGCGAGACGCGAGACGCGAGATCAGGATGTGGCCCGCGCTGGCCTTATCAAGCCTTTTCACTCAATCAAGCTGCAACAACTCTCCGCCCACTGCCGCGCCACCCCTGCGTCCTCCATCTTCCGTCCTCCGTCTTCCGTCTTGCGTCTTGCGTCTTGCGTCTTGCGTCTTGCGTCTCGCGTCTCGCCACGAATCTGGTATCGTCGGTATCAGCCCCGGCCCGACCGGGTCACCCCGCCGCAAGGACGACAGTGGAGGGCCCGACCATGACGCACCCCGATGCCACCAAACCCGTGGTCATGGCCATTGGCGGCCTCGATCCCAGCGGCGCGGATGGTGTTGCCGCCGACATCCTTGCCATCGCCAGCCTGGGCGGGCACTGCGCCCCGGTGGTCACCGTGACCCAGGCCCGGGACACCCGGGAGGTCAAGGACGGCCATATCACCACCCACACCCTGCTGATCGAGCAGATGCGCGCCGTCCTTGAGGACAGCCCGGTCAACCTGTTCAAGCTCGGTGACTGCGGCAACCGCGGCAGTATTGAAGTGATTCACACCATCCTCGGGGAGTACGCCGACATCCCCCTGATCCTGGCGCCACCGGCAGCGACCGTGGACCAGACCGCCGAGGCACTGCGCCTGTTGCTGCTGCCGCGCGCGGAGCTGCTGGTGCTCGATACCGACTCCGCGCGACGCCTCGCCCCCGCCGCGGACAGCCCCGCCGCCTGCGCCCGCGCCCTGCTCGATACCGGCGCTGGCGCCGTGCTCCTCACCGGAGTCGACCGCAATGGCGGCAATACCCTGAACCAGTTGTTCAGCCCGCACCAGAGCGCCCGCGACTACCGCTGGGAGTGCCTGCCCGCCACCTTCCAGGGTGCGACCAGCACCCTGGCCGCGGCCGTGGCCTGCTATCGCGCCCACGGCATCTCCCTCGCCGAGGCGGTGCAGGAAGGCCAGCGCTTCACCTGGCGGGCACTGCAGCAGGCCTATCGCATCGGCATGGGGCGGCTGGTGCCGGACCGGCTGCACTGGTGCCGCTGAGGCGTTGGCGCGCCCCGGGCAAAAACCGGATAATGCGCGATTCCCGGGATCGACAGGCAACGGGCCCGCTGGGCACGCTCCTCGGAACACACACCAGCACACGAGGTTTGCTTCGCAATGAGCCGCTCCGAACAGTTGTTTGAACAGGCCCGCCAGGTCATTCCCGGCGGGGTGAACTCGCCGGTGCGGGCATTTCGCGCGGTGGGCGGCACACCGCTGTTCATCGAGAGCGCACAGGGCCCGTATCTGTTCGATGCCGACGGACGCCGCTACGTGGATTACGTGCTGTCCTGGGGGCCGATGATCGTCGGCCATGCCCACCCACGGGTGATCGAAGCCGTCGAGGGCCGCTTGCGCCAGGGGCTGAGCTTCGGCGCACCCACGGCGATCGAGACCGATCTCGCCCGCAAGCTGTGCGAGCTGTATCCGGGCATGGATCAGGTGCGCATGGTCAGTTCCGGCAC
>JBJHBY010000359.1:0-2170 GCA_050485745.1 Gammaproteobacteria bacterium | reverse complement strand
ATCGGCACGCTACTGTTGCTGTGGCCCACCCTCTGGGCTCTGTGGCTGGCGGGCGAGGGCCGCCCTGACCTGCATCTGGTGCTGATCTTCAGCGCCGGAGTGTTTCTGATGCGCTCGGCGGGCTGCGCCATCAACGATTTCGCCGACCGCCATATCGATGGCCACGTCAGCCGCACCCGCGCGCGCCCGCTGGCCACCGGGGAGCTCGACCCCCGGGAAGCCCTGGCCGTGGCCGCGGTGCTGGCCCTGCTCGCCTTCGGCCTGGTGTTGCTGACCAACCGGCTCACGGTGATGCTGTCGATGGTGGCCCTGCTGCTGGCCGCCATCTACCCGTTCTGCAAGCGCTACACCCACTACCCCCAGATCGTGCTGGGCGCGGCGTTTTCCTGGGCCATCCCGATGGCCTTTGCGGCGCAGACCGGCGACTTGCCACGCGACCTCTGGCTGCTGTACATCGCCACCCTGATGTGGACGGTGGTGTATGACACCTTCTATGCGATGGTGGACCGGGCGGATGATCTCAGGGCGGGGGTCAAGTCCACCGCGATTCTGTTCGGTGACGACGACCGCCTGATCACCGCCTTTCTGCAGGCCAGCGTGATCGGCACCCTGATCCTGGTGGGGCTGCGCTTCGAACTCGGCGTCTGGTTTTACCTCGGGCTGATCGCCGCCGCCGGGCTGTTCGTATACCAGCAGTGGCTGATCCGGGAGCGACGCGAAGCGGACTGCTTCCGTGCTTTCATCAACAACAACCGGGTCGGCGCCGTGCTGTTCGCGGGCCTGGTACTGGACTACCTGCTGCGCTGAAACCCGGCGGACGAGGGCGCTTTACCCGATGCTGCAAGTGGACTTCATCGATGCCGTCGCCCGCTGCGACGCCGCCGAGTGGGACGGCGTCGCCGGCGACGACTACCCGTTCACCCGCCACGCCTTTCTGGCCGCCCTGGAGGCCAGTGGCGCGGTCACGGCAGAGCGCGGCTGGCAACCCCACCACCTGACCCTGCGTCGGGACGGCACCCTGGTCGCGCTCATGCCCCTGTACCTGAAACAGCACTCCTACGGGGAATATGTCTTCGACTGGTCCTGGGCAGACGCCTATCAACGGCATGGCCTGCGCTACTACCCGAAGCTGCTTGGCGCCATTCCCTTTACCCCCGCCACCGGGCCACGGCTGTGCATCCGCGCGGGGGAGTCGGCCCAGCCCCTCAGGAAGAGTCTGGCCGAGGCATTGGTTCGGGAGGCAGAGCGCCTCGGTATCTCTTCCGCCCACGTGCTGTTTCCCCGGGATGGTGAGGCCGACGAACTCCCCGCGGCGGGATTCATGCCGCGCCACGGAGCGCAGTATCACTGGTCGAACCCGGGCTACAGGGATTTCAGCGACTTCCTCGACGGCTTCAGCTCGCGCAAGCGCAAGAACCTGCTGCGTGAACGACGCCGCGTCGCTGAGCAAGGCGTGGCCCTGCGGGTGCTGGAAGGCGCGGAGATCGATGCGGCGCGCTGGCAGCAGTTCCACCACTTCTACCAGATGACCTATGCCAAGCGCAGCGGCCACGGCGGCTATCTGAATCTGGAGTTCTTCCTGCGCATCGGCGCCACCCTGCAGGACCACCTGGTCATGGTCCTGGCGGAGCAGGCCGGGGAGGTGGTGGCGGGCGCCCTGAATTTTCGCGACAGCCAGACCCTGTACGGACGCTATTGGGGCTGCACCCGGGAGATCGACCAGCTGCACTTCGAGGCCTGCTACTACCAGGGCATCGAGTACTGCATTCGCAACGGCCTGCAGCGCTTCGACCCCGGCGCCCAGGGAGAGCACAAGATCCAGCGCGGCTTCGCCCCGGTGCGCACGACCTCCTGGCACTGGATTGCCCACCCGGAGTTCCGCGCCGCGATTGACGACTTTCTGCAGCGCGAGCGCGTGGCGGTGGCGGAGTATCTGGAAGAAGCGGCCACCCTGCTGCCGTTCAGGCGCAGCGGCTGATCGCAGCAACAACGCCCGCTCACAAAGCTTCCGGGTGCTCCGAATACAGCCATGGCGCATGGATTTGAGTGGCGGTGGGAGCGCTGGGTTACGCGGCGTTGCCGCTAACCCAGCCTTGTATTGTGCCTCCGGTCTGTCAAAGTCGCTCTTTGGTGGACAGGAGCGCCGGACGCCGTACCCAGCCTTGGCTCT
>JBJHBY010000358.1:0-2188 GCA_050485745.1 Gammaproteobacteria bacterium | reverse complement strand
CCTGCTCGCGCTGCCGGCGAGGCCGGTCGTTGGGGTTGGCGAGATGACAGGCCTCAGGATGCCTTCCACTCCAGGGCGCTGCCGTTGGCACAGAGTTCGTCTACTTCAGCATCGCTGTATCCCAGTTCGAGCAGGATGCTGCGCGTGTGCTGGCCAACGAGCAGCGGTGGACCCTGTGTCCCGGCGGGTGTGCCGGAGAAGTTGAACAACAGGCCGACCTGGTCGAGGCGCCCTACCACCGGGTGCTGGAAAGAGGTGACAAAGCCGCGCTCGATCATTTCCCTGTCGTCGTGCATGCCTGGCGCAAAGTCACTCGAGCAAATCTCTGCGGGCACCCCGGCCTCGTCGAGTTGTGATTGCCAGGTTGCCGCGGAGCGTGATGCGAAAACAGTCTCAAGCGCTTTGCAAAGCGCCTCATCATGCTGTTTGCGCAGGGTGGCATCGGAGAAGCGCGTGTCGTCCGTCAGGGCGCTGCAGGCATCGATCTGGCATAGTCTGGCCCAGTGCACATCGTCGATTGCCGCAAGGCAGATCCAGCCGTCGCAGGATGCGCGGTAAAGGCGATTGAGTGCATTGAAACCCAGCTGCAGGCCGTCGATATACGGGCGCTCGAGTGCGGTGCCGTCAGGCCTGGCGACGGCGTAGGAGGCGTTGAGCATATGGGCATTGACGATGGACGTGTCCACCATCTGCCCCTGGCCGGTCTTTTCGCGGTGATACAGGGCCTGAAGAATGCCGACCGCCGAGAGAAAGCCGTTGCCGGTGTCGCCCAGTGATGTGAAGCTCCACAGTGGCTTGCCGCCACGGGCCATGCCACCGTCTTCGTACTGCACGCCGGTCAGGCAGGCTCCCGTCTGGTCATTGCCGGGCAGTTCGGCCCGCGCTCCCTTCTCGAAGCCGCGGGTGTGGCAGTACACCAGAGAGGGGTTGATCTTTTTCAGGCTGGCGTAGTCCACGCCCAGGCGCTCCGCGGCGGCATAGCGCATATTGTGCTGGACCACGTCGGCTTCTTCGACCAGCTTGTGCAGCACCTCCATGGCGCGCGGATCCTTGAGGTTGAGCGAGATGCTTTCCTTGCCCCGATTGGCCATGTAGGCGATATGGTTGGAGTGCCAGTACATGTCATAGAGGGTGTTGATCTTGATCACCCGGGCACCGAGGTCGGAGAGCAACTGTGTGCCGAACGGCCCGGCGATGGCGAGACCGAGATCGAGCACGGTAATCCCTGCCAGTGGCGCCCGCTTTGGCATCGGCGCCGGGGCCGATGGGGCGGGTCGCGCCGCGGCGGCGCGAGCCTGGGCCCGCACCTCCCCGGTATGCTCACCGGGGCGGGGCTGGGGGCCGCGGATGTGGCCCGGGCTGGTATCCAGGCGGTAGGTGATGCCCATCTGACGCACGGGGCCATGCTCCGGATCTTGCACTTCCGCCACACAGCCGTCGGCCAGGAATGCGGGATCGGTCAATGCCTCTTCCGGCGAGCGGATGGGCTGGATGGTCATGCCGGCGACGGCGGCGGCCCGGGTCCACTCATCGGCGCTGAATCTGGCCACGCGCTCGGCGAGAATGGGCTGATAATGCAGCATCACGAAGATTTCTTCCGGCCCCATGCCAAAACGGTCGGGGTCGTTCTGGACGGTCAGGTCCGGGCTCGAGTTCAGCACGTCGCCCTCGGTCGCGCTCATGATGAAACGCGGGTTGGGCACCCAGTTGTGTATCCAGCGGCCGTCGGAGCATTCGAAGTGCCCCTTGGGTGACTTGCTGCACAGTACCCACGAATCGAACATGGGCGCATCCACCTTCTCGGCGCGCTGCCAGACGCCGGAGCCACAGGCCAGGGCACCCTGCAGCAGCGAGGTTTCCACATGCTGCCCGCGGCCGGTCTGCTCGCGTACGAGCAGTGCCGCGCTGATGGCTGTGGAGGCGCTGTAGAAGGCCCCCAGGCTTGGCCAGCGTGAGGCGGGGAAGATCGGCCCCTCCCGGGCTGGCCCCTGTCGTGTATCGTAGGGAACCTCCAGGTCCGGAAACGGGTCCGGCTCACCGGCCATATGTCGCAGGGCCCCCTCGGGCCAGCCACGCTGCTCCCACATCAGGCCGGTGCGCGCCATGACCAGGGCGTCGTAGCCGGGCCGTTGCGCATGCCTGCCATCGCGGCCGTAGGCGGTGATGGAGCAGTAGATCAGGCGTGGAT
>JBJHBY010000357.1:0-2219 GCA_050485745.1 Gammaproteobacteria bacterium | reverse complement strand
TCTCCAACCTGCAGCGCCAGATCGCCCACGGCAGCGCCGATTGCGGGCGCAACAAGGCGGAATCCGCTGCCGCTGCCGCGCGTCGCATCAACCCCGGGGTGCGGGTGCGGGTCCTGGACCGACGCCTGCAGGGCGAGGACTTGCGGCAGGTAGTGGCCGGAGTCGACCTGGTGCTGGACTGCAGCGACAATTTTACCACCCGCTTTGCCCTCAATCGTGCCTGCGTCGCCGCCCGGCGTCCGCTGGTGTCGGGTGCCGCCATTCGCGCCGAGGGGCAGGTGGCGGTGTTTGACAGCCGTCGTGATGACAGCCCCTGCTACCATTGTCTGTACCGCGAGGATGCGGCGGAGGGCGCCGGCAGCTGCTCCGAAAATGGCGTGCTGGGGCCGCTGGTCGGGGTGATTGGCGGCCTGCAGGCCCTGTTGGCCCTGAAGGTGTTGGCGGAGTTCGGTGACGCGGGTGTCGGTCGCCTGCTACTGTTCGACGCCGCGGTGCTGCAGTGGCGCCAGCTTACCCTGCCGCGGGATCCGGCCTGCCCGGTCTGTGCCGCCCGCTGAGGCTCTGTCCCGCCACCCGGATTTGCCAGGAATTGGCAATACGGCGATAATACGCCGTTGACAAGCAGTCCTGCGCCGTGGCTACCAGCGCCCGCGCCAGTGCCTGCGCCCCGGTAATCGCACCGCCCGTCCTGCCGGTTCCCCGCGTTCGCACCATCGCCGCAGACCGCCTCCGGACGCCCCGGCAGCTCCCGGCGCGCAGTGGGACGCACGCATTCAGACACCAGCGACGAGAGAGAGAACGGTTTTGACAGACGCCGCAGCCAACCCGGAAGAGCGCAACGGAAACACCGCCGAGGAACAGCAGGGAGAGGGCCGTCGCCGCCGCGGGCGCCGTCGTCGTCGCGGCAGCCGCGAGCGCACCGGGAGCAACGCGCCCCAGGCCGCGGCGCCCGCGGAGGCTGCAACCGACCTGTCGCGGGTGCCCGATCTGCCCGGCAAGACGCGCTTTACTGACCTCGCCCTTGACGAGCGCCTGCTGCGCGCCATTGCCGACCTGGGCTTTGAGTACTGCTCTCCGATTCAGGCCGCGATCCTGCCCAGCACCCTGCGTGGCCACGATGCCATCGGCAAGGCCCAGACCGGCACCGGCAAGACCGCCGCCTTTCTGATCACGGTCATCAACGACCTGCTGGCCAAGCCTCTGGAGCGCGAGCGCTTTGTCGGTGAGCCCCGTGCCCTGGTCATCGCACCGACCCGCGAACTGGTGCAGCAGATTGGCCTCGATGCCGAGGATCTGGGCAAGTACAGCGGCCTCAATGTGGTCACCCTGATTGGCGGCATGGATTATCAGAAGCAGCTGAACCAGCTCGGCCGTGACGTGGTTGATATCGTCGTCGCCACCCCGGGCCGCCTGCTCGACTTCCAGCAGCGTCGCGACCTCTACCTCGACCAGGTTGAGCTGCTGGTGATCGACGAGGCGGACCGCATGCTGGACATGGGTTTCATTCCCCAGGTCAAGCGCATCATCCGCTCCACCCCGCGCAGCGCGCACCGGCAAACCCTGCTGTTCTCCGCGACGTTCACCCAGGATGTGCTCAACCTGGCGGCGCAGTGGACGCATCAGCCGGTCAAGGTTGAGATGGAGCCCGAGCACGTGGCCACGGATACGGTCGACCAGAAGGTCTATACCGTCACCTCCGACGAAAAATACGCGCTGCTGCGCAGCATCGTGCGCCAACCGGAGGCCACCAGCGTCATCGTTTTCGCCAACCGCCGCGACGAGACCCGCAAGCTGTTCGAAAAGCTGCAGCGTGCCGGTGTCAATTGCGGCATGCTCTCCGGCGAGGTGCCGCAGCAGAAGCGTTCCCGCACCCTGCAGGATTTCAAGGAAGGCAAGCTGCAGGTTCTGGTCGCCACCGATGTGGCCGGCCGGGGCCTGCATGTCGATGGTGTCAGCCACGTCATCAACTTCAGTCTGCCGGAAGACCCGGACGACTACGTGCACCGCATCGGCCGCACCGGCCGCGCCGGTGCCCTGGGGACTTCGATCAGCTTCGCCTGCGAGGACGATGCCTTCCTGCTGCCGCAGATCGAGGAGCTGCTGGGTCAGAAACTGGCCTGTGAATCACCGCCCCCGGAACTCCTCGCCGGATCGTAGGCCGGGGGGGCCGCGAAGCGGCGGGACCCGGCGGGCGCACCGGGCGTGAATCGCGTGGCGAG
>JBJHBY010000356.1:0-2232 GCA_050485745.1 Gammaproteobacteria bacterium | reverse complement strand
CGTGCTGTGCTGTTCGGGCCGGGCCTGAGCGGGCGGATGCCTCAGGCCGTCGTGCGCAGCCCGGCGATGGTGGTGGCAACGAGGATGTCCAGGCGGCGGCGGTCACGCAGTTCGATCACCGGGCGCGAGGACAGATTGTTGCGCTTGATGCTGAACACCAGTGCCTGCAGCATGTGGGCGGTATCCGCCGGATGCAAGCCGGGCTGGATATCCCCGTCCTCGATGCCGCGGCGGATGACCTTCGCCAGGGCGCGCTTGACCTTGTGCAGCGCATCGTCGGTGGCCTGCTGGTCCAGCATCAGCACACCCTGGGCATCCTCGATCATCACCACCCGCACAAAGCCGGGCCGGTCGTCGCAGAGGTGGTCGCGCATCCACTGCTCGATCACCGCCGGGGCCGGCTGCCGACTGTTGAGAATAAAACGCGTCGTGGCCAGGGCCTCTTCCAGCACCCGTTCATTGAGGGCGAGCAGGATCGACTCCTTGGTGGGAAAGTGCTTGTACAGCGCCGCGCGGGAGATACCGCTGTCCGTGGCGATACGGGTCATGCGCGCATCGCGGTAACCGTCCCGCAGGAAGCAGGCGGCCGCGGTGTTCAGGATCTTCTCCCGCGTTGGATTGCCGCGAACAGGCGGCCCGGCGTCTTCCTGGCGACTCATCGGCATCTCGTGTACATGGCTGATCCGTCATACATCGGCGCGCATCTTAGCATGTCCACCCAGGGTGCCCGCCGCGATACGCTCCTGCCCATGGTAGACAGTTTTAACATCTTTTGTTGACTTCGAAAAACCCCGGTTCTACTATCAACCTCCGCGACCGGGCTGCGCCCGGCGGCGGCACCTCCATGTGCCGCATTAACCCGGCAATGTGCATTGCCGGGTTAATATCCGGGCAGCACTGGAGAACCGACTCCGGCGCCATAATTGACGGCCAGGACCCGGGCGTTGCAGTGCTTGTCACTCGCCTGCAGGTCGCCAAGGCCAACCCCGATAACAGGAGCAGACAACATGGCTGAGCAAGCTGCCTCCGGGAAGCGCATTCCCGGCTACTGGTTCTCGCCCAACCCGGACAAGGCCTGGGCGGAAAAATTCTTCCTGACCGTGGTGCCGTTCTGGTTCTTCTACAACATGCTGATGGTGCAGATGGGCTGGCTCGACACCGGCAACTTCTGGAACATCATGCAGAATTTTCTGATGTGGGTGCCCTACTGTGTGCTGCTGCCCTGGTACCTGCGCCGCAAAAGCGGTGTGATCTGGCACCAGAGCTACTGGTTCAAGTTCAACGTCTACATGTTCTGGTGGATTTTCCTCGCCACCTATTTCCATACCGAGTATTTCTTTGAAATTCTTGGCCTGCGCTACCGTTTCGAGAATGTAACCCTGTACCTCGACTCCGCGCTGGTGGGCCCGGATGAAGCCACGGCACTGGCGAATCACATGAAAGTGCCCCCGTCGATGTACCTGAACGCGATCGTGTTCTTTATCGTCTACCATGTGACGGCGATCATCGCCATGCGCCGTATCCGCACGATGACCATGAACTGGTCGTCTGCCGCCGCGCGCTTTGCCACCTACTGTGGCATCGTCTTGCTGATTGCCGCCTTCTGGGGCTGGGGCGAGACCTACATGTACTTCGTCATGATCCAGCACGACTCAGACCCCAACGTCTGGTACGAAAACCTGGATGCCATGCTCTGGTACGGTTCCTGGTTCTATGCGCTGTATTTCGTGGTAGCTTTCCCCAACGTCTACCGCATGGACGAGGAGAAGGATGGCGAACGCTGGAGCATTGGTCGGGTGTTCATCGAATCCAGCTTCGTAGCGATGATTTCCCTGTTGCTGATCGATCTGGCCACGCACCTGATCGGCGGACCGATTTACTGATCAGGCAGCGACTGTTGCAGCGACCCTGAACGCCGGCCTTCCTTGCGAGAGGCCGGCGTGGTCTGACCTTCTGATTCACTGCCTTCGACCCAGGCCGAGGCTCTCTCCGGGACGCAAGCGGTGGCAGGCAGAATCGTCCGCATTGATTCACACATACACACCCAGGGCACCTCTGACACACAAGCCCGATTGGAGGATAAACCATGAGCGAGTATCCCAAGCGCGCCAAGGGCGTCGAAATGTTCAACGAAGTGTACTGTAACGACCTGCCGCAACCCGGCGCGGAGGGTGAAGACCGCTTCATGGATTTTATGCTCAACAGCGTGTTCGGCGATCTCTGGGCCAACAC
>JBJHBY010000355.1:0-2237 GCA_050485745.1 Gammaproteobacteria bacterium | reverse complement strand
GGGTGCCCTGTTTCTCGGGGCCGGCATGGCGATGCACTACCGGCTGGCGCGCTTTCACTGGCTGCTGTTGGCGGTTTCCGCGCTGGCGCTGGCCGGTGCCGCGATGACCAGCGGCGCGCTTGCCAAGACCGGGGTCAAGGAACTGTACTACGGTGCCGCTGTCCCATGGCTGGTGCCGGCGCTCGGGGTCGGCAGCGTGGCCACGACATTGCTGATGCTCCGCTTCATGGAGTCTGTACATCGGACCCAGCGGGCGAACCCGGCGGCGAGGGTGGCGCCGCCGCAACTGTGGCTGCCCTTCGCGCTGCTGGCGGCGATGCCATTGATCGTACCCTGGGTGCTGCCGGGCTGGCGCGCGGGCATGCTGACCCTGTTGACCCCCGCGGCCCTGTGGTCGTCGGTCTGGCCTCTGTTGGTGGCAGCGCTGCTGGCTGCATCCCTGTGGCTGATGCCGGCCGGGTATGCCCGGGCCGTGCTTGGGCGTTTCAGTGTTGCCGGTAGAATCTGGATCCGACTGGCGCTGTTGCTGCGCCGTGGCTTGGTGCGGGTGATGACGGGTGAGCCGGCAGTGGGCGTATCGGTGTCGGGTTGGCGCCGGCTCGAGCGGCGCTGGAACCGCTGGTGGGCGCGTGTCCCTGTGGTGCCCGCGACAACCGCCCTGCTGGGCGTGTTGTTGCTGCTGGGCTGGTGGTGGTGATACAGGTCCCTATAATGGTGTAAACAGGCTCCAATAATGACAGGCAATGATGCAACCCTGCAGTCTCACCCCGAAGTCGCCGGGCGTGCGCCCGTGACGGCGGCACCCGGCATGTTGCCGCGCATGCTGGAACGGCTGCACGGCCACTACCCGAATGCGCCCCAGCCCCGCGGTAATGGCCGCGAGGCCGCGGTGCTGGTGGCCCTGACAGAGCAGGCGGTGCCGGAGGTGATCCTGACCCGGCGCGCCGACCACATGAACAGCCACAGTGGCGAAGTGGCGCTGCCCGGTGGCATGTGGGAGCCCACGGACGCGGATCTGTTGCAGACCGCACTGCGGGAAAGCTGGGAGGAGGTCGCCCTGCCGTCCCGCGCGGTATCGGTGCACGCCCAGCTGCCGTACCGGTTGACTCGTCGCGGTGTGGGGGTCACCCCCTTCGTGGGTCTGGTGCCACCTGACCAACAGCTCGTGGCCAATCCGGAGGAACTCGACAGCATCTTCCGGGTGCCGCTCACCTTTTTCCTGCAACCCGAAAACTGCGGTTCCTTCCCGCTCGCCATCGATGGGCAGGAGCTGTGGTTTCCCTGCTATGACTACGATCATTACCGTATCTGGGGTATGACGCTCAACGTTCTGGTGGATCTGCTGAACATCGCATTGGATGCCCGGATCAGCCTGCCGTACCCCGAAGCACTCGATGAACTTCAACTGGTGGACCCTTCATGATCTACGCTCTCGATGACCTGGTGCCGGAACTGCCGGACACCCCCATTTTTGTGGCCGACAGCGCCGATGTGATCGGCGAGGTACGTCTGGCCCGTGATGCCAGCGTGTGGTTTGGCGCCGTGTTGCGCGGCGATGTGGCGCTGCTGGACGTGGGCGAGGGCAGCAACATCCAGGACAATGCGGTACTGCACGCCGATCCGGATCAGCCGCTGCGAATCGGGCCGCGGGTGACCGTGGGTCATTCGGCCATGCTGCACGGCTGCGAGGTGGGCGAGGAGAGCCTTATCGGCATCAAGGCGGTGGTGCTTACCGGCGCCAGAATCGGTCGGCGCTGCCTGATCGGTGCTCACGCACTGGTGCCCGAAGGCATGGAAATTCCCGATGGTTCGCTGGTGATGGGTTGTCCCGCCAAGATCGTGCGCACGCTGGATGAGGGCATGCAGGCCAAGCTGAGACTGTCGGCGGATGCCTATGTCGACAAGGCGCGGCGCTACCTCAAGGGCCTGCGGCCGGTGGAGCAGGAGCCTCGGGCCAGTGAGTGAGGTGTCCCGGACTGCCGTGGTGTCGCCTTGCGTGTCCGTGTGCGCACTCAACGATGAGGATGTCTGCATCGGCTGCTATCGCACGGTGGATGAGATCACCCGCTGGATACGGCTCGACGACGAGGAGCGCCGTGCGGTGATCCGTCTCGCCGCGGAGCGGGGCCGTCGCTGGCGGCTCTGACGCTCTGAGACGGCCCTGAGACGGAAAGAGTCCGGCTCGCTAGTCGTCGAGACGCCAGGCGCGGGCTTTCTCCACCATCTTGTCGGACAGG
>JBJHBY010000354.1:0-2266 GCA_050485745.1 Gammaproteobacteria bacterium | reverse complement strand
CGCTGTGAATACATCCCTGTAAGCTCGACGGCCGCGTCCATGCGGCCGACGGTCCCGGACCGGCGGCTCCAAACCACTTCACCACTCTGTAAGGTTATTTGTGGCAGGACCTGCTTCAGTAAAGCAGAGCGTAGAGCTTGCGCCGGTACTCGGTGGCCAGCGGGTCGCGGCTGCCGAGGCTGGCGAGAATGTCCAGCAGAGTCTGCCGCGCGGCACCCTCCTGGAAGCCTCGGTCGGTCCGCAGGATGCCAACCAGCAGCTCCAGAGCCTCGCGATGATACTGGTGCTGGCTGTACTGCAGCGCCAGCTGATAGGCGATCTCCAGATCGTCGGGCGACTCCCGGTGGCGTGCCTCCAGCGACTCGATCTCCGGTGCCTTTGCCGCCTTGCGGGACAGCTCGATCTGTGCCACCAGACCCTGATAGCGCGCATCCTGGTCCACCAGGCGCACCCGGGCCAGCGCGGCCTCGGCATCGTCGTGGCGGTTGAGCGCGATCAGTGCCGTGGCCAGCTCCATGACAATATCGGGACGGTCACGGGACGCTTCACACGCCTGCTGCAGGGGGGCCAGTGCCGCGCCGGCATTGCCGGCGGCGAGCAGCTCCCGGGCCTGCTCCAGCAGCGCATCCCAGGGCTTCGGCAGATGTTTCTCGAGGAACTCGCGCAACGCGGATTCCGGCTGGGCGCCGGCAAAGCCATCCACCGGCTGTCCATCCTTCATGATCACCACGGTGGGCAGGCTGCGCACGCCGAACTGGGAGGCAATCATCTGATGCTCGTCACAGTTGACCTTGGCAAGCAGAAAGGCACCCGCGTACTCGGAGGCCAGCTTCTCCAGCAGGGGCATCAGGGTCTTGCAGGGGGCGCACCAGTCAGCCCAGAAGTCGATCAGCACCGGCCGCTGGAAAGACTCCTCGATCAGCAGCGCCTGCGCGTTGCTTTCGTCGATGACGGCGATGTTGTCGTTCATACGGCAGGTTCCCGGGAATTTCGATGAGCGCGAATGCTACCAGAATTTGCGCAGCGCTGTTCACCTGCGCCCGGGGCGCCCACGCCAGCCTCAGCCCTGACGCTGGCGAATCAGCCCTTCCTGGCTGACCGAGGCCACCAGGCGCCCCCCGCGGTCATAGATCCGCCCCATGGCCAGGCCGCGGCCACCGCCCGCGAAGGGGCTGTCGATGTCGTACAACAGCCAGTCGTCGATACGGAACGGCGCGTGGAACCAGATCGCATGATCCAGGGTAACGACCATCATGCCCGGACTGAAATGGGTGACCGCGTGCGGACGCAGTGCGCTCACCAGAATCGGATTGTCCGAGGCATAGGCCAGCAGCTGCTGGTGCACACCGGGTTCGTCCGGCAGCGCTCCAGCAGCCCGAAACCAGACCCGCGCCTCCGGGGCGCGGCGCTGAGGAGCGGCGGGGTCGATCGGGTCGACCTGGCGAAACTCCAGGGGCCAGCCATAGTCATCACTCCCGGGAGGCAGAAAGTCCGCATACAGCTCGGCGTCGCTGCGCAGCTGCGCGGGGTCGGCCACATCCGGCATGGGGCGCTGGTGCCCGAAGCCCGCCTCTTCCCCCTGAAAAGACAGCGCACAATTGAAGATGGCACGGCCATGCTGGCGTGCCACCACCCGTCGCGTGGCGAAGCTGCGGCCGTCGCGGATGCGCTCAACGTCATAGATGACCGGTCGCCCGGGGTCACCCATGAGCAGGAAGTAGGCATGCATCGAATGCAGAACCTGCCCGGAGACAACGGTCTGCTGGGCGGCTGAAATGGCCTGGGCGAGCACCTGCCCGCCGTAGATGCGTTGCCCCGAGTCGTGGGTCGCACGCCCGCGGAACAGGTCATCATCCAGCTGTTCCAGGCGATTGTCGCGGATCAGTTCCTCAAGGGCGGGGTTCACGCTGTATCTCCAGGCGGCGGCGGCCACCATTATACCGGCCACGGACTCCAGCCGGCAGCGGACGCAGCTGTATGATCCGCCCCCGCGCGCTCAGGCAATGCGCGCTCGCCCCAGGGGCAGTGGTGCCGTTTCGTGGCAGCGCCGCCAGGTTTCCTGCAGCACCCGCGCATCGCTGCTGGCGCGATGCCGGCGCAGGGCAAGGTCGCGTTCCACCTGCTGGCGCGTGACATGCCCGTCCTCCAAGGAGCGGTGCTCATCCTGGCGATCGTCTTCGTCGCCGTGAACATCCTCGACGACCTCGCCTACGTGGTGCTCGATCCCCGGATCCGCGTCGGAGGCACGCCGTGAGTGCCTCCTCTC
>JBJHBY010000353.1:0-2330 GCA_050485745.1 Gammaproteobacteria bacterium | reverse complement strand
GTGCTGGGCATGGCTGAACTGCTGGAGCAGACTCGCCTGGACGACGAACAGCGGGGCTACGTGCACACCCTGCGTTCCGCCGGCAGCAACCTGCTGCGGGTAGTGGATGACGTGCTTGATGTATCCCGGATCGAGGCCGGACAGATGCAGCTCGAAGTGATTACCTTCAGCCTCAGCGAGCTGATCCAGGAGATCGCGGACCTGTACCGCCATGGTTTCCACACCCGCGGCATCAGCTTCTGCGCCGCCATCGAGCCCGGTTGCCCCGAAGTCGTACAGGGTGACCCCACGCGCTTGCGCCAGGTCCTTGGCAACCTGCTTTCCAACGCGATGAAGTTTACCGAACAGGGTTCAGTCAGCCTGCGTGTCAGTCATGGAGAGATGCCGGCGACCCTGCGCTTCGAGGTCCGCGATACCGGGATCGGCATCGATCAGGAGCGCCAGCGCGGACTGTTCCAGGCGTATCGGCAGGCAGAAAGCTGGACCCATCGCCGCTTCGGCGGCACCGGACTGGGCCTGAGCATCTGCCGGCACCTGGTCGACATGATGGGGGGAGAGATCCATCTCGACAGCGCGGCCGGCAAGGGCAGCTGCTTCTGGTTCGAAGTTGCACTGACCGAGATAACGCCGGCACCCGCCGTCGCGGCCAGCCGCTATCGTGACTGGCAGGCGTTGGTGGTCATCCCTGCTGGGCAGGTCCGGGACATCGTCAGGGAGCAATTGCAGGCCCTCGGAATCCGCGCCGAATTTGCCGACAACATCCGCAGCGCCCGGCAATGGCTGCTCAGCCATGAGCATGCCCAGCCAGACCTGGTGATCAGTGATCCGCAAGCCGATGAGGCCGGCGACAACCTGCCCGAGTGGCTGCGGCGGGATGCCCGCTTCCGCGACCTGCCGCTGATCCACGTCTGTGCCGATGCGGCACGGGCGACGGCCGGTGCGGGGGACAACCTGCGTTACGCCGGCCCCCTGCCGTGCAGCGCGACGCTACTGCACTCACTGCTCGATCGCGTGCTCACCGAACCCGAGGCGGCACCGAGCAACGTCACCAGCCTGCCGCGGCCACTGCAGATCCTTGTGGCGGAGGACAACGCTGTGAATGTCGCGGTGCTGCGCAGCATGCTGGAAAAACTCGGGCACCGGGTGACCCTCTGTGGAGACGGCCGCGCCGCCGTGGCCACCTGGCGCAAGCAGCCGCGGCGCTTCGATCTGATCCTGATGGATTGCGAGATGCCGGTGATGGACGGCTTTGCCGCCACCCGCGCCATCCGTGAGCACGAAAGCGAGCACCATCTGCCACCGACACCGATCATCGCCCTCACCGCCCATGCCCAGCCCGAACAGCAGGAGCGCTGTCTCGCGGCCGGGATGAACCGTCATCTGAGCAAGCCCGTGTCGTCGGCAACCCTGGCCGATTGCCTGGAGGCGTTTGCCCGGTCACCCCGCCAGCACAGTGGCCAGGCGTGACAGGGCTGTTCAGCCGGCGTCCGCGGCGCCCCGCGCTGCTTCGGCCGCTTCCTTGATCAACGGCTGCAGTTCGCCCTTCTCGTACATCTCGCAGACGATGTCGCAACCGCCGACGAGTTCACCGTTGACCCAGAGCTGGGGAAAAGTCGGCCAGTTGGCGAACTTCGGCAGGTTGGCACGCACATCGGGATTGCTCAGCACATCCACATAGGCAAAGCGCTCACCGCAGGCCATCAGCGCCTGCGAAGTGCGCGCGGAAAAGCCACACTGCGGCTGGTTCGGAGAACCCTTCATATAAAGAATGATGGGGTTGCTCTCGATTTGCTCGCGGAGAACGTCTTCAATATCCATGCGTACACCTGTGGTGGGTTGATCACGTCGGTGGGCGGTGATGACACCACTGTGGCCCACCGGGCCGGGGCTACTATTCTAGCGCGCCCGACGACAAAATCCGAGTATTTTACTCGGGTTTACCCCAGCCCCCGCCACCGGCGCTGGCGACGCTGATGCGATCCCCAGTCGCCACCGTCAGCGCCACCTTGCCCGGGAGGGACTGGCCATTGTGGTGATTGGCCCCCGGCTGCCCCGCCGCGCCTCCGGCCAGCCCCCAGGGCCCGCGCCGGCGCCGCTCGGTCAGCAGGGTGACCCGGGCGGGCGCCAGAAACTGGAACTCCCGCACCAGGCCATCGCCGCCACGATGGCGACCGGCGCCGCCGGAACCGTGGCGCAGGGCATAGCGGGTGACGCGCAGAGGATGATGCATCTCCAGGCTCTCCACCGGCGTGTTGCGGGTATTGGTCATGTGCGCCTGCACGCCACCGGGCCCGGGACCCGCGGGACTGCCACCGAGGCCACCCCCCATG
>JBJHBY010000352.1:0-2336 GCA_050485745.1 Gammaproteobacteria bacterium | reverse complement strand
GGAGTTTGTCTTTGGCGAGCGCTCCCAGATGATCGTCGACCCGGCCGAGGAAAAGCTCAAGACCGAGTTCAGCCAGGTCAAGCGCAGCTATGTGCCGTTGCAGGCCGTGGTGCGCATCGACGAGGTGGAAAAGGAAGGCGTGTGCAAGATTTCCGAGGCCAAGGGCGGCAGCAATGTCACGCCGTTTCCATCGTTCCCGATGGCGGGCAAGCCGCCGCGGGAGTGATGGCCGCAATAACTGGATGAACGATGCCCGGCGCGCCGGGCATCGCCGAACCGATCAGGGCGGGCGCCGGTCAGGCACCCGCCCTTTTTGTGTCCGGTCCGATCAGCCCAGCTTCTGGCGCACCGACGCCAGCTTGACGCAGGTGGCGAAGATCGCCATGGCCTGCTCCAGCTCGACGACCGTGGGGCAGGAGGGAGCCAGGCGGATGTTGGTGTCCTCCGGGTCCTTGCCGTAGGGGAAGGTGGCGCCGGCCGGAGTCAGCTTCACGCCGGCCTCGCCCGCAAGCCGAACCACTTCGCGCGCCAGTCCGGGACGGGTGTCGAAGGACACGAAGTAGCCGCCCTCCGGCACCAGCCAGGTGCCCAGGTCCGACTCGCTCAGCGTGCTGTCGAGTACGTTCACGACCGCCTCGAAACGCGGGCGCAGCAGGTCGGCGTGCTGTTTCATCAGCGCGCGCAGGGACGGCATGTCGGGGATGAAGCGGACATGGCGCAGCTGGTTGACCTTGTCCGGGCCGATGGTCGCAAAGCCGAGGTGCTTCTTGAACTCGGCCAGGTTGGCGGCGGAACTGGCGAAAAAGGCCACGCCGGCGCCGGCAAAGGTGATCTTAGAGGTGGAGGTGAACTGGTACACCGAGTCCTCGGTGCCGTGTTGCCGGCAGTAGTCGGCGATGGCGGCCAGTTGCGGTGCCTGCTCGTTGAGGTCGTGCACCGCGTAGGCGTTGTCCCAGAAGACCCGGAAGGCCGGATGGGCCTTCTGGCCGAGCCGGGCAATGCGCTCCACGGTGGCGTCGCTGTAGACGCAGCCGGTGGGGTTGGAATACTTGGGCACGCACCACAGGCCGCGGATGCTGGGGTCATCGGCGATCAGCGCTTCCACCGCATCCATGTCGGGCCCGTCGTCGCGCATGGGGACGGTCACCATGTGGATGCCCAGTTCCTGGGTCAGGGCAAAGTGGCGGTCGTAACCCGGTACGGGGCAGATGAAGGTGACCTTGTCCTCCCGGCTCCACTCGCTGCCGGGACCGCTGGGGCCAAACATCCAGGCAAAGGCCGCGGCCTGGTACATCAGCGTCAGACTGCTGTTGCCGCCCACCAGCACCTGGTCGGCGCCCACACCCAGAATCTCGGCGCCGAGCTTCCTGAGCTCGGGCAGGCCGTCGAGACCGCCATAGTTGCGCGTGTCGGTGCCATCGGGAGCCGTGTAGTCGCCCTTCAGGCAGCCGTCCAGCGCATTGGAAAGGCTCAGCTGCTGGGCCGAGGGCTTGCCCCGGGTCAGATCCAGTTGCAGCCCCCGGGCCTGGTGGGCGCGGTATTCTTCAGCCAGCTCGCTTTCCCAGGCGCGCAGCTGATCGGCAGATGCCTGATCTACATACATGACGTGAACCTTTTGCGTGATCGACGGGGACCGCCAGGAATCGTCCCGGAATCTGGATGGAGGTGGTGCAGTTCGGCAAGCCTGGCATGTTGCGAACCCGCCCTGTGGATCCTGTACGCCGGGTGGCGCACCGCGATCGTGCCGGAAGACGGCACAGAGCCTGCAAAATACTATATACCCGGCCTGCGGCGGTCAACTGACCGCCGCCTGTGGTGAGGTGACCGCACCGCGGGGCAGGGCGCCCCGCAGCGGGTGGGTTCAGCCGATGATGTTGGACACAACAATCAGCGCAACCATGAGGATCACACCGCCTGCCACGAGCTTGCCAATGGTCACCAGCGGTCCGATATCTTCCTGCATCATCGCCACATCTCCTCTCAAGGTCGGGGCATTGCCGAAGTTTCTTTGCGCAAGCATAGGCACTGGCGGCGGCCCGGCCATTGAGGTGGATCAAACAGGCTCGTTGTGGGTCCGAAGCGGGGTCTCGGGGTGCGACTGGCTGTTCCGGAATCCGTTGCTATACTTTCGAGAAGCATGACGCGGTTTGGCGGGTAGCGCTGAACCTGTTTGTCCTGAAAGCGCCGTACCCGCCTCCAGCCTCATGCCGTGCAGTTTCAGTTTGATAAAAACAGGTCGACTGCCAATCACAAGAGGGTGTGGTATGAAGCGATATTATTTTATCAGTGACGATCTCGATGACCTCGAACGGGTGGAAACCGAGTTGGAGGACCGG
>JBJHBY010000351.1:0-2372 GCA_050485745.1 Gammaproteobacteria bacterium | reverse complement strand
CTCCGAATGTCACAACTTTTTTCAGGCGGCATAGGGCCTCAAACCCCGTGCCTGAGTTTACTACAGCAACTCCTGTGGCCCCCGAGATGAGCTGATTGATGTTCATGTTGGCAACCAGGGCGCCGTGGTGTTTGGCCAGCAGGTAGTAAGCGATCAATAAACCCCACCTAACATCGGCCTCTCATCCTCGCTACGCTCCTGATCGGTTCATTCACAGGAGCCCCTCATGGACAGCACCGACAAAGCCAGCTTCTGGCAAGACCACATCGCCGCCTGGCAAGCCAGCGGCCTGTCGCAAATTGCCTATTGCGAACAACAGCAACTCAAGCTGACGACCTTCACCTATTGGCGCCACAAGCAGTCCCGCCGTTCACGCACGTTCATTCCAGTCACCGTGGCCACGCCGTCCAGTGTGGCCGTGTCCCTGCCCGGCGGGGTGCGCATTGAGTTGCCCGCCGGGCAGCTCGAAGCCGCGCTGCCAATGATTCTGCGCATCGTCCGGGATCACGCCTGATGCTGCGGCCCGAAGCCACGGCGCAGGTGTATCTGTACACCGGTACCGTGGACATGCGCAAGTCGATTGACGGTCTGGCGGCACTGGTTGAGGCGGAGCTGTCGCTGTCACCCACGATGCCGGCCCTGTTCGTCTTCTGCAATCGGCGCCGCGATAAGATCAAGCTGCTGTATTGGGAGCGCAACGGCTTTATCCTCTGGTACAAGCGCCTGGAGCAGCAACGCTTCCGCTGGCCAAGGCATAGCGACCAGGCCGCCCTCACCGTCACCGGCCAGGAGCTGAACTGGCTGCTGGACGGCTTCGACATTTTTACGCAAAAACCGCATAAAATCCTGCACATAAGCTCGGTTCTGTAGCCCCGTTGAGGTAAAATAGCGGCCATGAATCCGGTCGCCTCAACCCTTCCCGATAGCCCCGATGCGCTCAAGCAGTTGGTGATTGAGCAACAGCGACAGTTGCTGGATCAGCAACAGCGCATTGCCCTCCTCGAGGAGTACATCCGCCTGCACAAGCAGCGCCAGTTCGGTGCCAGCAGCGAGCAGTCGCCGGGCCAGGGCGAGCTGTTCAACGAAGCGGAAGCCAGCGTTGAGGAACCCTCTGCGGTCGATCGGGAGCCAGGGGGAGCCGCCCGGGCAACGCCCAGGACATCGCGCCCTGCGCGCGGCCGCAAACCCCTGCCACCGGAACTGCCCCGGGTGCGCATCGAACACGACCTGCCCGAGCCGGCGCGGCACTGTGCCTGTGGCTGTGAGCGCACGGTCATCGGTGAAGAGACGTCCGAACAGCTCGACATCATCCCCGCCCAGATCCGCGTGCTGGTGCACGTGCGCAAGAAGTACGCCTGCCGGGCCTGTGAAGATGGCGTCACCACCGCGCCGCTGCCGGCACAACCCATTCCCAAAAGCAATGCCAGCCCCGGCCTCCTGGCCCACGTGGCGGTGGCCAAGTACCAGGACGCGTTGCCACTGCACCGCCAGACCCGCATCTTCGAACGACTGGGGGTCACGTTGCCGCGCCACACCCTGGCGAACTGGATGCTGGCAGCCGGCGAGTGGCTGCAACCGCTGCTGAACCTGATGGATGAACAGCTGCGCCTGGGGCCGGTCCTCCACTGCGACGAGACGCCGGTGCAGGTGTTGAAGGAACCGGACAAGGCTCCGCAGAGCACCTCCTACATGTGGGTGCGGGTCGGCGGACCACCGACGCAGCGGATCATTCTCTACGACTATCACCGCAGTCGCGGCGGCGACGTGGCCAAACAGCTGTTGCAGGACTTTTGCGGCTACCTGCAGACCGACGACTACGCCGGCTACCACGCCGCGGGCCGTCAGCCGGGCGTCGTGCACGTCGGCTGCTGGGCGCACGCACGGCGCAAGTTTGTTGAGGCCCAAAGGGCGGTGCCCGCCAACCAGGGGCAGTCCCGACAGGTGACCCGGGCCGACATGGCGCTCAACTACATCGGCAAGCTCTACGGCATCGAACGTGCCATCAAGGACCTGGATACAGAAGAGCGCCACGCCCGCCGCCAGCGCGACAGTGTGCCGGTGCTCCACCAGCTGCGCGCCTGGCTGGACAAGACCCTGGGCACGGCCTTGCCCAAGGGGGCCCTGGGCAAGGCGTTGAGCTACCTCGACAGCAACTGGAACAAGCTGGTGCGCTATGTGGACGATGGCCGGCTGGCCATCGACAACAATGCCGCGGAGAACGCCATCCGCCCCTTCGTGATTGGTCGCAAGAACTGGCTGTTCAGCGACACGCCCCGAGGTGCCAAGGCCAGCGCGGCGCTGTACAGTGTGATCGAGACAGCCAAAGCCAACGGCCTGGAGCCCTACGCCTACCTGCGACACCTGTTCACGGT
>JBJHBY010000350.1:0-2413 GCA_050485745.1 Gammaproteobacteria bacterium | reverse complement strand
CGAGTTGCCCGAGCGCCTTGAGGCGGGCCTCGGGATCGCGCAGGTTCCACGGGTCATGGGCGATGCTGTCGGCATCCTCGGACACCTCGTCGAGCGGTGCGACCACATCCGCAAACACCCCGGCCACAAAGTCGCGGTGACGCTGCAGCTCGCTGCTGAAGGTGGTCCAGTCGTCATGGCCCATCACCCAGGCCACTCGCTGGCGACCGGCCGGGTCGTCCGGCAGCGACTGGGTCTGCTGATCGCGCCACCCCTGCAGCGCGTGCTCCACATTGCGGAGAAAGCGGTAGGCCTCGTACAGGCGCGGCGCCATGTCGTCCGGCAGCAGCCCTTCCTGACCGATCAGCTCCAGCACCAGGCGCAGCCTCTGCTGCTGGAAGCGATGATCCTTGCCGCCGCGGATCAGCTGGAAGGCCTGGGCGATGAACTCCACCTCGCGAATGCCACCGGCACCCCGTTTCACATCGTCTTCCAGCCCCTTGAGTGCCACTTCGCGCCGAATCATCGCCTTCATGTCGCGCAGGGACTCGATGGCGCTGAAGTCGATGTAACGGCGGTAGACAAAGGGCCGCAGCATCCCCATCAGCGTCTCGCCCGCGGCCGCCTCGCCGGCCACCACCCGCGCCTTGATCATGGCGTAGCGCTCCCAGTCCCGGCCCTGGCTCTGGTAGTACTCCTCCATTGCCTCGAAGCTCAGCACCAGGGCGCCGGCCTGGCCGTAGGGGCGCAGGCGCATGTCGACCCGGAACACAAAGCCGTCGGCGGTGTGTGCATCCAGTACCTTGATGAGCTGCTGCCCGAGGCGATTGAAGAACTCCTGATTGCTTACCTGACGCCGGCCACCTTCGGTGTCACCACCCTCGGGGTAGGCAAAGATCAGGTCGATGTCGGAGGACACGTTCAGCTCGTGGGCGCCCTGCTTGCCCATCCCCAGCACCACCAGGTGCTGGGGTGTCCCGCTGTCCCGACCGATGGGGGTGCCCCGCTGTTCACAGAGGCGCGGATACAGCCAGTCGAGCGCTCCGTTGATGAGACTGTCGGCCAGGTCGGTCACGGTGGCGGTGGTACTCTCCATGTCCGCCAGGCGGGTGAAATCGCGCCAGACGATGCGCACCATCTCGCGGCGACGGAGGCGGCGCAGCACCCGCTGCAGGGTCTCCTCGTCGTCGGCGGCCTGCAGTGCCGAACCGATGCGGGCAAACAGCTCACCGGCCCCGTAGCTGCGGTCGAGATCGCCGCTGGCCACCAGCTCCCGGAACATCGCCGGCTCGAGGGCGCAGGCCTCGGCCACGAAATCACTGCAGGCCCACACCAGCCGCACCCGAGCCGCGAAGTCGGCGCTCTCATCGCACAGACCTTCGAACCAGGCATCGACCTCGGGCGCGGCGCGCTCCCGGAAGCGGTTCCGCGCGAGCGACCACGCCTGCTCGAGCGCGTCGGGCAGGGGGCGTTGACAGTGGCTGACAGCGTCGGTCATGACGAATCCTTGTTCGGGCAATGACAAAACTCGAAATCGCACCCGGGCCTCGAGCGGTGCCGGGGCACCCTGATTTATGCCGGAGAGCGGAGTACACTGAACCACAGAGTACGACAAACCCGCCCCCGATGGGCAGGGTGACCCAGGACTTTGGAGCTGTCATGACTTTCCCTTCCGTCACCGAGATGCTGTCACGGCTGGTGGCCAGCAACTCCATCAGCAGCGTCAACCCCGAGCACGACCAGGGCAACCGCGAGGTGATCGAGCTGATGGCCAACTGGCTGGAACCGCTCGGTTTCGCCATCGAGATCCAGGACCTGCCGGACCCGCGCAAGGCCAATCTGATCGCCACCCGGGGCGAAGGCCCCGGTGGACTGGTGCTGGCCGGTCACGCCGACACCGTGCCCTGCAACCCGGAGCTGTGGCGGCAGGACCCCTTCCGGCTCGAGGAACGGGAAGGGCGCCTCTACGGACTGGGCGTGTGCGACATGAAAGGCTTCTTTCCACTGGCCATCGAAGCCGCCCGCCGCACCGCCGGCGAGACCCTGCAGCAGCCGCTGATCATCCTGGCCACCGCCGACGAGGAGTCCTCCATGTCCGGCGCCATGGCGCTGGCCAGGGCCGGCCGGCCCAAGGCGCGCTATGCGGTGATCGGCGAGCCCACGGGCCGCAAGCCGGTGCACATGCACAAGGGCATCATGGTGGAACGTCTGATCATCGAGGGCGCATCGGGGCATTCCAGCGATCCCGCGCTGGGCCGCAATGCATTGGAGAGCATGCACAAGGCCATCGGCGCGCTGCTCGACCTGCGCCGCGACCTGCAGGCGCGCTACAACAATCCGCTGTTCGCGGTCAGCGAACCCACCATGAACCTGGGCTGCATCCACGGGGGCGACAACACCAACCGCATCTGTGGCGACTGCCGCCTCGACTTCG
>JBJHBY010000349.1:0-2422 GCA_050485745.1 Gammaproteobacteria bacterium | reverse complement strand
TAGCGCTGCGGCAGTGCCTCGCCGCGGAACCAGGCGTTGCCCGCGGTCTTGTCGTGCAGGCCAAGCAGGGTCTTGCCCAGGGTCGATTTGCCGGAACCACTCTCCCCGACCAGGCCCAGTACCTCACCGGAGGCCAGGCTGAGGTCGACACCATCCACTGCGCGCACCACCTCACCCCCGGGCAGGCGGAAGTGCCGGCTCAGGCCCTCGATCTGCAGCAGCGGCCGCGGCTCAGTCACGGGACTGCTCCGGGACGGTGCCGCCACTGGTCCGTCCTGGATACTCCGGGTGCCGCAACCAGCAGCGGCTGGTATGGTCATCGGCGACCTCAAAGAAGGGCACCGCACCGTGTTCGCACAGGCGCATCGCCCGCGGGCAGCGCGCGTAGAAGCCGCAACCCGCGGGAGGAGAGATCAGATCCGGCGGCGTGCCGGGGATCGCGTGCAGCACACCGCTGCGGGCGGCACGCTCCGGAATCGCCTGCTTCAGGCCCTCGGTGTAGGGGTGGGCCCCGGCGTGAAACAGGGAGCGCACCGGCGCCTGCTCCACCACCTGGCCGGCGTACATCACCGCGACCCGGTCCGCCATCTGCGCTACCACGGCAAGGTCGTGGGTGATCAGCAACAGGGCCATGCCCTGCTCCCGGCGCAGATCCTCCAGCAGGGCCAGCACCTGCGCCTGCACGGTCACGTCCAGCGCTGTGGTGGGCTCGTCGGCGATCAACAGGCGTGGGCCGCAGGCCATGGCCATCGCCACCATGGCGCGCTGCAGCATGCCACCGGAAAACTCGAAAGGGTACTGCCGCGCCCGCCGCTCCGGTGCGGGCACTTGCATGCGCTCCAGCAGTTCGATGCTGCGCTGGCGCGCGGCGGCGCGCCCCATATTGCGGTGCGCACGCAGCACCTCGGCAATCTGCTCGCCCACGGTCAGGGTGGGGTTGAAGGCGGTCATCGGGCTCTGGAACACAAAGCCGATGTCGCGGCCACGCAGGCGCCGCAACTGCGCCTCGGGCAGGCCCAGCAACTCGCGCCCGCGCCAACGCACCGAGCCCCGCAGGCGTGTACCCGGAGGCAGCAGGCCGACAAGGCTCTGCGCGGTCATCGACTTGCCGCAGCCGGACTCCCCCACCAGGGCCAGGGTCTCCCCCGCGTCCAGGCTGAGGTCAACACCGCGCACCGCGTGTACCTCGCCATCCCGGCTGCGGATGCTGGCCTCGAGGCCACGAACCTCCAGCAGTGCGCTCATCCGCGCTCCTCCAGGCGTACGTCCAGGGCATCACGAAGGGCATCCCCGAACAGGTTGAAGGCCAACACGGTGAGGCTGATGCACAGGGCCGGCACCAGCAGCTCCTGGGGGTGGGTCAGCAGGGTGCGCATGCCGTCGCGGCTCATCGCCCCCCAGGAGGGTGTGGGCGGGCTCACCCCCATGCCGATGAAGGACAGGAAGGCCTCGGTGAAGATGGCCGAGGGAATGGCGAAGGTCAGTGAGACCAGCACCACACCCAGCACGTTGGGCAACAGGTGGCGGCCGATGATGTAGCTGCCGCCGGCGCCGGAGAGCCGTGCCGCCTCGACGTAGGGTTCCTCGCGCAGTTGCAGTACCTGGCCGCGCACCAGGCGTGCGGTACTGGGCCAGCTCAGGACCACCAGGGCCAGCACCAGCGGGAATACACCGCTCTCACCGGGCCCGATGCCGAAGGCGATACGAAACAGGATCATGAACAACAAAAAGGGCAGCGCCACCACGAAGTCGGCGAAACGCATCATCACGTTATCCAGACGTCCACCGACATAGCCGGCGACGGCGCCGTAGACGGTGCCGAACAGCACGAACACCAACGGTGCGACAATGCCAATGAACAGCGAGGTACGGCCGCCGTGCAGTACCCGCGCAAGCAGGTCCCGGCCCAGGTAGTCCGTGCCCAGGGGGTGTGCCGGCAGGGTCACCACGCGGCCCGCGTACTCCGCGCCGGCATCCGCCGGCACCAGGCCCTGCAGTTGCGCAGCCAGGAGTTCGATCGCCGCCGACGGCTCCACCAGAAGTGTCTGCGGGGCGCCGCGCTCACCGGGCCCGTAAACCGCCACCACGCTGTAGTGATAGGCGCGTGGGCGCAGTTGCAGTCGATCCTCGAAGGCGGTCACGCCTCCCGGGACCTCACCGATGGGCAAGCCCAGGTCGTTCGCGTCCCGTGGCGGGCGCTCGTGGCGGTACACCCGGTAGCCGCTGGCGCCCTCCCGCACCGGCCAGGCCAGGCGCACCCACTCGGTGTGGGCCTCAACTGCCTGCAACCCCGTCTCGCCAGGCACCGCCGGCGGCGTCCAGGGACGATGCACCACCAACTGCGCCGAGAGGGACCCGTGCGGCCCCTGAGAGGCCTGACCCAGGGACTGGGCCGAGGGGTCCCCCTGCCACACCCGCGGGC
>JBJHBY010000348.1:0-2433 GCA_050485745.1 Gammaproteobacteria bacterium | reverse complement strand
GTACAGATCACCAGGGTGTCGATGAAGGTGCCCAGCATGGCCATGGAGCCCTGCTGCACGGCATCGTCCGCCTGAGCCGCGGCGTGGGCAATGGGCGCGCTGCCCAACCCCGCCTCGTTGGAGAAGATGCCCCGCGCCACCCCCATCTGGATACCCAGCAGGATGCCGGCACCGACAAAGCCGCCGGCGGCAGCCGTGGGCGAAAAGGCCGCCACCAGGATATCGCGCAGGGCCGTCGGGACGTCGGTGATGTGCCAGCCGATGATCACCAGGGCGCAGATCAGGTAGATCAGCCCCATCAGCGGCACCAGCCGCATGGCGGCGCCCGCGATCCGGCGCACCCCACCCACAAGTACGAAACCCACCAGCCCGGTCATGACGACCCCGGACACCCAGCGGGGGACGGCGAAGGTCTCGAACATCACGCGCGCCACCTCGCTCGACTGCACCGAGTTGCCGATGCCGAAGCCGGCCAGAGCGCCAAACAGGGCAAACAGCACCCCGAGCCACATCCAGCGCGGCCCCATGCCGTTCTTGATGTAGTACATGGGCCCACCGGTCTTGTGGCCGAGCGGGCTGGTTTCGCGGTAATGCATGGCCAGCAGGGTTTCGGCGTACTTGGTCGCCATGCCCACCAGGGCGGTACACCACATCCAGAACAGTGCCCCCGGGCCGCCGATGCCGATGGCGGTGGCGACGCCGGCAATGTTGCCCATCCCCACCGTCGCCGACAGCGAGGTCATCAGTGCGCCGATGGGCGCCACATCCCCCGGGCCCTGGGGTTTGCGACCGGCCCACATCACCCGAAAGGCGAGGCCGAGCTTGCGGATCGGCATGCCGCCCAGGCCCAGCATCAGGTACAGGCCGGTGCCGAGGATCAGCACCAGCAGTACCGGCCCCCAGACAAAATCACTGATTGTGGACAACACCGCTTCCATTGACGCTCCCCCGAAGCCCGCGCGGGCAGGCCCTACAGTTGCAGTTGTTCTTGTTGGGCCAGCAGGCCGAACAGGCCGCCGGTGTGGACAAACACGATGTCATCGCAGTCGCGGTACTCGCCGGCGCGCAGGTTGCGCAGCATGCCGAGGAACGCCTTGCCGCTGTAGACCGGGTCGAGCACCAGTCCCTCCAGGGCGGCAATATCGCGAATGCAGGCAAAAACCTCCTCGCCGGCCACGGCGTAACCGGCACCGATGTGTCGGTCGTCCACGTCGACGGGGATACTGTCCGGGTCGATGTCGACCCCGTAGAGGTTCTGCCAGGCGCGCAGATCCTGCCGGACCTTGCGCTGGAAATAGTCGGCATCGTCGCAGACGGCGATGCCGGTCACGCGGGACGGCAGGCCGTGCAGCGCGACCCCGGCACTGAGCCCGGCCTGGGTGCCGCCGGAGCCGGTGGCGTGCACGATCACCGATGGCGCGATGCCGTGGTGCCGAAAATCCTCGGCCAGCTCCCCGGCGCAGCGCACATAGCCCCAGACGCCCGTGGCATCACTGGCACCGGTGGCAATGAAACAGGGGTGTCCGCCCTGCTCGCGGCAGCGGTTCTGCCACTCGGCAAAATCGGTGCGCTGGTGGACCACGTAGTCGGCTTTTTCCAGCAGGGTCACCTCGGCGCCGGCCAGCCGGTCGAGCAGCAGATTACCGCGTGGCTCGGGTGCCGTGTCGAGGCGCAGCACCAACTGCACCTTGAGTCCCAGCTGGGCACCCAGCAGCGCCGTGGCGCGACAGTGGTTGGACTGGACGCCACCGCAGGTAATGAGGGTATCGGCGCCCTGCGCCAGGGCGCGCGCCAGGGTGAACTCCAGCTTGCGCACCTTGTTGCCACTGGTGGCGCCGCCGGTCTGGTCGTCGCGCTTGACCCAGATCCGCGGCCCGCCCTCCCGTTCGCTGAGCCGCTGCAAAAGCTGCAGCGGCGTGGGCGTCTGGGCAAGAGAAAGCCGCTCCGGGAAAGAAAGCCGTTCGGGATAGCTGACCGCGTCGGTCATGAAGGTGCTCTATTTGAAGGCCTGAATCAGATGGCCTTTATGGTGCCCTTCGGCAATACGGCGTGTACAGCAATACGCTGGAACTTGAGCTGCACGTTGTCGGTCACGTCGAGAACCACATAGTTGTCGTCGAGGCGGGCAATCTTGCCGACAATGCCGCTGGTCATCAGCACTTCGTCACCCTTGCTCAGGGCATTGACCAGCGCCTGGTGCTCCTTCTGGCGCTTGCGCTGCGGCCGGATCAGCAGCAGGTACATGAACAGGAACAGGCCCACGAACATGATCAGGGTGAAGATGGGGCTGGCCTGCGCCGGCGCTGCCGCGTCCTGGGCGTGGGCAGAAGCAATAAAGAACGACATCGGTTTTCCTTACGGTTGCGGTTGGAATAATCGGGAAAGATTACATCAGAGCTCGGCGCGAATGTACTCGAGCACATCGTCGTGGTG
>JBJHBY010000347.1:0-2436 GCA_050485745.1 Gammaproteobacteria bacterium | reverse complement strand
ACCTGCCCCCCCTATGGCGCACCGAGCCGCGCAGGCTTTGAGGGAAACAGCCCGAAGGGGCGCCGCAGGGAAGCGGCGCGTCGGCGCTCAGGCCATGGAAGGCCTGTGTGCCGACCCCCCTCAAAGCCGAGTAACGCAGGGCACCCGCAGGGGTGCGACATCGGGGTGTCTTTTCTTTGGTTACTTTCTTTGGACGAGCAAAAGAAAGTAACCCGAGCCGGCTGCAAGCCGGATCGGAAGCCTTTGACTTTGCTTTCCCTCTTCAAGTCGAAAAACAGAAACGCCGGATCCCCCGGCTATCCCAACACCACCTCGACCAGCACCAGCGCCGCCCCCGTCACCACTGCCAGTGACAGCACACTCAGACGCCATCCGGCCCGCACCATGTCCGGTACGCCGAGACGCCCGCTGCCGAACACGATGGCATTGGGTGGTGTGGCCACCGGCAGCATGAAGGCGCAGGAGGCGGCCAGGGCCACGGGCACACCGAGCAGCAGGGGATGTTCGCCCAGGGTCACGGCCAGTGCGGCGGCCAGCGGCAGAAGGGTGGCAGTGGTGACGGTATTGCTGGTGACGTGACTGAGCAGCATGGTAATGAGCGCCACCATGAAGACCACCATCCACACGGGCCAGGCGGCGAGTCCCCCGAGGGCTGCGGCCGCCGCTTCTGACAGGCCGCTGCCGTCGATGGCGGCGCCCAGGCTCAGTCCGCCGCCTACCAGCACCAGCACCCCCCAGGGCAGTTGCCGGGTTGCTTCCCAGTCGAGCAGTTTGACGCGCTGCCCGCCGCCGGCCGGAATGAGAAACAGGGCCAGCGCGCCGAGGATGGCGATGCCCGGATCGGTCAGCGAGAGTCCGGGGATCATACGGTCCAGGAACGGGCGGGCAATCCACGCCAGGGCAACGGTGGTGAATACCATGGCCACGCGTCGCTCGGCGACCGATGAGGGGCCCAGCGCTTCACGCTGCAGCTGAATGAGCGCATCGATGCCGTCGATACGTCGCCGGGACAAGGGAAATGCCCAGCGGCACAATACCCACCAGCAGGCACAGAGCAGGACCAGCGCCACCGGCAGGCCCACCGCCATCCATTGGCCGAAGCCGATGCGAAGGCCGTAGTGGTCGGCGAGAAAGCCGGCCAGCAGGGCGTTCGGGGGTGTGCCGATCAGTGTGGCCATGCCGCCGATATTTGCGCCAAAGGCGATACCCAGCAGCAGGGCGAGGGCGAAGTTGTGCCCCTCCGTCCGGGTGACACCCTGATCTTCCAGCAGCAACAGAACGGACAGGCCGATGGGCAGCATCAGGGCGGCGGTGGCGGTGTTGCTCACCCACATGCTCAGGCCTGCGGTGGCCGCCATGAAACCACCCACCAGCTGATCCAGGCGTTGCCCGGATGCCGCCAGGATCAGCAGCGCGATCCGCCGGTGCAGATCCCAGCGTTGCAGCCCCAGGGCAATGATGAAACCGCCCAGGAACAGAAAGACCAGGGGATTCGCATAGGGTGCCGCCGCCTGCGTGATGTCGGTTACGCCCATCAGTGGCAGCAGCGCCACCGGCAGCAGGGCCGTGACAGGAACGGGAACGGCCTCGGTGACCCACCAGGCCGCCATGAGCGCCGTGAGCGCCGCCACCTGCCAGGCAGGGATGGGCAGGTCACCGGGCGGCCCGGCAGCGAGCATGAGGAGGAACAGACCGGGACCGATGACGAGTCCGAGCCACTGTCGCCATGGTGTTGTGTCGGTTCCCGCTTGAGGCGGGTCGGGTTCGGTCATGACCGGATTGCGGGCAGGGACGTGGGCCGATCTGCATTCTGCAGTGTCGCGGCGCGACAAGTCCAAGCCGGACAGGGAGTCTCAGAGGATGACAGAGTTCCGCGCGCCGGTCTGCGCTTCAAGCCAGCGGGTCATGGTCGGGGCGTCCACTGCGGGACTGCAGAGAAAGCCCTGGTAGCTGTCGCAGCCCTGACGGGTCAGGAAGTCCAGCTGCTCCAGGGTCTCGACACCCTCGGCCACAACCTGCAGACGCAGGGTATGGGCCATGGCGATGATGGTGGCGGAAATCTCCATGTCGCTGAAATCATCGGGGATGTCCTTGACGAAGCTGCGGTCGATCTTCAGGGCATCAATCGGCAGGCGCTTCAGATAACCCAGTGAGGAGTACCCTGTCCCGAAGTCGTCGATGGACAGCCGCACGCCCAGCTCCTTGAGCGCATGCAGGGTCTGTTCTGTGCGTCCGTCCCGGCTCATGAGCGTACTCTCGGTAAGTTCCAGCTCCAGACAGGTGGCCGGCAGCCCGGTTTCGAGCAGAATAGCCTGTACCTGCTCGATGAGTCCGGGATGACGCAACTGCCGCACGGAGAGGTTGACGGCCATGTGCAGCGGCCGGTTGTAAAGCCTCGACCAGCTGCGTGCCTGGCGGCAGGCGGTGCGCAGCACC
>JBJHBY010000346.1:0-2446 GCA_050485745.1 Gammaproteobacteria bacterium | reverse complement strand
CGCCGCGCCACCTCCTCGAAGGTCGGGCAGCCATCCCGGAAGTCGTCGCCGATCAGGGTGCGAATCGTGGTGCTCACGCTGCCGGCCTGGGGATCGTGGCGTACCAGCTCATAGGGGGCGGTATCGAGAAAACGCTGCAGCGCCTCCGGGGTGCGTACCAGGCGCTCGTCCAGCCAGTCGGCATCGAAGCGCAGCAACGCCTCCGCCTCTCCCGTGCGCACCGGGCACAGGAATACCCGGCGCTCCAGCTGGTCGCGCTCATGTTCCGGCAGCTGCCCGCGAAGGCTGACCTGCGACAGCCGCAGGGGCTGTCCGATCAGCCAGCCGCTGAACTGGTGCCAGAGCAGCAGGCCGGATATCTGGGCCAGGGTGCGGTAGTAGAGCGGGTCCGTGCAGCCTTCGGGGATGAAGCGCCGGTGTTCCGGTCTCGGCAACAGGTCATAGGCCAGGCAGGCAGTGCCGCCCTCGTGACGCAGCCAGATGTGGTCAGCCTTGTCCGCCACCAGCTCCATGAAGGATTCGGCACGACCCAGGGATTCACCCAGCGTCGGCGCCGTGATCATGCACTGACACATCAGGTGAAAGGCCCTGGCCGACACCCCCCCGGCCCAGAGCAGCCCGGAGCCACGCCGGGACATCATCTGGTTGCAGGCGCGCCAGAAACTGCTGTAGCGCTGCACGGGAACCCGCCCCTGCCGGTACAGCTGGCGATACTCGCGGTCATCGATCCCGGCCTCGGCCAGCACCTCGTCCCGGGTGTAGCCCAGGGCTGCCAGGTAGCGCAGCATCTGCTCCATGCCCGCCACGGTGACAGTGCGTGCCGATGGCACCGCAAACCCGATGCTCAAGGCATGCTCCCCCCTGCGCCCGGCCGCTGGAGCGGCATCCTTACTGGCTGGACTGGCAGTTGCACAAGCCATACCCCCAGTTAAATAAATGAACCAAGACTAACGATCGCTAGTCCACCCTCCGAAATCCACCCGCATCACCTTGCAGCCGCCACAGGTGAACTAGAATGTTTAGTCAAAGCGAACGCCCGCGCCATTCCCGGGCTCCGGCAGAACGACCTACTATCGTTGCGTCCGGGGTGATCTCCGCAAGGGCTCTGGCAACAGCTGATACCACAACGGGACGCCACAACAACAAAACCCGATTAGACCAGCTCGCGAGGATTACAACAACACGCAATACCGATACCAGACGGCCACCGCTCCGGTGGCAGGTTTTTTCCGTCCAATGGGGGCTTACCATAATGAAAAGAAGTGCATTCAGACGATCCATGATCGCCACCAGCCTGGTACTCGCCAACGCGGCGATGTTCCCGATGGCACCCGTGGTCCACGCTCAGGGCTCGATGGTACTGGAAGAAATCATCGTCACCGCGCGGCGACGCCAGGAATCGATCCAGGACGTGCCCATCGCGATGACCGCGTTCTCCGGCGACCAGCTGCGTGAATCGGGCATCACCAACATCAAGGACCTGCCCCTGCAGGTACCCGGCCTGCAGATCGACCAGCAGAGCACCTCGCAGATCTGGATCCGCGGTATCGGCCAGCGCGACGACTCCGCGCGCGTCGACTCCCCGGTGGGCGTGTACATCGACGGCGTGTTCATCGCGCGCAAGGACGCCCAGCTCCTCGACATGCTGGACCCGGAGAGCGTGCAGGTGCTGCGCGGCCCGCAGGGCACCCTGTTCGGCAAGAACACCACCGCGGGCGCCCTGGTGGTGAACACGCGCAAACCCAACGAAAACATGGGTGGCTATATCGAGGGCCGCGTCGGCAACTACAACCGCCGCGATGCCAAGGCGGTGTTGAACATGCCGCTGATCGACAACACCCTGTACTCCAAGCTCACCCTGGGCAGCGTCAAGCGCGACGGCTACCAGGAGAACATCGTGACCGGCCAGGACATGGCCTCCGAGGATCGCCTCAGCGGCGCCCTGCAACTGCGCTGGCTGCCGGCGGACAATATCAGCGTCGATACCTTCCTGTATTACAACAAGACCCGGGAAGTACAGACTGGCCAGAACTGTAAGTGGCTGGAGAATTCCAGTTTCCAGGGGCAACCCGCATTTTTCCAGAACCAGATCTGGCCGGGTGACACCAGCCTGGTTGACCCGCTGGATAACGACAGCGTTTCACAGGCCTACAAGGATGCCTGTGACGAATCCTTCGCACTGATGAGCGATAACAAGGTCGCGATGGATCCGCGCTACGCCTTCAACCTCAATAACCTGCTCGCAGGTGTCACGGTCGAGTGGGAGATCAACGACAACCTGGCTTTCAAGAGCATTACTGGCTACGGTGACCAGCGCCTTTCGGGCATTTCCAACAATGCCGATAATGACGGTGCCCGGGGTGCATTCTCCTCACGCTACCGGGTGAGCCCCAGTGATCGAGAGCAGATCTCCCAAGAGTTCCAGTTCACCGGCTCAGCACTGGAT
>JBJHBY010000345.1:0-2510 GCA_050485745.1 Gammaproteobacteria bacterium | reverse complement strand
GCCCCGAGGACGGCAAGCTTCCGGCGATGCCCGACTGGGCCGACATTCGCCTGTCCTACGGCGGCGTTCCCGAGATCGGCGCCGACTGGCTCGAGCAACATCTGGGCGAGGTTACCGTACTCGATGTCCGCCTCGACGATGAAGTCAGGGACTGCCCGCTGTCCAGCGCCCTGGTCGATGTGCACATTCCCCTCGACCAGCTGCGCGACCGCCTCGCGGAGCTACCCAAAGACCGACCGGTGGTGGCCCTGTGCCGCTCGGGCCGCCGCTCGGCCATGGCCGTATCGATTCTGCGCGAAGCCGGTCATGACAGGGTTGCCAGCCTGAGCCACGGCCTCAGGGAGCTGACCCAGGTCTGAGCACTTTGCAGCGGCCCTGCCACTCCGTAACATGTCACTCCACAACATGTCGCATGACACTTCCCGGGACATTGAAACCATGACCGAACTGCAAACCCTGCTGGACGAACGCGCCATCTACCGCGCCCTGGTCGCAGTGGCCCGCGCCATGGACGCGCGGGACTGGGCGGCACTGGACTCACTCATGCACGAAAACCTCAGCGCCGATATGGGCACCGGAGCGATCCAGGGCCGCGCCGCAGTGGTGGCCATGATGCGCTCCTTCCTGGATGACTGCGGGCCGACCCAGCACCTGCTGGGCAATGTGCTGATCGAGGTCGACGGCGACCGCGCCAGCAGCCGCGCCTATGTCAGCGACATGCACATCGGCGCGGGCGACAAGGCCGACCTGACCTTTCGCACCCTCGGCGACTACCACGATGAATGGCGCCGTATCGACGGTCGCTGGCTGATGACCCATCGCAGCAAGCACAACCGCGCCCACCTCGGCAGCTTCGAGGCACTGGGACCGGGCCCGGCCGGGTGGCGCTGAGCGCCACCACCGGCATCAGACCATCAGCGAAGCGAGGAAAATCGTGCTCAGGCCGAGGTAGATCGTCACCCCGGTGATATCGGTAATGGTGGTGAGCACGGGGCCAGTCATCATCGCCGGGTCCTTGCCCAGGCGCTTGATCAGGAAGGGCATGGTTCCACCCACCACTCCGGCAACCAGCACGTTACAGGCCAGCGCCGTACCCGCCACCAGACCCAGCACCATATTGCCCTCAAAGACATAGGCAACACCGCAGAACAGCAGGCCCAGGGCGAGGCCGTTGACCAGGCCGATGGTCGCCTCCTTGCGCACCGCCACCCAGAAGTCGCGCAGGCGCGCCTCGCCCAGGGCCATGCTGCGGATCGACACCGACAGCGCCTGGATGCCGACGTTGCCGCCCATGTCGGTGATCATCGGCAGGAAGGCGGCGAGAATCGCCACCTGCACGATGGTGTCCTCGAAGGAGCTGATCACCGCCACCGCGCCCAGGTTGAGGAAGACGTTTGCCGCCATCCACGGAAGGCGTTTTCTGACCGCCTGGCGCGGCGGCGTAAAGAAGGATTCATCAGGGGATGCGGCATTGATGGCGACGATACCGTCGGCAAGTTCGTGCTCCAGCAGGTCCATGGCACGATCGATGCTGACCACACCCTGCAGCACATCGGCGGCATCCACCACCGGCAGCATCTTCAGGCGCCGCGAACGAATGCGGCGCGCCGCCTCCAGGGCGAGGTCACCGGTGCGGGCGACAAAGACCTCGTCGCTCATGACTTTTGATACCGGTGCCCCCGGATCACTGACCATCAGCTCGCGCAGCGATACCACACCGCGCAACCGCCCACCGGGGTCAACCACGAACACATAGGCGGTACGCCCGATTTCCGGAGGCGCCGAGCGCACCGCGTCGATCGCCTCACGCACGGACACACCCGGCTCCACCGCCAGAAAATAAGGGCTCATGATCGCCCCGGCACTGCCTTCCGGGTAACTGGCGAGCAGTTCGATCTGCTGCCGGAACTCAGGGTCCAGCTGTTGCCTGAGAGCCCTGGCCAGGTCATCGGGCATGTCATCGAGCAGGCTCGGGATCTGCTCGGCGGGCAGTTCCGCAAGCAGGGAGCCGGCGTCGTCTTCGGTCAGTGTCTGCAGGATGCGCAGGATCATTTCCCGGGGCAGATTGGCGGTTACCTGCCCCGCCCGCACCCAGCCCACACGCTGCAGGTAGGCGGGAATAGTCTCGAAGGGTGCTTCCAGCAGGATGCGCGCGGCGCGCAGGGCGGAAACCTTGTCATCCAGGCGCGCAGCCTGGTCCAGGTCCTCGCTGCGCAGTGCCTCCTGCATCTGCTCGGCGTACTGCTGCATTCGGCTGGTCACCAGCAACACAGGGCTTCTCCTTCTGCGATTTGCTACGGCTTCTGCGGTATCACTGTTCTTGTTGATCGACCCGTTACCAACTGGCGCCTCTGTTATTGAACTGGCACCACCATGTGCGGCATTAACCTGGCAATCAATCGTGCCGGGCGACTTATTAACCCGGCGATGAATAGTGCCGGGTTCATGCGGCACATGGAGGTGCCGCCGCCGGGTGAAGCCCGGTCGCGAGCCCTTGAAAGACCAGCAAT
>JBJHBY010000344.1:0-2522 GCA_050485745.1 Gammaproteobacteria bacterium | reverse complement strand
ATCACACCGGCGTGTACCTGAGCATGAAGCACCAGCTGGCCGCGATGAAGCCCCGCGGCAGCGGTGCCATCGTCAATGAGTCCTCGGGGGCCGGTCTGATCGCGACCCCCGGGCTGGGGGCCTACTGTGCCAGCAAGCACGGGGTGCTGGGCCTGACCAAGACGGCGGCCATGGAATTCGTGAAGGCCGGTATCCGCGTCAACGCGGTCTTGCCGGGCTCTACCCGCACGCCCATGCTGGAGGGCTCCATGCAGGCCGATCCGGCGCTGGAGCGCATGATCGTGAACAGTATTCCCTGTGGGCGCATGGGCGAGCCGGCGGAGATCGCCGAGGCCATCCTGTGGCTGTGCAGCCCCCGCGCCTCGTATGTCAACGGCCACTCCATGCTGGTGGATGGCGGCAGTGTCTGCCGCTGAGTGGCGCCAACCGAGTGGCACCAAGGAGAACGACACAATGCCGAATCGACGCGAACTGGTCAGCATGACGGATGACGAGTTCTGGGCCTTCATCGAGGGGCAGCGCAACGTGCAGTGCGCCACCCTGGGCCGGGATGGCTGGCCGCATCTCACCACCCTGTGGTTCGCGGTGGATGATCGCTGTGTGATCCTGGAATCCTTCAGCAAGGCGCAGAAGATTCGCAACCTCGAGCGCGATAACCGCATCACCCTGCTGTGGGAGGATGGTGACCGCTACAGCGAGCTGCGCGGGGCCTCCATCTACGGGCGCGCCGAACTCATTGACGGCGCCGCGAGCGATGCCGATTTCGAGCGCGTGGTGCACCACCACGTCAAGGTGCTGAAGCGCAACAACAACGAGGGCCTGGACGACGCGGTGATCGAGGAGGTGGTGCGTGGCATGGCGGCGAAGAAAACCACCATCCTGATTCGCCCTGAGCGCACCCTGAGCTGGGATCATCGCAAGTTGGGTGGGCGTTACTGACACCACCCCTTTGTTGAACGAGCGGCGTTGTCCGGCACTGAAAACACGTCTTCTGAATAACCATAAATCCTGGAGCCTGTTATGAACGCAACCGCATCCGCAACGATCGGTGAGAATCGTGGCCTGACCATGACCCGCGCCATCGAATCCGTGGTACTGGCCAATGCCGCCCGTGCGGAGAGCGAGCGCACCCTGCCTGCAGAGACCGTCAAGGCCCTGTGGGACAGCGGCCTGATGCAGTGGATGAATCCCCGTGACGCCGCGGGCAGCGAGCCCTCCCTGCGCGAGATGATCGAGGTCTGGGTGGAGATGGCACGCCTGGATGGCTCCTTTGGCTGGATCGGCATTGCCAACCTGCCCTCCGCAGCCTATGCAGCGTCCTACCTGCCGGATGCGGGCTTTGAGGAAGTGTTCGGTGCTCATGACCACCGCGTCACCCTCGGCGGGCAGTTTGCCCCCAATGGCCTCGGCAATCGCGTCGACGGTGGGTACGAGGTCACCGGCAACTGGCAGTTCGGCAGCGGCACTGGCCATTCGGAGTATGTGGTGGGTGGTTTCATTCCCATGCACGACGGCGAGATGCTGATGGCGGAACATGGCCTGCCGGAGATGCTGGTGGCGGTGTTTCCGCGTGAACAGGTCAACTTCACCGATGGCTGGCACGTGACCGGCCTCAAGGGCACCGGCAGTTTCGATTACAACGCCCAGGGCGTGTTCGTGCCGGACGCGCGTATCTTTCCGTTGTTCACTCGCGAGCCGCGGCGCGGCGGCGTTGCCTTTCGCCTCGGCATCATGCCGTTGACCGCTGCCGGCCATGCCGGCTGGGCCCTGGGTGTGGCGCGCAGTGCCCTGGATGATGTGGTGGAGCTGGCGCAGTCGAAGACGCGTATGGGTGATACCACCACCCTGGCCCACAAGCTGACGTTTCAGCGCAACCTGGCGCACCACGAGGCGATGTGGCGCGCCGCCCACGGGCTGGTGCTGGATACGTTTACAACGGTCGAGCAGCGGTTGCGCGCGGGTGAGTCCCTGACGCCGATGATGCGTGCGGACATGCGCATGGCTGCGACTTACGCCACCGAGGCCAGTCGCGAGATCGTGCAGTTCGCCCACCTCGCCGCGGGCACCACGGCCATCCGCGAGGGCTCGCGCCTGGAGCGCGCTTTCCGTGATCTCTACACCGGCACCCAGCACGCGTTCATCAACGAGAAGACCTACACGGATTCCGCACAACTGATACTCGGCCTGATCGAGGATTCTCCGGCACTGTAGGCTGGGTTAGCGGTAAAGCCGCGTAACCCAGCGTCACCACCGTCGATGGAGCGCGCGCCATGGTCAGGTGCGGAGTCATTCCGGGGTGTTTCGCGAGAGAATCCCCAGGACATTGACCTTCGGCGGCTGGCAACATGGTGAGGGGGGGATGGGGGCGCCGCCCCATCAGAGCCGGTGCCGAGAAGCGCAGCGCCCCGGCCGTCCCGGCGCGAGGACTGTTGGAACCGTGGCCGCAGGCCACGGTTCCTGAGTCCCGAAAATCGCGTAGCGATTTTGGTCGAGTTCCGCAGCGCAGGCCGGGGCGCGGGCAG
>JBJHBY010000343.1:0-2524 GCA_050485745.1 Gammaproteobacteria bacterium | reverse complement strand
GATCTGAGTTGTGTATAAGAGTCAGCGGTGAGCTTGGCGGTGATGTGGTTCTAGTCATGTTTGTAGATGTGGCGTTCCAGAGGGTTGCTAAGGATCATCCGCAGGGCCATCATCAGTACGTTGGCCACCAGGGCGTACTTCAGGGCGATGGCGCCGCCGAGGGAGTTGCCCACCAGGGTGTAGCGGCTGACACCGATCTGGTCGAGGGTCTGCTTGACGCACTCGACGAAGAAGTCGATGTGGTACTGCGCGTCATCGGGCTTGTCCGAGTAGCCGTAACCGATCAGGTCCGGCACGATGACCCGGAAGCCCTGTTCCGCCAGCCAGGCATAGTTGCCGCTGAAGTTGCTGTGGCCACTGGCACCGGAGCCGGAACCGTGCAGGAATACCACCACCGGGCCCTGGCCCTGGTCGAGGTAGTGGATGCGGTAGCCATTCGGCAAATCGGCGTAGTGGCCCTCGGGCAGGCCCGGTATCAAGCTCATCAGGGATCTCCGTTGTTGTATCGGGTAATGCACCCGGTACTGCGCCCGGCGGGGCAGCGGAAGTGGCGGCGGACAGCCCCGCCACAGCACCGCCGGCGGGCCGGCCATCATTGCCCAGCCACCCGGGATTGTCAATGAAACCACAGACTTGCGGGGTCGGGCGACGTGGTTCTGCGCCCTTTCCGCCCTACGCCAGAGAGGCCAGTGCCGCTTCGGCAATGGCGATATCCTGCTCGGTGCTCGCACCACCGACACCGATGGCACCCACCAGGCAGGCGTCCAGCAGGATGGGAATGCCGCCGCCGAGCAGGGCAACACGATCCTGCGCGGCAAAGCTCACCAGTTGCGGCAGCTGCCCCGCCAGTGCTTCACCCAGCTCGGCACTACCCAGGCCCAGCAGGGCGGTCTGCGCCTTGGCACGGGACATCTCCACTGCCACCAGGGGCGCCCCGTCCATGCGCGCAAAGGCTCGGGGCACACCGGAGGGGTCGACGACACTGACACACACCGCAACACCAAGGGCGCGGGCTTCGGCCACCGCCGCCGCGACCAGGCGGGCGCTGGCGTCATAGCTGACGACCGGGACATTGATGCTCAGAGGGCTGTTCTCGCTCATGGAAGATCTCCCTGAGTCACTAGGCAATCACTGCGTCGGAAAAGGCCGGTGGCCGCCCCAGCATCGGCGCGTGCGACGGCGGCAGTTTGCCGTCGACGTCGGTCACGCCGTATTCAGCGGCCAGCTCTGCCCCAACCCAGATCCTGCCGCTACGCTCCAGGCGCTGCGGGTCACGCCAGAGGGCATCGATGACGCGGCCGGTAAACTCAGGTGATTCCGCGGTATCGGCCAGGGCAGCGTACTTCTCCGGCTCCGCGTCGAACACCTTGAGGGTGCGCTCGGTCTTGATCAGCCCCATCCAGATCGACACCGCGCAAACGCCGAAGGGCTTGAAATCCACGGCCATGTCATGGGCCATCTTGTCCACCGCCGCCTTGCCCGCACCGTAGGCGGGGCCGTGCATATAGCAGGTACCACCAAAGGATGAGGTGTTCACCAGCAGGCCGGCGTCGCTCTTTAACAGCAGCGGTGCGGCATGCCAGGCGGCGATGTAGCTGGAGCGCATGCCGACGTTGAGAATATCGACCAGATTGAGCTTCTTTTCCCAGAAAGGCCCCTCATCGGTGAGGCCCTCAGGAACCTGCAGAGCGTTGTTGACCAGGATGTCCAGGCGCCCCTGCTCCGCCGCTACACGCTCGAACAGCGCCTTGACCTGCTCGTCGTCACTGTGGTCGCAGACCACGGGGATGCCCTGCCCGCCGCGGGCGTTGATCGCCTCCGCCGTGGCGTAGACGGTTCCAGGCAGGGGGGCGTCACCCTCCTGCTGGCTGCGCCCGGTCACGTAGACCACCGAGCCCGGACCACCGAGAGCCAGGGCGATGCCCTTGCCCGCGCCCCGGCTGGCGCCGGTCACTACGACTACACGCTGTACCTGATTTGTCATGCTGGTCCTCGCTTCTATTAATCTGGCGACCGGGCTGCGCCCGGCGGCGGCACATCCATGTGCCGCATGAACCCGGTTACCACCGGATATTGCGACCGCTGCCGGCATGTCCTAGACTGCGGCCTATTTTCGATACGCTGCGTATCGTAACTGCTGTGATCGCCGCTTGCCAGTCTCCGGCCGCGGCGCAGGCAGTGAAACCCCAACCAAGGAGCTGCGCCGACAATGCGATTCACCGTCAATATCACAATGATGGACCCGGCCCACTATCTCCCCCTGGCCAGGGCCGCGGAAGAGGCCGGTTTCTACGCCGTCAGCGTACCGGACAGCATCTTCTACCCGGAAGAGACCGTGGGCGAGTACCCCTACCACGATAACCGGGAGTTCCTTGAGGACAAACCCTTCATTGAACCCTTCGTGGCGATTCCCGCGATGGCCGCGGTGACCACGAAACTGCGCTTTACCACCTTTGTACTGAAAATGGCGATCCGCGAGCCCCTGCTGGTCGCGAAAACCGTCTATTCAGCCGCGGTGCTGTCC
>JBJHBY010000342.1:0-2546 GCA_050485745.1 Gammaproteobacteria bacterium | reverse complement strand
ACTCCACCCACTGCGAGGTAAAGAAGGCCTTCCCGACCAGCACCGCCGGCATGCCGGACAACAGGGCCAGGGAGAGACCCCAGCCAAGCATGCCCCGGGGATCCAGCGGCAGCAGGCGCCGGGTCGCCACTACATCGGTGAAGAACAGGTGCAGGGACAGCGCCGACGCGGCGACCAGGCCGGCGATAAAGCCCCCCCCCGGCTCGTTGTGGCCGCGCAACAACAGGAAGACGGACAGCAGCACCAGCAGGGGCAGCAGGAAGTAGCCGGTGGTGCGCAGGATCATGGAATGTGTGTTCACAGCCCCCGGTCCTCCTCACGCAGCTTGATCATGGCGAAGACCCCGGTGGCGGCGAGGGCCAGCACGAAGATCTCACCGAGGGTATCGAGGGCACGGAAGTCCACCAGGATGACATTGACAATATTGCGACCGTAGGCGGAGGGCTGGCTCTCGGCGATGAAATACTCGGCGATGCTCGGGTAGTACTGGCTGGCGCCGGCACTGAGGATGAGCAGGGTCATGGTACCCCCGACCGTCAGCGCGACCACGGCGTCGCGCAGGCGCACCGGGGTGGGCGAGAGGCGCAGGAAACGCGGCAGACGGAACAACACCAGCACCAGCAGAATCACGGTGAGGGTTTCCACCAGGACCTGGGTGATGCCCAGGTCCGGCGCGCTGAACAACACATAAGTCAGGGCCACGGTGAAGCCCAGACCACCCAGCGAGGCAACCGCCCCCAGGCGCGAGCCCGTGGTCACCGCCACCAGTGCAGACAGCAGCAGCACCCCGGCCACGGCATATTCATGCAGACGGATGTCACCGAAGTCGAGCCGGATGCTCACGGAGTCCAGATTAGCCCCATAGACCAGCCCCACCAGGGCGACCATCATCAGCAGGGTGGTCATCAGGTAATAACGCAGATAACCGTTCTGCAGCATCCGCGTCTGCCCCTCGGCGAGCGCAACCAGGCCAGCCATGACCCGATCGTAACCCCGCTCCGGTCCGAACCGGGCCAGATGCTCCATGAACTGCGTGGCGCGACGCAGGTCAGCCCAGCGCGCATACAGCAGCCCGCCCACGACGAGGCTGCCAAGGCTGATCAGCAGAGGCGCATTGATGCCATGCCACAGGGCCAGATCCGGGACGACCGGTGCGCCTCGCACGGCGCTGCTCGCCGCGGCCAGCAGCCAGCCCTCCGCCAGCGGTGCGGCCAGCCCCAGCAGCAGGCCGAGAACGGACAGCACCACGGGGCCGGCCAGCAACGCCGGGGGCGCCTCATGAATGTCGCGCTCCGGATCCTGGCGGCGACCGAACCAGGGGCGGATACCGGCGATGGCGGCAACGGCGACACCGAGCACAGCCGCAGCCACCATGGCAAACAGCAGTGCCTGGCCCAGCATGGGGGCCTCGAGCACCGCCTCCAGCACCAGTTCCTTGGCGACAAAGCCAAAGGTGGGAAGCACACCGGCCAGGGCCAGGGCCGCCAGCACGGCACAGGCCGTCGTCACGGGCAGCACGCGGGCGAAGCCGCCGGTCTGCAGATAATCCTTGCAGCCGGCCTCGTGGTCGAGAATGCCGGCAATCATGAACAGCGCACCCTTGTACAGCGAGTGGGCCAGCAGGAAGGCCATGGCAGCCGCCAGGGCCAGCTCGGTGCCGATGCCGATGAGCATGGTGAGGGTGCCCAGCGCCATGACCGTGGAATAGGCCAGGACTCGCTTGACCCCGGTGCTGCGCACCGCCAGGAACACCCCCATGAGCATGGTGAAGCCACCCACCCCAGCCAGGGTGAGCTGCCAGAAGGCGGTCTCACCGAGGGCGGGATTCAGGCGCGCCATCAGATACACACCCGCCTTGACCATGGTGGCGGAGTGCAGGTAGGCGGACACCGGGGTCGGCGCCGCCATGGCATTCGGCAGCCAGAAGTGGAAGGGGAACTGCGCCGATTTGGTAAAGCAGCCGAGCAGGATCAGCGCCGTCAGGCCGAGGTACCAGCCATGCTCGCGCAGTACCTCGCCCTGCCCCAGCAGCTCCGAGAGCTCGTAGCTGCCACCGGCGAGCGCCAGCATGATGAAACCGGTCATCAGCGCCAGACCGCCGCCAACGGTGACGAACAGCCCCTGCAGGGCCGATTTGCGGGCTTTTTCGTCCTCGTGATTGAAGCCGATCAGCAGGTAGGAGGTGATGCTGGTCAGCTCCCAGAACACAAACAGGCTGATCAGGTTATCGGACAGCACCAGCCCCAGCATGGAGGCCATGAACGAGAGGATCAGTACATAAAAGCGCCCCAGATCGCGATGACCCTCGAGGTAGCGCCCGGCGTAAACCACGATGAAAAAGCCGATACCACTGATGAGCAGGGCAAACAGCAGGGACAGCCCGTCGATCAGAAAGGACAGATGAATGTCGAGGCCGGGAATCCAGGGGTAGGACACCACCCGGGCACCCTCCGCAGCTCCGGGTACCAGGCTGCAGAACCAGATGAACAGGGCAGCCGGCAACAGTGCCAGCAGCCAGCCGCTGTTGCGGGGCAGCAGGCGATGCA
>JBJHBY010000341.1:0-2554 GCA_050485745.1 Gammaproteobacteria bacterium | reverse complement strand
CGATGTGCCAGGGCTTGGTGAAGTTAAACTCTCCACCCCGCTGGTGTTCGACATCGGCGTTTACATGGTTGTGCTGGGCTCTGTGATGCACATCGTCCTGGCACTGGCCGAAGCGGAGGAATGACATGGAAACCATCATGGCATTCGCGGTCGGAGCGTTGTTTGCGACATCCATCTACATGATGCTGCGGCGCTCCATCGTCAAGTTGGTTATCGGCCTGATATTGCTCAGCAACGCGGCCAACCTGCTGATCTTCACCGTCTCGGGCCTGACCCGGGGCCTGCCGCCACTGGTGCCCGAGGGCATGACGCTTCCCCTTGGCGGCTGGGCGGATCCCCTGCCCCAGGCCCTGATCCTGACGGCCATCGTGATCGGCTTCGGCGTGCTCGCCTTTGCCGTGGTGCTGATCCACCGTGCCTACGAAATCATTGAAGAGGACGATCTGGACAAGATGCGGAGTACCGACACGTGAATCCAGAGGTCGCACTACCAGTTGTCATTCCGTTCATTGCGGGCGCGCTGTCCCTGGTCTTCTACAAGTCCCACGCGGCGCAGCGCTGGATCGGCGTGATCGGAACCGGGGCACTGCTGTTTGCCAGCGTCGTGCTGCTCTACAACACCGCCACCCAGGGTGTGCTGGTGATGGCCATGGGCGACTGGCCGGCGCCGTTCGGCATCGTGCTGGTATCCGACCTGCTCGGCGCCATCATGACCGTGCTGGCCGGCATCATGGGCTTTGCGGTGGCCGTCTATTCCCTGCCGTCCATCAGCAGGGATCACGAAGCCTTCGGCTACTACCCCCTGATGCACCTGCTGCTGTCGGGCGTCTGCGGTGCGTTTCTCACCGGCGACATCTTCAACCTGTACGTCTGGGTCGAGGTGCTGCTGGTCGCGTCGTTCGCGCTGCTGATCCTCGGCGGAGAGCGGGGCCAGATGGAAGGCGCCATCAAGTACGTGACGCTCAACCTGCTGTCGTCGATTCTGCTGCTGGTGGCGGTGGGTCTCACCTACGGCCTGACCGGCACCCTGAACATGGCAGATCTGGCGATCAAGCTGCCCCAGGTGGAGAACCAGGGCCTGGTCACCGTTGTGGCGATGCTGTACCTGGTGTCCTTCGGCATCAAGGCGGCTGCGTTTCCGTTGTTCTTCTGGCTGCCTGCGGCCTACCACACACCGCCCATTGCGGTGTCGGCGCTGTTCGCCGGTCTGCTGACCAAGGTTGGCGTCTACGCGCTGTTCCGGTTCTTTACCCTGCTGTTCAATCAGGACGTCGGGTACACCCACGAACTGCTGCTGTGGATGGCAGGCTTTACCATGATCACCGGCGTGCTGGGCGCGGCGGCACACTATGAGATCCGCCGCATCCTGTCCTTTCACATCGTCAGCCAGATCGGCTACATGATCATGGGACTCGCGATCTTCACGCCGCTGGCCCTGGTGGGGGGCGTGTTCTACATCATGCACCACATCATCGTGAAGGCGAATCTGTTCCTGGTCGGTGGTGTGGTGTACTTCCTGCGAGGGAGCTACGAACTGAAGGAAATCGGGGGCCTCTGGCGCACCCGTCCCTGGCTCGGGCTGCTTTTCCTGGTACCCGCCCTCTCCCTGGCCGGGCTGCCGCCATTGTCCGGTTTCTTCGGCAAGTACATCATTATCCGCGCCGGTATCGAGGCAGAAAGCTGGGGCATCGTTGCCGTGGCGCTGGTGGTGGGGCTGCTGACCCTCTATTCCATGATCAAGATCTGGGCCGAGGCATTCTGGAAGGCGCAGCCGGAGGAGCATGCCGAGCGCGCCGTCCGCTTCGAGAAGACCCTCTCGGATCGCTCGCTCGCCCTCATGGTGATTCCCATCGTCTGCCTGGCTGCGATGACATTGTTCATTGGCCTGGGCGCGCAGCCGATCTACGAGCTTGCCGACGCTGCCGCGGCGCAGTTGCTTGATCCCACGGCTTACGTGCAGGCGGTACTGGGGGTGACACCATGACCTGGTTTGTCTGGAACATCCTGCTGGCTCTGTTGTGGGTCACGCTCACCGGCAACTTCTCGGCTCCCGGACTCCTGGCCGGTTTCATATTCGGCTATCTGGTGCTCTGGCTGGTTGCGACGGGAACGGGGCGCAAGCTCGGCTACGTGCGCAAGATCCCCGAGACCATCAGCTTCGTCCTTTACTACATCTGGGAGCTGCTGAAGTCGAACATGCGGGTCGCATACGAGGTGATCACTCCGACGCACACGATGAAACCCGGCGTGATCGGCCTCGAACTCGAAGCGAAGTCCGATGCCGCCATCACGATTTTCGCCAACCTGGTGTCGTTCACCCCGGGTACGCTAAGCCTGGACGTGTCCAATGATCGCCGTATGCTCTTCATCCATGCCATGTACATCGACGACGAGCAGGCGCTCATCGCCGATCTGAAGGACATGGAACGTCGTGTCATCTCCCTGCTGAGCTGAGAGAGGTCGATTGTGTCCGCCTGGGTCATCACACTGACATTTACACTGCTCTCCGCGGCCCTGATACTCGGCTTCATACGCCTGGCGCAGGGTCCGTCAC
>JBJHBY010000340.1:0-2568 GCA_050485745.1 Gammaproteobacteria bacterium | reverse complement strand
ATCGGCGCCAGAACCGGGTTGGTAACCCGCACCAGGAATTGCGAGATGGGGTTGTAGAAGTCCGCCCGGGCCATCTGCAGCAGCAGGCGCAGCAGCACCGCGAGCAGGTAGAGGTGGGCGGCGGTCTGGATGATCAGGGTGCCGATTTCACTGAACATGATGCAGGGGTCCTGAGGCTCAGGTTGAGTGTTGGGTCAGTCCATGTCCCGGGCCAGCTCCCGGGAGCGCTCGCAGGCGGCGCCCAGGGCCCCGGCGAACAGGTCGCGCAGGCCGCCGGCCTCGAAATGGGCGATGGCGCGCTCCGTGGTGCCGCCCGGTGAGGTCACGCGGCGGCGTAGCTCGGCGGCATCGACGTCGGACTCGGTCGCCATGCGCGCAGCGCCCAGGGCCGTCTGCAGGGTCAGCTGCCGGGCCAGGTCGGGCGCCAGCCCGAGGGATTCGCCGGCGGCCTGCATCGCCTCCATGACCAGAAAGAAATACGCCGGCCCGGAGCCGGACAACGCGGTGACCGCATCGAGCTGTGCTTCGTCGTCCACCCACAGGGCCAGGCCGACCGCGCCGAGGATGGCATCCGCCTGTTGCCGTTGCGTGGCAGAGACGGCATCGCTGGCGAACAGGGCGGTCGCGCCGCAGCTCACCAGGGCCGGGGTATTGGGCATGCAGCGCACGATCGGCAGGGCCGCGCCGACCCAGCGTTCGAGGTGGGCAGCGGTGATGCCGGCGGCGATGGAGATCAACAGCGGCCGGCGTTCGCGCAGGGCGGCGGCCAGGGGTTCCAGCACGCTGCGCATGACCTGGGGTTTGACCGCCAGGACCACCACATCGGCACCGGCGATGGCGGCGAGGTTGTCCTGCCCGGTGTGCACCGGCGCCATCTTGCGCAGCCGCTGCAGGCTCTCCGCGGAGGGGTCACTGGCGTGGATGTGCTGCGGGTCCATGCCCCGGGCGACCAGTCCGCCGACGATGCTGGCGGCCATGTTGCCGGCGCCGATGAAGGCCAGTTGCATGTCGCTCACCGCGTGTTCCCCTTCTGCCGGCAGGTGTCTGCCTGCCTGGTTGCCGAACCCCGGGCCGGGGGCGTAAAAGCGCAACAGTATACCCGCTGCGGCCCGCGCGCCGAAATGCGCCGCGTCATTCAGGCCGCTGGGCGCGGGCCAAACAGGTCGGTCCCGACACGCACCAGGGTGGCGCCTTCCCACACCGCGGCCTCGAGGTCGGCGGACATGCCCATGGACAGGGTGTCGAGGCCCGGGTGCCGCGCACGCAGGGCCTCGAACAGCTCCCGCAGCTGGCGGAAGGCCGCGCGCTGGCCGGCGTGGTCGTCCCGTGGGCGCGGAATGGCCATCAAGCCGCGCAGTTGCAGTCGCGGCAGGTCGGCCACCGCCGCCGCCAGGGCGGGCAGTTGCTGCGGCGTCACGCCGGATTTGCTGGCCTCGCCATCCAGGTTGACCTGCAGGCACAGCTGCAGCGGGGGCAAGGCCTCGGGGCGCTGTTCCGCCAGGCGCCGGGCGACCTTGTCGCGATCGACGCTGTGGACCCAGCTGAAGTGCCCGGCGATGGCGCGGGTCTTGTTGGTCTGGATCGGCCCGATAAAGTGCCAGGTCAGGTCGAGGTCAGCCAGCTCCGCCTGCTTGTCCAGGGCCTCCTGCAGGTAGTTCTCGCCAAAGTCGCGCAGGCCCCGGCCGGCGGCCTGGCGCACCTCGGCGGCGCTGCGCGTCTTGCTCACCGCCACCAGGCCGACGCTGCCGGGTTCGCGGCCGGCAGCGGCCTCGGCGCGGCGGATGCGGCCGGTGACCTCTGCTATATTTGCTGCTATGTCTGCCGCCATTGTGCTCCGTCCGGAACCCGTGCCTGCCGGGAGAGTGTGACCGGTATCACATCCTGGCGGGGGCCTCCGCCGGGGTGTGTCGGGGCTTTCTATTATAGGGATCTGCGAGCGGCGCCCGACAGGGCGTCGCACCCCGGCTCACCCGGAATCCACCCAGCTCAGGACGCCGCATGGATATTACCGAACTCCTCGCCTTCAGCGCCAAACAGGGCGCCTCGGACCTGCATCTCTCCGCCGGCCTGCCGCCGATGATCCGCGTCGATGGCGACGTGCGCCGCATCAACCTGCCGCCGCTGGAGCACAAGCAGGTGCACGGGCTGATCTACGAGATCATGAACGACAAGCAGCGCAAGGATTTCGAGGAATTCCTGGAGACGGATTTCTCCTTCGAGGTGCCCGGGGTGGCGCGTTTCCGGGTCAATGCCTTCAACCAGAACCGCGGCGCCGGCGCGGTGTTCCGGACCATTCCCTCCAAGGTGCTGACCATGGAGGAACTGGGCATGGGCCAGGTGTTCCGCGATGTCGCCATGGTGCCCCGCGGCCTGTGCCTGGTCACCGGGCCGACCGGCTCGGGCAAGTCCACCACCCTGGCGGCGATGGTCGACTACATCAACGACAACAAGTACGACCACATCCTCACCATCGAGGACCCGATCGAATTCGTGCACGAGTCGAAAAAGTGTCTGGTCAACCAGCGCGAGGTGCACCGCGATACCCACGGTTTCAACGAGGCCCTGCGC
>JBJHBY010000339.1:0-2631 GCA_050485745.1 Gammaproteobacteria bacterium | reverse complement strand
ACCAGACGGGCGTGGCATACCGCCCGCCCTCGCCGAAGCTGATGCGCTGACCATCGGTTCCGTCGGCGTTCATCACATAGAGCTGCTGCGATCCGCCCCGGTCGGAGTTGAAGACGATCTGGCTGGCGTCCGGCGAGAAGGAGGGTGAGGTATCGATCGCCGGGTGGTTCGTCAGCCGTTCGGATCGGCGGGTCCGCATGTCCATGACGTAGATGTCGGTGTTGCCGTCACGCGACATGCTGAACAGCAGCTGTTGTCCGTCGGGCGAGAAGCGCGGCGCGAAGGTCATGCCGGGGAAGGTGCCGATCGGCTCCTGCTGGTCGGTGTCGACGTTGCGGATCATGACCTGCGGCTGGCCGCGCTGGAACGACAGGAACGAGATCTCCTGGCGCGAGGGCGAGAAGCGCGGGGTCAGCACCATGTAGGAGCCGTCCGTCAGGTACTGATGGTTGGCACCGTCCTGGTCCATGATCGCCAGGCGCCGCACGCGCCGCTGGGCCGGCCCCGATTCCGACACATAGACGATGCGGGTGTCGAAATAGCCGTCCTCGCCCGTCAGCCGCTTGTAGATGGCGTCCGAGATGATGTGGGCGATGCGCCGCCAGTTGTCCGGCTGGGTGAAATAGGCCAGCCCCGCCAGCGACTGCTCGCCATAGACGTCCCAGAGCCGAAACTCGACCCGCACCCGGCCATCGGGCTGGGCCGCAGCCGCACCATGGACCAGCGCCTGGGCGTTGATCGCCCGCCAGTCCGAGAAGCGCGGCCGCACCTGGAGCGAATCGGCCGTCTGGATGAAGGCCTGCTGGTTGATCGGTGCGAACAGGCCCGAGGTGCGCAGATTGTCGGTGATGACTCCGACGATGTCGCGGCCGAGTTGGTCGGCCTCGGACGTCGAGCCGACGAACGGCACGATGGCGATCGGCAGCGGCTCGATATGTCCGCGTGTCACGTCGATGCGCAGCTCCGCCTGTGCCGGGCCCGCGGGCAGGAGCAGGGCTGCCGTCAGCACAAGCAGAATGAACAGAGAGGGGTGCGGGGCCCGGCCGGGTGAGGGCTCCGGGGTCACGCGCTTGGTGATGGCGGCGGGCATGGGAAAGTGGTCACCGGTTCGATAATGCAATAATATAACATGCAACCTCCCAGGTTCCACGCGCTGATACCCACCATGGCCGACTCCACCGCTGGCAACGCAGATACCCTGCCATTTACCCGCCACGACCATCGTCGCTGCGTGCGCAGCGCGCTGGCGACCGCCCAGGCCCTTTGCCGGGAGCGCGGCGCGCGCCTGACGCCCTTGCGCCAGCAGGTGCTGGAGCTGGTCTGGCAGAGTCACCGCCCTCTGGGGGCCTACACGATTCTCGAGCAATTGGCCGAGCAGGCGCGGATGGCTGACGCCGGGGGTGACGACGACAGGGAGGGCAAGAAGCGCAACATGGCGCCCCCCACAGTTTATCGGGCCCTGGATTTCCTGCAGGAGCACGGCCTCGTGCATCGTCTGGCGTCGATCAACGCCTACCTCGGCTGCCTGCATCCGGGCGAGCACCACCAGAGCCAGTTTCTGATCTGCCGTGGCTGCGAGCGCGCCGTCGAGCTCAACGATACCGCGGTCGGTGATGCCCTGGGTGAGGCCGCCGCGCGTGCCGGTTTTCGGCAGGAGAGCGCCTGTATCGAAATCCTCGGGCGCTGCCCGGACTGCCGCTGAGCGGCACCGGATAGACCTATGCCCGCTGCCAGCCTTTCTCGCGATAATGCCGTACCCCTGCTCCAGGGGGAGGCCCTGCGGCTCGAATTCGGTGGCCGCCGGGTGCTCGACGACGTCAGCCTGAGCCTGCGTCGCGGCGAGATCGTCACCCTGATTGGCCCCAACGGTGCGGGCAAGACCAGCCTGGTGCGCCTGCTGCTGGGCCTGCAGCGGGCCAGTGCGGGCAGCGTGCGGCGCGCGCCGGGCCTGCGCATCGGCTACGTACCCCAGCGTCTGCACGTTGATCCGCACCTGCCGCTCAGCGTGCAGCGTTTTCTGCGTCTCGGTGGCGCCGCTTTGCCCGCGGTGCGTGCGGCGCTGGCCGAGGTCGGCATCGAGGCCCTGCTGCAGCAGCCGTTGCAGGCGGTATCCGGTGGCGAGCTGCAGCGGGTGCTGCTGGCCCGGGCCCTGTTGCGCAGGCCCGATCTGCTGGTGCTGGACGAGCCGGTGCAGGGCGTCGATGTGGGCGGCCAGGCCGAGCTGTATGCCCTGATCGGCAGCCTGCGCGAGCGCCACGGCTGTGGCATTCTCATGGTGTCCCACGATCTGCACCTGGTCATGGCGCAGACCGACCGGGTGATCTGCCTCAATCACCACATCTGCTGCCACGGCCACCCGGAGCAGGTCACTCTGGACCCGGCCTACATCGCCCTGTTTGGCGATCGCCACAGCCGGCAACTGGCGGTGTATCACCACGAGCACGACCACCAGCACGGCATTGGTGGCGAAGTGGTTGGCGACAGTTGCGAGCACCATGATTGACTTCCTGATGTACGCCGTGGCGGCGGGCCTGCTGGTGGCGCTGGTGGCGGGCCCGCTGGGTACCCTGGTGGTGTGGCAGCGACTGGCCTACTTCGGCGAGACCCTGGCGCACTCCGCCCTGATGGGCG
>JBJHBY010000338.1:0-2642 GCA_050485745.1 Gammaproteobacteria bacterium | reverse complement strand
GAACAAACGACTCGAGCAAGTGGCCAAAACGTTTGCGTTCCCGGTTCCATTGTTCGGGCCGGAGATCCGCTAGGGCGGCGGCCACACCGCTGTCACAGAGATGAATTTTTGGGGACTTGATCAAGCGTTTGCTGCGGTTCGAATGCCAGGCAGGCAGTCGCCGCACCAGAAAAAGTTTTTCCAGAATGCCGAGATGGTTTTCAACCGTTCGGCGCGTATGCCCGAGGGCTTTTGCCGTGGTTGAAATATTCAGCAGCGTAGCTGTTTGGCTGGCGAGAAACTCAAGCAGGCGGGACACATCCTGCGCGTTTTTCACATCCGCGATATCGAGAATATCCCGCTCAATGATCGAGTTAACATACTCCAATTGCCAACGTCGGGCTCGCCGGGGCGAGCGCAAAAAGGCATCCGGAAAACCTCCGGCCAGCAGGCGCTCAGGCAGTTCACTGGCGGCGGGGCCGCGGCTGGAAGGAATCCTTGTGGCAAGCTGCCCGCTCATCCAGCGCGCAAGAAACCGGCCCGGCGAGCCCTGTTTTTCAGATTCGGTAAAGGGTTGAAGATAAAGGCACTCCATCCGGCCCGCCAGGGAGTCAGCCAAACGGGGAAGCTGGAGGAGCTTGGCCGAGCCGGTAAGCAGGAATCGCCCCGGGCGACGCCTGCCATCAACACTGCGCTTTATGGCAAGCATGAGTTCCGGCACCCGTTGAATCTCATCAATGGTCACCCGCTCCGGCAACTGATCCAGAAAACCCTCCGGGTCGCTCCTGGCCAATTCCAAGTAGCCCCGCTGGTCGAGTTTGATGTACTCCCTTTTCGGATCACAATGCCTGGCCAGCGTGGATTTTCCGCACTGACGGGGGCCGAGCAGGCAAACCACGGGGGTGTCTCCCAGCGCTTCCGCCAGCATGGGTTCGAGATGCCGAGGGCGATAGGGCGGGGGTTTTGATTTATTCAAGGCGCGTCCAATTGTATCATGCCATTCCGTCTAATTGCGCCCTATCAACCCGTCCAGTTGTGTTGTTGGGATGCGTCCAATTGCACCTTACGCGAGCGTCTAAATGCACTCTAGCCTATCATCCAGTCTGATGCCAGGCGCCCCGTCAGCCTCGCTGCCCTGAATAGACCGCATACGCTTCCCAGCGCTTATCTATCGGTTTTACGCCATTGCAGGGCGATCATGGCGCTTCTCGAACTGCGCCAATTCCCGCCGCCCAGGTAGAATCCCCCTCACCAATCCAGACCCAACCACCCATGCCCACCCACCTCCTGATCATCGACGACGACCGCGAGCTGGGCCAGATGCTCTCCGAGTTCCTCGGCGCCGACGGCCACACGGTCACCGTAGCCGGCACTGCAGACGAAGGCCTGCAGGCCGCCGTCAGCGACCGCTTTGACGCGATCGTGCTCGACGTCATGCTCCCAGACCGCAGTGGCTTCGATGTGCTGCGCGGGATCCGGGCGGAGAGCGTGGTACCGGTGATCATGCTGACGGCGCGCGGGGAGGATACGGATCGCATCGTCGGGCTGGAGCTGGGGGCCGACGATTACCTCCCCAAACCGTTCAACCCGCGCGAGCTGGCGGCGCGGTTGCGGGCGATTCTGCGGCGGCGCCATGTTGATGCGCCGGCGGCCGATGGAACGCTGGTGGCCGGTGATATCCGGCTCGAGCGCACGGCGCGGCACGCGACGCGGGGCGGCGAGGCGCTGGTGCTGACGGCGGCGGAGTTCGCGGTGCTGGAACGGTTGCTGCTGGAGCCGGGCGAGGTAGTGAACAAGGAGCGGCTCGCGGAGCACGCGCTGGGGCGGCGGTTGTCGCCGTTCGATCGCAGCATTGATACCCACATCAGCCGGTTGCGTGGCAAGCTCGGGCCGCTGGCCGGCGGCGAGCCGCGCATCCAATCGGTGCGTGGGCGCGGTTATGTGCTGGTGGTGCAGCCGCAATGAACCGGCTTTATCTGCGCATCTTTCTCGCGTTCTGGCTGGTCATCGCGCTGGTGGTATCCGGGGTCTGGCTGGTGAACAGCCAGCTGGTGCGCCTGGCCGATGACGAGCAGGTGGAGCGGGGGCGGTTGAACCGGCTGCGGCAGGATTTGGCCAGGGAGCTGGAGGCGGCGCACGCCGCTGGTGACCGGCGGGCGCTGATACTGCATGTGCGGCAGCTGGAGCGTGAGCATACGCGGGTGCGGCTGCTGCTGGTGGATGACGACGGCGACGAAGTGCTCGGCCGACCGCTGCCGCCGCGTGCGGCGCGCATCGCCGAGCGGCGGGAGCAGAGACCGGAACAGGGTGCCTTCCGGCTGCGCAGGCGCGGCCCGGTGTCGGCGCCGGTGCGCGTGGCCGGTGAGAACTGGATGCTGGTGCTGCAGCCGGAGCCGGAGCCGCTGCTGTTGCGCGTGCTCGGGCCGATCGGGCCGGCCGGTTTCGTGGTGCTGGCGCTGCTCGTCAGCGGACTGATCTGTTTTCTGCTGGCGCGCACGATCACCCGGCCGGTGCGCCATTTGCAAACTGTTGGGCACCGGCTCGGCGAAGGCGAGCTGGGCGCACGGGCGGCAGATGGGTATGCGCGGCGACGCGACGAGCTGGGCGATCTGGCGCGCGATTTCAACCGCATGGCCGGACGGGTGGAGGCGCTGGTGGCAAAC
>JBJHBY010000337.1:0-2647 GCA_050485745.1 Gammaproteobacteria bacterium | reverse complement strand
CGATGTGGGTCGCCGCCCGCGACGACCTGAGCCTGCTCGATGCCAATGCGGCGGCCCAGCGGCTCTATGGTTACAACCACTCCGACATGCGGCAGATGAGGCTCGTCGATCTTGAGGCGCGGGGTGAGGCCGGAGCGTCATGGCTGGCTGCAGGAAAGGGTGCCGGAGAGCATCCGGCACGTCGCTTCCGGCACCGGCATCGAGACGGCTCGGAGCTGCTGGTCGAGTTGAGTGCCCACCCCCTGAGCTTCGGTGCACGTGAGGCCTGGCTGCTGCTGGCTTTGGATGTCACGGAGCGGGACCGTGCCGAGCGGGCGGCACAGGAGAATCGCCAGCGTCTGCAGCTGGCCAGTCGGCTGGGAGGCCTGGGCTACTGGGAACTCGATCTGCTCAGTCGGGGTGTGTACTGGTCGGAAATGATGTTTCAGCTGTTCGCTGTGCCCCGCTCTGGCTGGGGTGGGTCCCTGCAGGATTTTCTGGCCGCGGTGCACCCGGATGACCGGCGGCATGTCAGCGAAGCCATTGATGCCGCCGGCAGAGGTGAGCCCCTGGAATTTCAGCAACGCTCGCCTGATGGCGAGCGCTGGCTGTTGCACCGCGGGGAACTGGTGCGCAGCCCGACCGGCAAACCCGAACGCATCGTCAGCATCGTGCAGGACATCACGCGCCTGCGCCGCGGTTATTAATCCAGCACGATTCATTGCCCGGTTAATAGCCCAGACGGGCACCTGCAGGGCTTTTCCTGTCCGCTTTACACTCGTTTGTCATCCGCACTAACCACTTGTTTTTAGGGGTTTCTACGGATGGTATCCGTGCCCGCCTTCGGGCAAGCTGCGCTCCCATTACCAGCCCGGCTTTTTGCATCTCAGCGCATGCCTTGATGCGCTGGCTGTTTTTGCACAAGGTCTGTCGTCGAGGGGTGGTCCGGCTACGATCGGCGAAGAGGGATGACCCGTGCGAAAGAACTTGCCCGTGAGTGGAAAGGAACGCTTTTTCGATGCCGGCGAGCGCCTGATCTCGACCACGGATACCAGCAGCCGCATCACTCATTGCAACGATGAGTTTGTGGCGATCAGCGGTTACAGCCGCGAAGAATTGCTGGGCAGTACCCATAACATCGTGCGCCATCCGGACATGCCGCCGCAGGTCTTCGCCAACATGTGGCAGACCCTCAAGCAGGGTCGCCCGTGGATGGGCCTGGTCAAGAATCGCTGCAAGAACGGCGATCACTATTGGGTCAGTGCCTATGTCACACCGATCTTCGAGCACGGCAAGGTCCGTGGCTACGAGTCGGTGCGGGTCAAGCCACAACGCACCGATGTCGCGCGTGCCGAGCGGGTTTATCAGCGTATCGCCAGCGGCAGGGCTGCCAGTTCTCCGTGGGGGGATTTGTCCCTTGGGCTGGCGCGTTCCTGGCACTGGCTGCTGGCGGCGCTGGCGCTGCCAGCCATTGGTCTGCTCTGGTCGGGCTGGCCTGCGGCCCTGGCGAGTATCGTCGTGTTGCTGGGCCTGGCGGGCTTGAACACCCTGCGCCAGCGCGCTGATCTGCAGCGTGTCCTGGGTCTTTGTGAAGGTGCTTTCATGGATCCGCTGGTCGCGCTGACCTGGAGCGACAGTCGCGGCGCTCAGGCACAGCTGGAGATGGCCCTGATCAGCGAGCGGGCTCGCATCCAGACCGTGCTGGCACGGCTGCGTGATGCCGCCGGAGACGTATCCGGTCAGGCGGCGCGTTCCGGCGCGCTGATGCAGTCCCAGGTCGGGGCGCTGGAGGCGCAGCGCCGTGAGACCGAACAGGCGGCCACGGCCATGCATGAAATGGCCGCCAGCATTCAGGGGGTGGCGCTGAACGTACAGGCCAGTGCCGACGTGGGTGAGGAGGCCGACCAGTTGGCCGCGCAAGGTGCCGCGCTGGCCCAGTCCAGCCTTGCCGCCATTGAAAAACTGGTTGCGGAGGTCGATCGCATCGCGGATTCGGTGAGCCAGCTCGCGGCGGCCACCCATACCATCGACAAGGCGGCGGATGCGATCACTGCCATTGCGGAACAGACCAATCTTCTGGCCCTGAACGCCGCGATCGAGGCGGCCCGGGCCGGAGAACAGGGCCGGGGTTTCTCGGTGGTCGCCGACGAGGTGCGTGCCCTTGCGGTGCGCACCCGCGAATCCACCGGTGAAATCCACCAGATCATTGACGCGCTGCGCGGCAATGCGGATGCCGCGGTCGGCGCCTGTGGCAATGGTCGCGAGGTGGCCAGTGCCGGCCTGGAGCAGGTGGTCGCGGTGCGCGAGGCATTGGCCGGCATCGCCTCGGCAGCGGCAAGGCTGAGCGATATGACCCGGGAAATGGCGGCGGCGACGGAACAGCAGGGGCAGGTTGCGCATAACTTCAGTGAGCAGATCACGCGGATCAATACGCTGGCGGAGGACACAACCCGCAGCGCAACAGAGGGCGCCGAGGTCGGGCGCTCCCTGGAAGATATGGCCGAGGATCTGCACGCACTGGTGGAACGCTTCGATCGCCCCGGAAACTGATGTATGCCCCTTGACCCTGTCACTGATCACAGGAGCAAACGACGTGCATGAAAATATGCCCGGAATGGCGCCTGATGAGCAACTGGCGTTCAATCATTCGATCCAGCAGGCCCTGCTC
>JBJHBY010000336.1:0-2653 GCA_050485745.1 Gammaproteobacteria bacterium | reverse complement strand
TGAGGCGGAAACGCTGGTGGATGCCGAGGACACCCGCGAAGCCCTCGAACCTGATGTTGAGCCCGAGACGCCAGCGACGCCGCGCAAGCCCCGCTCCCGTGGTGGCCGCGCGCCGCTGCCGCCGGAACTGCCTCGGGTCGAGGTGGTGCATGACATCGTGGCAGGCGAGCGCAGCTGTCCGAATGACGGTGCTGCGCTGAAGTTCATTGGCGAAGAGATCAGTGAACAGCTCGACATCATCCCCGCCCAGGTGCGGGTCATCCGCCATGTGCGCCGCAAGTATGCCTGCACGGCCTGCGAGGAGCATGTGGCAACTGCGTCGATGCCGCCTCAGTCACTACCAAAGAGCAACGCCAGCCCGGCGCTGCTCGGCTATGTGGCGATTGCCAAATATCAGGATGCCTTGCCGCTCTACCGCCAGGAGCAGATCTTCAAACGCCTGGGCCTCGATCTGCCGCGCAACACGCTGGCCCGCTGGATGGTGCAGATGAGTGAGCTGCTCAGCCCACTGACCGAGACCCTGCGAAGCGGAGCACTCATTCCTAGCTGCATCAGCGGTAGGTGGGGTGTATGGAGCGCTTACGGAATACCGTCTGCCTGTGGTATGACGGCGCCGCCGAAGAGGCCGCACAGTTCTACGCCGACACCTTTCCTGACTCATCCGTTGGAGCCATCGTCCGCGCCCCTGGTGACTACCCTGCCGGCAGCAAGGGGGGTGTGCTCACCGTGGAGTTCGTGGTGATGGGCATCCCGTGTCTCGGGCTCAATGGCGGGTCGGCATTCACTCATAGCGAGGCCTTCTCGTTCCAGGTGGCCACGACCAGTCAGGAGGAGACGGATCGCTACTGGAAGGCGATCGTCGGCAACGGTGGCGAGGAAAGTATGTGCGGCTGGTGCAAGGACAAATGGGGCCTGTCCTGGCAGATCACGCCGATTGCTCTCACCAGAGCCATCTCGGACCCTGATCCGGTCTTAGCAAAACGCGCATTTGGTGCCATGATGCAAATGCGGAAAATCGATATTGCAGCAATCGAGGCCGCCCTCCGCGGATGAGGAGGTGGCCGAGCTTGGTCGTCAAGACAGCAGAAGCCAGCCCTACCCGCTTGTTTGTTCAAAGACGGTGGCAGACGCGTGGAAAGTTGTCGACGGCCGGGAGGCAAGCATGCAGCGTCGTCGCTTTCTGATGCTCACGCTCGGAACAGGAGCAAGCCTGTTGGTGCCGCTGGGCGCAGCCATGGGCCGCGCCGAGGTGCGCGAGTTCCATCCCGTGACTGATCGCGCATGGGATCTTGGACCCCTGACGCATGAACCGGCCTTCTGGCGCGCGCAGGTGTCCGATGCCGCATGGAACATTCTGTTCCGAGATGGGACGGAGCGTCCTTTTTCGAGCCCGCTGGACGCGCTCTACGCCGACGGCACCTACATCTGCGCTGCCTGTCATCTGCCGCTGTTCAGCTCCGATGCCAAGTACGACAGCCGTACTGGCTGGCCCAGCTTCTACCAACCCTTCGCGGGTCATGTGGGCACCAAGGAGGATCGCAAGCTCTGGATGGTGCGCACGGAATACCATTGCATCCGTTGCCGGGGGCACCAGGGGCATGTGTTCGAAGACGGCCCCGCACCCACGGGCCAGCGCTGGTGCAATAACGGGCTCGCGCTGCGTTTCGTGCCAGCCGACGAGTCACTGCCACAACTGCGAGGCTGAGCAATGAATCGAGTCATGATGTCAATTCGGGGCCTGCTGGCGATCGCTTTCCTGCTGCTGCCCGGCCTGTTTGCGCCGGCAACGGGCTTCGCTGATGACGAGAAACGGGCCACAGCCCTGTTTGCGGGCGGTTGCTTCTGGTGCGTTGAAGAGGCGTTCGACGCGGTCGACGGTGTGGTTGCCACCACATCCGGCTTTGCCGGAGGCCATGTCGAGCATCCATCCTATGACGAGGTGATTGCCGGCGGCACTGGCCACTACGAGGCCGTGCTCGTCGAGTACGATCCCACCCGGGTCTCGTATGAGGAGCTGCTCTACGCCTTCTGGCGCAATATCGACCCGCTCGATGGTGGCGGGCAATTCTGCGATCGGGGCGAACCCTACCGTGCGGCCATCTTTGCCGGCAGCCAGGACGAATACCGGGCGGCCCGGGCGTCAAAGGAGGAGCTGGAGCAGTCCGGGCGCTTCCAGGAACCAATCGTCACCGAAATACTCGATCGCAGCGCGTTTTATCCGGCCGAGGAATACCACCAGAACTACTACCAGAAGAATCCGCTGCGCTACAGGTTCTATGTGACCAGTTGCCGCCGCTATGCGCGCCTGGATCGACTTTGGGGAGACGAAGCCCGGCCGGGCAAGGATTGATCGCCTCACGCGCAAATCCAGGGCAAGCCGCGGCTCAAGCAGAACATTTAATCAGTAGTGATACCGGAGCTGGGCAATAAGCAAAGCGTCATCCGTGACCTTGTAAACAATTCGGTGTTCTTCGTCGATTCGGCGGGACCAGTAACCGGCGAGGCCGTGTTTGAGGGGCTCGGGTCTACCGACGCCTTCAAACGGTTCTCGCTTGGTCTCCTTGATGAGCTTGTGGATGCGATTAAGGATTTTTTTGTCGGTTTTTTGCCAGTATAGATAGTCTTCCCAGGCGTTCTCGGAGAAGATCACTTT
>JBJHBY010000335.1:0-2708 GCA_050485745.1 Gammaproteobacteria bacterium | reverse complement strand
GTCCGATACGAGCCGACCATCACCGTACTGTCCATGCTGCCCGCCATTCTGGCGGGCGGCTATGCCCTGCACGTCATCAGCAATCCCGGTCGCCGCTGGCGTGACCTGCTGGCCGGAACCGTCCTCGGTCTGGGAATTGGCGTGATGCATTACCTCGGCATGACGGCCATGGAGATGCCCGCCGACCTGCAGTACCGGCCGGTGCTGTTTGTGGTCTCGCTGCTGGTGGCGGTGGTGTTCGGCATGTTCGCCATCCAGATGCGTCGGCTGCTGGTGGGGGGCGTATTTTCGCCGGGCTTTCGGCTGCGGTTGTTGCTGGTGGCGGGGCTGATCGCCACGGCCATCTTCGGCATGCACTTCATGGGCATGCTGGCGGCGCAGATCGTGCCCCACGAGGCCGCCTGGGGCGATACGACCGGTATTGACGAGGCGGCCGAATGGCTGGCCACGGCGCTCGGCGGCACCACCGTGCTGGTGGTGATGGCATCCCTGCTGGCGGTGACCTTCGATCATCACCTGCGCTACAACCAGCACCTGCTGAACATGTCGGGGGAGCGGCTGCTGGAGGTGATCGCAGCCATCAGCGACGGGGTGGTGCTGTTCGATGAGCAGGGCCGGGTGCAGTTGTGCAATGCCGCGTTGTGCCGCATGACCGGGCTCGGGTCAGAGCGCATCCTCAGCTGGGGGCTGAATGACCTGGGCTTCTCCTCCGCCAACGGCGAGTCCATGGAGCAGGCGTTGGCGACGGTTTACCAGCAGGGTGTCTGGCGCGGCGAGATGACGCGGCCCTCCGGTGCGTGCCGGGTAGCCCGGGTGGAGATGACCGCGGTGCGTTACAGTCGCGGCTACGAGCGCCACTTCGTGGCCACCTTCACGGACGTCACGGAGCAGCGTGAGCGCGAGGAGCAGATTCACCATCTGGCCTATCACGATTCCCTGACCGGCCTGCCGAATCGCAGTCACCTGCACCAGACATTGCAGTCGCTCCGCGACCGGGGCGGCGAGGCGCTGCTGGTACTGCTGGACATCAATCGCTTCAAGGTGCTCAACGACACCCTGGGCTATGAAATGGGCGACCTGCTGCTGACCCGCACGGCCGCGCGGCTGCGGCGCCAGGGCATCAACGGCGAGCAGCTTGCCCGGGTCGACGGCAACGAGTTCGCGGTGGTGGTGGATCATCTGCCCCAGCCCGAGTGGCTCGAGTCGCTGGTGGCGGAGATGTCCTGGCCGTACGACCTGGACGGTTACCTGCACAACGGCAGTTTCAGCGTGGGGGTGGCGCGCCTGGACGAGCAGGTGGCCAGCGCGGACGACTGGATGACCTGTGCCAGCCTGGCCCTGTCCCACGCCAAGCGCGAGGGGGCCGGTGCGCTGCGCTGGTTCGAGCCGGATATGGAGGCCGCCGTGCTGGAGCGGGTCAAGCTGGAGGGCGAGCTGCGCGAGGCGCTCAATGCCGGTGGCGAGCAGCTGCGCCTGCACTTCCAGCCCCAGGTGGACCGCGGCGGCCGCATGATCGGAGTCGAGGCGCTGGTGCGCTGGCAGCACCCCGAGCGCGGCCTGGTGTCTCCGGCACTGTTTGTACCTCTGGCGGAGGAAACCGGGCAGATTCAGGCGCTGGGCAGTTGGGTGCTGCGCGAGGGCTGCCGTCAGCTGGCTGCCTGGGCGGCCGTGCCGGCCATGGCGCGGATTCGGCTCTCCATCAATGTGAGTGTGCGCCAGTTCCAGCGCCCCGGGTTTGCCGAGGAGGTCATCGCCGTGCTCGACGAGAGCGGTGCGCCGCGCAACCTGTTGACGTTGGAGGTGACCGAAAGCCTGTTGATGGAAAATGTCGACACCGCCATCGAAACCATGGAGCGCCTGCGCGCGGAGGGCATCCGTTTCTCCCTCGACGATTTCGGTACCGGCTACTCGTCGCTCGGCTATCTGAGTCGCTTTCCCTTCGATACCCTCAAGATCGACGGTTCCTTCGTGCGCGGTGTGCTCGACAGCCCCGGCAACGCCGCCATTGTCCGGACCATCATCGCGCTGGCCAGCAGCCTGGGCCTGGTGGTGGTGGCCGAGGGGGTCGAGACGGCCGAACAGCGGGATTTCCTGCTGCAGTCGGGGTGTCGGTGCTATCAGGGTTACCTGTTCGGCCGGCCGGTGGCCGCCAACGATCTGGATCCCGCGCTCACTGCCGTCGTCAACGGCTGAGCGCCGTTGGCGGCTCAGACGCAGAAGCGACGGATCAACGCCTCCAGGGTCTCGATGCTCGGTTCCACCGTATCGAGGGCGAGGTATTCGTCGGGCTGGTGGGCCTGGTCGATGCTGCCGGGGCCCATCACCACCACCTCCATGCCCATGTCCGCCAGGTAGGGCGCCTCGGTGGCAAAGGCCACGGCCTCCGGGGCGTGGTTGGTGAGCTGCGCGCACAGTCGGAGCAGTTCGGAGTGCTCCGGCGTGGCGAAGGGCGGCACCTTGAAGTGTTCCAGTCGCACGTCGACACCGTCGCTTTCCCGCAGCGGAAATACCCGTCGCTCGATTTCTGCCTGGATGTCCTCGAGGTTCATGCCCGGTAACGGGCGCAGCTCGAAGTCGAGGCGGCAGTCACCGCAGATGCGGTTGGTGTTGTCGCCCCCGTGGATGCAGCCCAGGTTCATGGTGGGTTCGCTGACCGCGAACAGCGGATTGTTGTAGCGCGCCTGCAGGTCGCGGCGCAGGTCGAGCAG
>JBJHBY010000334.1:0-2717 GCA_050485745.1 Gammaproteobacteria bacterium | reverse complement strand
GCACAGTTCCTTGCGTGCATCGTAGAGCCTGCGCCCGAGGCGAAAGCCACGGTGGCTCTTGCGAATCAGCACGTCCAGGCCGTACAGCACATCGCCATCCATCTTGTGTTCAATGATGCGGTTGATGCCGATCAGATCATCATACTGGTGGGGGTTACTGAAGCGCTGGTAATCAACCCGGACGGTCAGTGCGATCGCCACCAGCTCGTCGTCATCGGTAATGCCAATCTGCCCCTCCGGGAATTCATCGATCAGGCGCTCGATGGTGGCCTCCGGCCAGGAGCCGCCGATATCGTCGTACACATCATCCATCAGGCTGCGCAGCTGCCGGTAATCCGACTTCTGCAGGTTGCGGATCTCGAGGGAGATGGATTCTTCCGGCATCGTAGTGTTCGCTCCTGACGGCCTGTTCGTGTTGGGGGCTGCCCCTGTCCGCCCATCTTAACACCCGCTTGTATTCCCCCGCCGTTGGTGTAGTGTCGGAGCATGCCAATTCATACCATTGCCCAGTGGCTGGTCGCACTCGCTGCCGTCTACGCGGTGCTGCTGTTGAGCGCCTGCGCCCTGCAGGAACGCATCATCTTTTACCCGGTGCAAAGCCCGGCCGAACTGGAGCAGCGCTGGCAGGCCCAGCGCCTGCTGATTCCCTCAGGCGAGCAGGGCGAACTGGAGCTCGAGGCCTGGTGGCTGAACAACCCGGCCAGCAACAACTCCGTGACCCTGCTCTACTTCGGCGGCAATGCCCAGGACGTGCTGTGGGTGGCGGAAACGATGCAATTCTACGATGCCGGCCACCTGCTGCTGGCGCGCTACCGCGGCTACGGTCGTAACCCCGGCCGGCCGGGGGAGGAGGCGCTGCACAGCGATGCCATCGCCGTGTACGACCATGTCGCGGCACAGCTGGCCCCGGATCCGACGCGCATCGTCGCCCTCGGGCGCAGCATCGGCAGCGGCGTCGCCGTGCAGCTGGCCAGCGAGCGACCACTGGCCGGGGTGGTCCTGATCACGCCTTTCGACAACCTCGCCGCGGTGGGTCGGCGGCACTTTCCCTGGCTGCCGGTGCGCACGCTGCTGCGCCATCGCTTCGCCGCGGACGAACTCGCCGGGAACATCCAGACCCCGGCCCTGATGCTCGCCGCCGGGGAGGATACGATCATCCCGCCGCTGCACGCCGACAACCTCGCCCGGCGCTGGGCCGGCCCGGCAAGGCTGGAGACCCTGGCCGGCGCCGGGCACAACGATATCGAGGGCCATCCGGACTTCTTCATCTACCTGAACCGCTTTCTCGCCGCCCTCGGTGGAGGTGCTGCGAACGGGGCGGACCCTGATGAAAGATGAACAGGACGTCATCCAGCGCGGCCCACAGCCGCCCTATACTGGCCGCTGACCCGGCGCGCCCGGCGCCCATCAAGGAGGCCCCTGCCATGAGCCGTTGCCCGATCCACAACATCCTCGACCCCGACGTCTTTATCGACGGCATGCCCTACGAGGGCCTTGCGGAGCTGCGCCAGCGCGGGCCGGTGCTGCGCATGGAGGACCCGATCACCGGCGTACCCTACTGGCTGGTGACCCGGCGCGAGGAGCTGGACTTCGTCGAGCGCAACCCGCAGATCTTCTCCTCCCAGGCGCGCAGCGCCATGCCCATGGAAGACCCCCAGGAGATGGTCGACACCATCAGCGCAAAGATGCTTATCAACATGGACGAACCGCGCCACATGAAGATGCGCCGGGTGGTGCGCGATGCCTTCACCCCCGCCGCCGTGGCCCAGCACCTGCCCTTCCTGGAGGCCCATGCGAAGCAGGTGATCGACAGCGTGGCTCCAAAGGGCCAGTGCGAGTTTGTCACCGAGGTCGCCGCGGAACTGCCGCTGCTGGCCATCCTCCACCTGCTCGACGTACCCGCCGAGGATCGCAAGCTGGTGTTCGACTGGACCAACCGCATGATGTTTGCCGATGACCCGGATGCCTCCGGTGGTCGTGAGGATGCCGAGGCCGCGGCGGCGGAGCTGATGGCCTACGCCTACAACCTGAAGCTGCAGTACGACCGGGAGCCCCGGGATACCGTCACCGGCGCCCTGCTGAAGGGCACCATTGACGGTGAGCCGATCGGCGATGAAGAGTTCATGTGGATGTTCCTGATGACCATCACCGCCGGCAACGAGAGCACCCGCACCAGTATCTCCCAGGGGATGCGCCTGCTTATGGAGCACCCCGAGCAACTGGAGTGGCTGCGCCAGCACCCCGAGGCCATTCCCGATGCGGTCGACGAAATGCTGCGCTACAACACCGCCTTCGTGTGCATGCGCCGTACCGCCCTGGAGGACACCGAGGTCGGCGGCCAGTTGATCCGCAAGGGCGACAAGGTGGTGTTGCACTACCACACCGTCAACCACGACGAAACCGTGTTCGGGGAGGATGCGATGCGCTTCGATGTTACCCGCGCGCAGCGCCATCCGGAGCTCGCGCGGGACCTGCGCTCCTTCGGTACCGGCACCCACTTCTGCCTGGGCACCCATCTCGCCAAGCAGGAAATGCGCATCATGTTCGAGCAGATCCTGCCGCGGCTGCGCAACCCGCGCTTCGCCGGCCCGGTGAAGTACATGCGCTCCTACTTCATCAATGGCATTCGCGAGATGCCAATCACCTTCACCCCCGAAATCGCGGCAGCCACGGCCTGATCCGCCACGCCGCCGCAGGTGGCTTGCGGCGGCGTGGCG
>JBJHBY010000333.1:0-2739 GCA_050485745.1 Gammaproteobacteria bacterium | reverse complement strand
CCCGAAGGGCGGGCCTCTGGCGCACACTGGACGTCGTTGCAACGCTCGTCAAGGAGAGCAACCCTTGACCTTCGCGTTGCGCCTCGCCAGTGTACGCCAGAGGCTCCGCTGAGCCATTGCCGAATTGATCAGAGGTGCCCTGACTGCATGCCAAGCCCATGTTTTGAAAAGACTTTTCTTTGTGCCCCCAGAAAGGGGGGCAAGATGCGGTCGGCAGCGCTTCCGGCTACAATGCCTCAGTTAAGGCACCTCTGATTTATTCGGCAAGGCCTGAGCGATCGCCGGATAAATCAGAGGTGTCTTAAGGATGTTCGGGAGGGTCGCGCCGGGTCGCCCGCGCTGGCCGCAGTCGTTTCATCCGGGAGCAGGCGATGAGTGGAGAGGGCATATCGGAGCGCGCGCGCCAGTTGCTGAAGCTGCTGGTGGAGCGCTATATCCGCGACGGGCAGCCGGTGGGCTCCAGGGCGCTGGTGGAGGCGGGCGGGCTTTCGATGAGCCCGGCGACCGCGCGCAATATCATGGCGGACCTCGAGGAGCGTGGCTTCCTGCGCGCCCCGCATACCTCCGCCGGGCGTGTGCCGACGGCACTGGGATACCGCTTCTTCGTCGATACACTGATCACGGTGCGTCCCCTGGACCAGCAGTCCGTCGCCAGCCTGCGGGCTCAGCTCGACCCTGATACCTCTCCCCGCGGCCTGGCCGAGAGCGCGTCCCAGCTGCTCTCGCGGATTACCGCCCAGGCTTGCCTGGTCACGGTGCCGAGGGAAAACCTGCTGATGTTGCGCCGGCTCGAGTTTGTGCCGCTTTCGGACAACCGTGTGCTGGTGGTGCTGGTGGTCAACGAGCGCCAGGTGCAGAACCGGGTGATCTATACCGATCGGCCCTATTCCGCGGTGGAACTGCAGCAGGCGGCCAATCTGATCAACCGGCGTTTCGCCGGGCAGGGGCTGGAGGCGGCCCGGCGCGACATCCTGCAGGCCATGCGCGTGGACCGGGACCGTATCGATCACTATCTGCAGGCCTCTCTCGATCTGGCCAGCAAGGCTCTGGAGCCGCGGGCCGGTGAGGGCGAGCCGGATTATGTGGTCGCGGGCGAGAGCCATCTGCTGGGCGCGACGCCACCGGATGAAATCGATAAACTGCGCGGTCTGCTCGATGCCTTCCAGCAGAAACGGGACATCCTCGACCTGGTGGATCGCTGCCTGCGCGCAGACGGTGTGCAGATCTTCATCGGCGAAGAGGCCGGTTATGAGGTCTTCGGGGATTTCAGCGTGGTCACGGCGCCCTATGAGTCGGGCGGCCAGCCACTCGGCGTACTCGGTGTGATCGGCCCGACACGGATGGCCTACGAGCGGGTCATCCCGATCGTGGACGTCACCGCACGCATGCTCAGCGCGGCGTTGCGCGGACTTTGAGTCGGGTATCCCCGGTCGACAGCGCTCGGATAGCGCTCGCGATACCCCTTGAAAGCGGTGGTGCCAGCCCCCATGTTGCGCTTCACGGGGCGGCCGGGCCGCCAGGTCAATCTATTGTCGACGGAGTAGAAATGGTGAGTGAAGAACAGTCTCCAGTGGAGCAGAACCCGGCCACGGTAGAAACCACCCCCGGCGATACAGCGCAAGCCCCGGCTGCAGCCGGGGCGGATGAGCTGCAGCAATTGCGCGAGCAGCTCGATGAGGCCCGCGAGCAGTCCCTGCGCGCGGCGGCGGAAGCGCAAAATGTGCGCCGCCGGGCGGAAAAGGACGTCGAGTCGGCACGCAAGTTCGCCGTGGAGCGCTTCGCCTCGGACCTGTTGCCGGTGGTGGACAACCTCGAGCGGGCGCTGGCCGCCGCCAGCAGCGATGCCGAGGCCCTGCAGCCGGTACTGGAGGGAATCGAACTGACCTATCGCAGCTTCCTGGATGCCCTGCGCCGCCACCAGGTGGAGCAGGTCGACCCGGTGGGCGCTCCCTTCGACCCACAGTTCCACGAGGCCATGTCGATGCTCGAGAGTGCGGAGGCGGCGCCCAATACCGTGCTGCATGTGATGCAGAAGGGTTACACCCTGAATGGCCGCCTGCTGCGCGCCGCCATGGTGACCGTGGCCAAGGGTGGCGCGGCTGCCCGGGTGGATGAGACCGCCTGATTCCCGCGCACTTGAAATTGCCACATTCGGGCCAATATAGGCCCCAAGCTCGCATCAAGCGCCGTCCGGGCGTCGCGCAAACCTGATCTGGAGAAGATTCATGGCAAAGATTATCGGTATCGACCTGGGGACCACCAACTCCTGCGTGGCCATCATGGATGGTGGCAAGACCCGTGTCATCGAGAATGCAGAGGGTGGCCGTACCACCCCTTCCATCGTCGCCTATACCGATGACGATGAGATTCTGGTGGGCCAGAGCGCCAAGCGCCAGGCCGTGACCAACCCCACCAACACCCTGTTCGCGGTGAAGCGGCTGGTCGGTCGCCGCTTCGAGGACGAAGTGGTACAGAAGGACATCAAGATGGTGCCCTATGGCATCATCAAGGCCGACAACGGCGACGCCTGGGTCGAGGTGAAGGGCAAGAAGATCGCCCCGCCACAGGTGTCCGCGGAAATTCTCAAAAAGATGAAGAAAACCGCCGAGGACTATCTCGGCGAGGCGGTCACTGAGGCGGTGATCACCGTACCCGCCTACTTCAACGACTCCCAGCGCCAGGCGACCAAGGATGCCGGTCGTATTGCCGGCCTCGACGTCAAGCGCATCATCAACGAGC
>JBJHBY010000332.1:0-2754 GCA_050485745.1 Gammaproteobacteria bacterium | reverse complement strand
GTGGACGAGGACTTCATCATTGAGTGCCCCTTCCATGGCGGCACCTTCGATATCCGCACCGGCGAGGCAGTGGATTTTCCCTGTGTGCTGCCGCTGAAGTCTTACCCTGTCAGCATTGAGAATGGCAATGTCTATATCAATCTGGATGCAGGCGAGGTCAGGGCCTGATCAACCGAAGAGGTTATCATGATCGATTCTCATACCCATGTTGTTCCTGCTGATTTTCCGAGGTATCCCGGGCGGAGCAAGACTCACCACTGGCCCTGCATGCACTGCGGGCATGGTAACCACCGCACGGTAATGATTCGCGACAAGCCCTTCCGAGAGGTGAGTGACAACGCTTGGGACGGGCGAAAGCGACTTGTGGAAATGGCCGCGGAAGGTGTAGAGCGTCAGGTGCTTTCGCCGATGCCGGAACTGCTTTCCTATTGGTTCAATCTGGAGGACGCCCTGGCCTTTGGAAGATATATCAATGGCACCATCGCCGCGATGGTCGCTGAGGCCCCGGCCCGCTTCTACGGGTTGGGCATGGTCCCCCTGCAGGATCCTGAGCGGGCCGCCCGGGAAGTGTCTGTCCTGAAAAAGGAATTCGGCCTGCTGGGCGTCGAGGTGGGCAGCAACATCAACGGGATTGCCGTGGGCGACCGCCGCTTCGATCCGTTCTTCGCGGCGTTGCAGGAAGAGGACATGTGCCTGTTCGTCCACGCTCTGCATCCGTCTCGTGACCGGCTGTACGGCCTGCCGCTGATGGAGCCGTTGGTGGCGTTTCCCAACGAGAACAGCGTGGGGATCGTCTCTTTTCTGGCCAATGGCGTTCTGGAGCGTTTCCCCCGGCTGCGTATCGCCTTCAGTCACGGCGGCGGCGCCTTCCCCATGACTCTGCCCCGTCTCCAGCATGGCTGGGAGGTCAGTCAAGCGCTGCGGGATGCCATGCCACGCTCACCGCTGGAGCAAGCCCGCTCGTTCTGGTACGACACTCTGGTTTATAGCGAGCCGGCGATTGCCTACCTGTTGGAGGTCTATGGCACGCGTCAGCTGATGATCGGTACCGACTATCCTTTCGTGATTCGTGAATCCCATCCCGGGAAGCGCTTGGAGAGACTCGGACTAAGCTCCGAAGACAAGGCCATGCTTACCGATAGTAATTGTCTGCGTTTTCTGGGGCTGGCTGAATAATGCCGACCTAAGGTTCGATACAGACGTGCACTTGATCTCCGGGGCATATGCTTTTCAATCCGGCACAGATCTGGACTCGTGGCTTCATCTTGCTTTATGCTACATTTTCTGAGGTGAGAAACATATTATGCCAACCATATGCATCAGTAATACTGACGAGAGGTTCGAGCAAACTGAGCGGCACGACTGCATTTTGCGTGCCGGTCTCAGTGCGGGTATTGGACTGCCGTATGAATGCAATTCGGGAGGTTGTGGTAGTTGCAAGTTTGAAGTGTTGGAGGGAGAAGTGGAAGTACTCTGGCCGGAGGCTCCCGCACTGACGGCTCGTGATATCAAGAAGGGGCGCAAGCTGGCCTGCCAGTGCCGGGCCGTGACAGACTTGGTGGTGAAGGTGCGTACTGATCCCCAATACCAGCCTGTCCATGCGCCGGCATGTTTTTCCGCCACTCTTCTATCACGCCGCGATATTACCGCAGACATCACCGAGTTCCGCTTCCAGGGACCGGCCCATGCGCGATTCCTTCCGGGGCAGTACGCCATGCTAAGACTCGAGGACGGCATCGGTCCTAGGGCCTACTCTATGAGTAATTTGGGCAACGATGAGGGTATCTGGGAGTTCTGGATTCGACGGAAGCCCGGGGGGCAAGTGACCGAACCACTGTTCGAGGGGCTGGCGCCGGGTGACCGCGTGTGGCTCGACGCCCCCTATGGTTTGGCATATCTGCGACCCGAGATTCCCCGGGATGTGCTCTGTATCGCCGGTGGCTCCGGCATTTCGCCAATGCTCTCGATTGCCCGGGGCGTGATGGCGGATCACGCCATGGCCGGCCGCAGGGTACACTTCTTTTTCGGTGGCCGCACCCCTGAGGATATCTGCGGATTGAGAGAACTGGAAGCGCTACCGGACTTTTCTGAGCGCATCAATTATTGCCCCGCGATCTCTGTTCCCGAGTCGGCAGGTGGCTGGAGCGGCGCTGCCGGCTTCATTCATGATGTGGTTATAAATAAATTGGGAGAAAAACTTTCCGAATTCGAGTGCTATTTAGCTGGACCGCCACCGATGGTACAGGCAACAACAAAAATGCTTCAGCTGGAAGGACAAGTACCCGGTAGTCAGATCCATTACGATCCATTTTATTGACTCGACGGGTGTCGATACGCTAGCCTGAATATTGCACCGGACATAAAAAAGCGGCTGAAAATCGGTTATGATTCAAGCTCCTACACCAGAATCAACCGCCTCAGCCGCCATGACAAAATGTACCACGCCGTCCGCTTCCTTTCCACGCTGCAAAGGCCGTCAGGTCATCGCCCGTTTCGATGGCGGGGATGTCACTTCCGACGGCGATATCCTCCTGCTGCGTCAGCTCGATCGCGAGATGGGCCTGACCCGCACCGTCGCTCGCCGGCTCAGCGACGAGCGCGACGCTCAGCGCTGCCTGCATCGCACCGAAACCTTGGTCCGGCAGCGCGTGTTCGGCCTGGCGCTGGGCTATGAGGGTCTCAATGACCACCAGGCCCTTCGTCACGACATTGCCCTGCAGACCGCCGTCGATACCGATGGCGTGCTGGCCAGCC
>JBJHBY010000331.1:0-2782 GCA_050485745.1 Gammaproteobacteria bacterium | reverse complement strand
CAGGATTTGAACCTGCGACCACCACACCCCCAGTGTGGTGCGCTACCAGGCTGCGCTACGCCCCGAGTGTTGTTGCCTCTGCACAGCGGCTGCCCCGGGGGGTGCCGTGCGAAGAGCGCGTATCATACCGGAAAGTACGATGGAGGTGAACTGTCCGGATCAGCTTTTGAGAACCGCCAGGACATCTTCCAGTTCGGCAATCATCTGCCGGATCAGTTGCTTGTACTGGGTTTCTTCATCCTTGGCGACTTCGCCGGACATGCGCTGCCGGGCACCGCCGATGGTGTAACCCTGCTCGTAAAGCAGGCTGCGGATCTGGCGAATCAGCAGCACGTCCTGGCGCTGGTAATAGCGGCGATTGCCACGGCGCTTGACCGGCTTGAGCTGGGGAAACTCCTGCTCCCAATAGCGCAACACGTGCGGTTTGACAGCGCAGAGGTCACTGACTTCACCGATGGTAAAGTAACGCTTGCCGGGAATCGCCGGCAGTTCGTCGTTATGGCTTGGTTCCAGCATACGCCTCTACTCTGGCCTTGAGCTTCTGCCCGGGACGGAACGTCACCACACGCCGCGCGGAAATGGGAATTTCCTCGCCGGTCTTGGGGTTACGCCCGGGGCGCTGGCTCTTGTCGCGCAGATCAAAATTGCCGAAGCCCGAGAGCTTGACCTGTTCGTTATTCTCCAGGCAGGTCCGGATTTCTTCGAAGAACGCCTCCACGAGCTCCTTGGCTTCGCGCTTGTTGAGGCCAAGTTCCTCGAACAGACGCTCGGCCATTTCTGCCTTGGTCAGCGCGCCCATCGCTAGTTCCTTAAGGTTGCCTCGAAACGGGTTTCCAGCAGTTCCACGACACGATCGATGGTCGCGTTGATTTCTTCTTCGTTAAGGGTGCGCGATGAATCCTGAAACGTCAAGCCCAGCGCCAAACTTTTTCTTTGTGGATCAATACCTTTACCTTCATAGATATCAAACAACCTGAGGTCCCTCAACAAATCGCCGGCGGCCTCGCGAACCGCGTCGATCAGGGCCTGTGCCGACAGATCCCGGGCCACCAGCACAGCCAGATCGCGACGCACTTCGGGGAAGCGCGACAGCGGCCGGGCACGGGGCAATGCCGCATCCTGCAGGGCGGCGAGGCGCAGCTCTGCCAAATAGACCGGTTGCCCGAAGTCGAGTTCCTTTTGTAACGCTGGGTGTAACGCACCGACCCAGCCCTGCAGGGCACCGCCACGCTCGATGCGGGCACACTGCCCCGGGTGCAGTGCCGGGTGCTCCGCGGCGCAGAAGCGGACCTCTGCGTCCACGCCGGCCAGCTCGAACAGGGATTCGAGATCGCCCTTGAGATCGAAAAAGTCCACCGCCTCGGCAGCGTGGCTCCAGTTCTCCGGGTAGCGCCGACCACTCAACAGCAGCGCCAGCACCGGCTCCTGTACCAGGCCGTCCGCACCGGGCACGAAACGCAGGCCGCTTTCGAACAGGCGCAGCCGGGAACGCTGGCGTTTGATGTTATGCCCCGCCGCACGCAGCAGGCCCGCCCACAGGGTGGTGCGCATTACGGCGAGATCGGCGGAAATCGGGTTTTGCAGGGCAACGGCCTGCAACTCCGGGGTCAGACGTGCCTGCAGTCCGGGCTCGACAAAGCTGTAGGTGATCGCCTCGCGATAACCCCGGGATACCAGCTGCCGACGCAGGGCCTCCAGGCCGGTCCGGCTTTCCGCCGCCGGTACCAGGTCGAGGTCGGCCCGGATCGAGCGCACCGGCAGTGCATCATAACCATGCACCCGCGCCAGCTCCTCCAGCAGATCAACCTCCAGCGCAATATCAAAGCGCCAGGAGGGTGGCACCACCGCCCAGCCAGCGGCCGTGGCGGTGACCTGCATACCCAGACGAGTGAGGATATCCTCGACATCCGCCGCGGGCAGTGACAGGCCGAGAACGCGCGCAATACGGGCAGCACGCAGCTCAATCCGGGGCGATACCGGCAGCTCGCTTTCCTCTACCGCCTCGACCAGCGGGCCAGGACGGCCGCCGCAGATATCGAGGATCAGGGCGGTGGCGCGCTCCGCGGCACGCGCCTGCTCGCGCCAGTCGACGCCGCGCTCGAAGCGATGCGAGGAATCCGTATGCAGGCCATGACTGCGGGCGCGGCCGGCCAGGTGCAGTGGTGCAAAGAAGGCGGATTCGAGGAAGATGTCCCGCGTCCCCTCCCCCACGGCGCTGTCCGCGCCGCCCATGATACCGGCCAGGGCCAGCGCCTTGCCGGCATCTGCAATGACCAGATCTTCGGCGCCCAGGGTGAGCGCCTGTCCATCCAGCAGGGTCAGCGATTCACCGGGCCGGGCGAGGCGCACACGGATACCGCCCTCCAGCCTGGCCAGGTCAAACGCGTGCAGGGGCTGGCCCAGCTCCAGCAGGACGTAGTTGGTGACGTCGACCACCGGGTCGATACTGCGCAGGCCGGCGCGACGCAGGCGCTCGGTCAGCCACAGCGGCGAGGGTCGGGACAGGTCGACGTCGCGGATCACCCGGCCGACGTAGCGTGGGCAGTGCCCCGGGGCCTCAAGCTGTATCGGCAGTACGTCGTCGATCACTGCTGCTACCGGAGAAAACCCCGGGCCGCCCACCGCCAGGCGCTCGAGTACCGCAACTTCACGGGCAATGCCGATCACACCCAGGCAGTCGGCGCGGTTCGGCGTCAATTCCACGTCGAGACTGTGGTCGTCGAGGGCGAGCGCGTCGCGGAAATCGGTGCCCGGTGAAATGTCACCGGGGAGTTCGAGGATG
>JBJHBY010000330.1:0-2786 GCA_050485745.1 Gammaproteobacteria bacterium | reverse complement strand
CGCCTGGAGGGCGGCGAGCAGTCGACGGTGCAGCGCTCGGCGGCGGCCCCGTGGCACCTCGCTGACGATCGCGACCCGGGTCAGCTCGTGCCGCAGTCGGACGTGCGTGGCGTCGGAGGTCACCAGGCCGTGCTGCTCCGCCCGCTGCAGGACCTCGCTCCACCGCGGTTCCAGATGCTCCAGGACCGCGACGGCCAGCCGCCCGGGCGCCATGGCGACCAGTTCCAGCGTGGCCCGGGTCGGTGGGTCCAACCGGGCAAGGCGGCCGTTGATGGCGCTCCGCAGCGCGGGAGGCAGGCCGTCGGGGCCGTGGGACAGGAGTTCGCGGACGAAGAACGGGTTCCCGCCCGATCGTGCGAACAGCCGGTCCGCGTCGACGTCGGGTCCGGCCGTCTTCAACTCGTTGGCATCGTCGCCGATCGTGTCGAGGTGTTTACCCGCCGCGCAGGCCTGCCCGCGAGCGATGGGGTGCACTGGGAGTCCGCCGGTGATGCCGAGTTCAGCGTCGAGACCATCGATCGCCCCCAGCGTGGCACCACCATCGTGCTGCATCTGCGCGAAGCCGAGGCCGGCTTTGCCGATGGCTGGCGCCTGCGTAATATCATCAAGAAATATTCCGACCACATTGCCATTCCGGTGCTGATGCCCGAGCAGAAGTACACGGAGGAGGAAAACGCCGAGGGCGAGGAAGCCGCCACTCCGGCGCTGGAGACCGTCAACAGTGCCACGGCCCTGTGGACCCGTCCCCGCAGTGAACTATCCGACGACGATTACAAGGCCTTCTACAAGCATGTCTCCCACGATTTCGATGAACCCCTGACCTGGAGCCATAACCGGGTTGAGGGCAAGCTGGAATATACCAGCCTGTTGTATGTACCGAAGCGCGCGCCTTTCGATTTGTGGCAGCGCGAGGGGGTGCGAGGTCTCAAGCTGTATGTGCAGCGCACCTTCATCATGGATGACGCGGAGCAGTTTCTGCCCCTGTACCTGCGTTTCATCAAGGGTGTGGTCGATTCCAGCGACCTGCCGCTGAACGTATCCCGCGAGATTCTGCAGCGCAATGCCCAGGTCGACAGCATGAAGAGTGCGCTGACCCGGCGTGTGCTGGAGAGCCTGGCGAAGGACGATCCGGAAAAATATCGCGAGTTCTGGACGACCTTCGGGCAGGTGCTCAAGGAGGGGCCTGCGGAGGACTTCGGCAACCGCGAGAAGATTGCTGGCCTGCTGCGCTTTGCCTCCACCCAGGGTGGTGGCGCCGAACAGCAGCACTCCCTTGATGATTACATCGCGCGCATGCGCGACGGGCAGGCGGGAATCTACTATATCGTGGCCGAACAGCATGCCACTGCGGCCAGCAGCCCGCACCTGGAAATCTTCCGCAAGAAGGGCATCGAAGTCCTGCTGCTCAGCGATCGTGTGGATGACTGGCTGATGAGCCACCTCGGCGAATACAAGGGCAAACCCCTGCAGGACGTCACCAAGGGGGAGCTCGATCTCGGCGAGCTCGAGGGTGAGGACGAGAAAGCCACCCAGGAGAAGCTTGCGAAGGAGCACGAGGGCCTGGTCGAGCGGGTCGGCAAGGTACTCGAAGGCAGGGTCGACAAGGTGCGTATTACCCATCGTCTGGTCGACTCCCCCGCTTGCCTGGCTCTGTCCGAACACGACATGGGCCTGCAGATGCGGCGCATGCTGCAGGCGGCAGGTCAGAATGTCCCGGACCTCCACCCCAGCTTCGAGCTCAACCCCGAGCATCCGCTGGTACAGAAACTGGAGCAGGAGGTGGATGAGGACCGCTTTGCCGACCTGACCGCAATTCTGTTCGATCAGGCACACCTGGCCGAGGGGAGTCAATTGGCGGATCCCGCTGCCTATGTGCAGCGCCTGAATCGATTGCTGCTCGATCTGAGCCGCTGAGGCCCCTGCCAGCCAGCGGGCATTGCAGTTTCACTCGCGACGCCCGCTTGCCTTACACTGTGGCTCGCCGGAACACCGGTGATCCACTGTGGAGAATCGAGCATGTCAGACAAGCAGCATCGGGTGGCCGTGCTCGGTGGTGGCAGTTTCGGCACGGCGCTGGCCAATATCGTTGCCGACAATGGTCACCGGGTGCGGCTCTGGTTGCGCAATGCGGAGCGCGCGGAGGCGATCAACCGCGAGCACTGCAATCGTGAATACCTCCCCGACTACCCCCTCAACCCCTCGCTCGAGGCGACGGCGGATCTCGCTGTGGCCGTGGCGGATTGCGATGTGGTGTTCATGGCCGTGCCCAGCCACTCATGCCGAGAGGTTGCGCGCATCGTGGCTGCGCATATCAATCCTGGCTGTCTGGTGATCAGCACCACCAAGGGGATCGAGTCGGAAGGGTTTCTGCTGATGAGCCAGGTGCTGGCCCAGGAACTGCCACAGGCGCGTATCGGCGTACTCAGTGGTCCCAACCTGGCCAGGGAGATCGCAGCGCGGCAGATTACGGCCACTGTCGTGGCCAGCCCGGATGCGGCGCTCAACCAGAGCGTGCAGGAGCTGCTGCACTGTGGTTATTTCCGGGTCTATGCCAGCAATGACATGTACGGCGTGGAGTTGGGGGGCGCCTTGAAGAATGTCTACGCCATCATGGCCGGGATGGCCGCGGCCCTGAGCATTGGCCACAATACCATCGCCATGCTGATCACCCGCAGTCTGGCGGAAATGAGCCGGTTCGCGGTATGCAAGGGTGCGGACCCGTCGACCTTTCTCGGGCTGGCCGGGGTGGGCGATCTGCTGGTGACCTGCATGTCGCCGCTGAGCCG
>JBJHBY010000329.1:0-2833 GCA_050485745.1 Gammaproteobacteria bacterium | reverse complement strand
TACCCCAACCCATCTCCCCTCTCCTTTGAGCTCCACTCCACTTCGCGAACCAGATCATCCTGCTTTCGCGCCATCAAGCGCTGTTTCTCGAATTCAAGAACAAAGCGCTCTCCCGCCTCACCCAGCCTGGAGTTCTGTTTCTGTTTCTCAAAAAAATCAATATGAAACGGCTGAAACGTTCGAACCTGCCAAATGGGGCGAGCAATGGGCGGCGGTGGCGGTGTCACGACTGAATTCCAGTTCGCAGGCAGTGGTGTTTCAACTGGCGGGGCCAACTCGTCTTCGGAGTAGACCACCACGTCATTCGCCAGAAGGAAGTCCACTACTCGGTCGAGCAGCAACCTCTGGTAATGGGCGTTGGGCTGCAGCCCTTTAAGATAACCAAGGTGCAAGTCGACCAGCACAGCACTAATATTTTGGAATTTCCGGCTCACGGCCTTCCAGCTTCTTGTGGACAGACGATCCGCCACAGCTTTATAGGCCTGGTTCTTGTTTGGCTTTTGCCCAGCCAAGTCAGCTTCGAACAGGGCGAAGTAGGCCTGAATAGTGATATCGATTTCTCGTTTTGACCAGCCAGTCTGGGCCATGCGAACTCCAGCTCCCAATCGTCTTAAAATAGCTTTCCCGCTCGCCAGGCAAGGTATTCCCGCGCAGGCCACAGGCGTTTTTCGCGCGGCAGAATCAAGGGTGTGCCATCCAGCCCGGCTAGCAGCTGATTTTCAAGCAGGCGCCGGTCAATTCGTGGCGACACTTTCCAGGTGTACTCAGGGGTCGGGGCAATGGCGTATCGATCCATTGCCCAGTGGATGTCCGGGCGCAGGGCCAGACCGTTGCGCGGGTCGTCGTTGCCGCCCTCGGCCACCGGCTCGATATGCGCGGCCTCAACCATCACCGACGCCAGCTCATCGGGCAGGATGATCCGGGTACCCGTGGCTGCACAGCGATAGTCGTAGGCTTCAAGTACGACTCGGCGAAATGCCGGGTCCCGCACTCGCACTGGTATTTCGCGCACTTCACCCGAAGGGGTGCCCTGGCGCAGCTGGTAGGCGTAGCGGTTGATGGCGCGGGCGTCGTCTAGCATGCGCTGCAACTCGCCGGCGCTGCGGTCAAACCAGTGGCGCACCAGCACATCGGCCAGGCTGGCCCTTGCCGTGGGGTCGCAGAGCAACGTGAACAACTCGGCATCCAGGGATGCATGATCGACATTGGCGGTAACCTGCGTAACGCTGCTGACCTGTCTCAGGCCAGCCAGTACCTGCTCCCGTCCGGGCTGCGGGTGCAGGTGCCAGAAGCCATCGTTCTTCAGAAAGAAGAACGGATAGTGTGGCCGCGGATGATCATTCGGGCCGCGCACGGCATTGAAGTACCGCTGGTAGCGCTCGATCAGGTCCGGCGCGAAGCGGATGCAGTTTTCCTGTGTCTCACGGTCGTCCAGCCAGTCGATCACCGCCAGCAGCATGCACGGCTTGTGCGGGCTCGGCCGCCCGCCACCGCGGTTGACGTTGAGGCGCCGGAAGCGCTCTGCATACTGCTCCAGCTCACCCATACTGCTGCTTCCCCGGTATCACCCCGCGCACACCACCTTCCGGCCGTTGCATGTCGCCGCGATAGCGGGGGATCAGGTGGCAGTGCATGTGGAACACGGTCTGGCCGGCGGCGGCGCCGCAGTTCATGCCGATGTTGTAGCCGGCGGGTTGGTACTCGGCTTCCAGCCATTGGCGCGCCTGCAGCAGCAGGTCGTTGATGGCGCTGCGCTCGGGGTCGCTGAGGTCGAACCAGTCCAGGGCGTGGCGGTGGGGAATGATCAGCAGGTGGCCGCGGCTGACCGGGTAGCGGTCGCGCACGACGAAGGCGAGGTCGTTGTGCAGCAGCGGCTGGCTATCGGCATTCCGGTGAATGGCACAGAAGGGGCAATCCGTGGCGGACAAGGGGCAGCCTCCAAGCTTGTGACGGCCCTGTCACCTCGGTGATTCCATTACCGCTGGAGCTTACCCCTTGCCAGATGGAGAGTGCAAACCGACGGGTCAGGCGGCGCTGGAGGCGACGGCTTCGCGCAGGCGCTCAGTGAACGGCGTGTCCTGGTGGCAGGTCATCAGCAAGCGGTCCATGGCGCGGGTCATACCGACGTAGAGCAACCGTACCTCCTCATCGACGTCGTCCTGTGGCCGCGGCATAAAACCGATGCCCGGTATGGCCACAATCGGGAATTCCAGGCCCTTGCTGGAGTGCATCGTCACCACCTTGATGCTGTCTTCCGTGGTGTCATAGTGACGGCTGCGACGGTTCTCCCCCAGCCAGTTCACCGGCAATCCCTGGCGTCGCAGTTCACGGGTGACGGCCTCGCCGACGAAGCGGTTGCGATAGACCACGGCCATATCGCCCCAGGCCTGACCTTCTGCGTGGAGCTGGCTCAGGCGCCCGGCAATCCAGGCCGCCTCCTGGTTGAGGCTGGGCATGCGAACCAGTTGCGGCAGCGGCCCGCTGCGCTCGGCAGATTCGGGCAGGATCAGCGGCACACCATCTTCGTCCGAGTCCTCCGGGCTGAGCACGTCGCGGGCAAATTGGTAGGCGACGCTCAGGACCTCGGCGGTATTGCGATAGTTCAAGCGTAAAATCGTAGTGCGGCCCTGAGCCTGGATGCCCACGCTCTTGAAGCTGAAGCGGTTGTTGCGCCGCTGCGCACCATAGATCGACTGGGCATCGTCATAGAGCAGCAGCAGGGAGTTGGTCTCGGGATTGACCATCTGCGCCACCAGCTTGAGCCAGTGGGGCTCGAAGTCGTGGCCCTCGTCGATCAGCACGGCGCCGTACTGGCCGGCGGGACTCTGGCCTC
>JBJHBY010000328.1:0-2855 GCA_050485745.1 Gammaproteobacteria bacterium | reverse complement strand
AGCCTGCGCGGGGTAGCGGCATGACCGACCGCCGCTGCGGCACCTGCCGGCACTGGTCGCCGCTGACCGACAACCCCAGCGTCGGCGACTGCGGCGTGATGGTGGGCGAGCTGCCGGACAGCTACCAGTACCGGGACATGGGCGAGCACGAGGGGCGGAAGTGCATGTTGTGGGCAGCAGACATGGAAAGCGATGTGAATCGCGTGCGGCTAGAAGCGGCAGAAAAAGCTGTAGAGCTTTCCCCGTGCGTCCGAAAGGCGGTGCTAGGCAGCGCGCAGGAGACAGACAATGACGAAGGTGAGTGACGAAAACGACGGCGTGAAGCGCCAACAGGTGGCCCGGCAGTTCAGGCTGGTCGCCAGCATGGCTACAGCCATTGCAGAGGTGCATAACGACCTTGCCCTTCTCGCTGAAAGCGGAGGCTCAGACGGCATGCTGGATATTTGGGGCCGAGAGACTCATTACCGGATGGAAGCGCTAGGCGATGTGCTGAACGGCATGGATGCAGTTACCGCGGATGACGAGGCCGAGTCATCTCCGGTGTTCGAAGCGGCCCGGGAAATGTTCCCGTTACCGAGCGCCTCCGCCCCCGCCGGCCCGCCGAGGGAGGCGCAGTGGCAGCCTATCGAGACGGCGCCGGCCGAACGTCAGGCATGCCTGATCGCTAGCACCGAATCCGATTGCGTGCTGGTGGCGATGTATCGCGTAGGGCTGTGGTTCACGTATGACGACAACCCCGAGCCCGTTGCCGATGTAACCCACTGGATGCCGCTGCCCGAGCCTCCCGCCACGCACGACGCGGCGCAGAAGGCGGGCGAGGCCTCCTGAAATGACCACCACCGCCCCGCTCCACCGTCCCGGACGCAAAAAGCACGAAGCGCCACCCTCCCGTACCTGCGCGTCGTGCGGCGTCGATTTCAGGCCCATGAACGCCCGCGCCGAATTCTGCTCCACCGACTGCCGGCGGGCCGCATGGAAGGAGCGCGCACGGACCGGCCGGGTAGCAAGCGTCCGGCGGCTGAAGTCCAGCGCCATGTCGGTGGTCATACACATGGACAGCGATATTCAGCTCGCGCCCGGGGATCGGGTGCGGGTTGGGGAGGAAGTGTGATGCGACCAGGAAGCAACCCGCCGCCACCGCGCGGCAGAAACGTCAGGAGAGAAACGATGCTGGGAGCGAGAGTGAGAGACAAGATCACCGGACTCACCGGAGTGGTAACCGGTCATGTCCGGTACATCACGGGGTGCAATCAAGCGCTGGTCCAGCCGCCCGTCGGCGAGGACGGAGTGATGCGCGAATCCCACTGGATTGATGAGCAGCGGCTTGAGAGTACCGGCGACGTCGCGGTCGTGCTGGACAATGGCGCCAACCCGGGCTCCGACAAGGCCGCTCCGCGGCGGTAGCCCATGCCCCTGTTCCTCACCGACGACGAGCTGCAGCAGCTGACCGGCAAGAAGCGCCACGGCGCTCAGTTCCGGGCCCTGCGCCAGATCGGGCTGGAGTGCCGGCAGCGGCCGGACGGCTTCCCGCTGGTGCTGCGGGCTCACGTCGAAAAGGAGCTGGGGTACACTGGGCCGTCGCGCCAGAAGCAGATGGAGCCGGACTGGGAGGCCGTCGACTGATGCCACGCGCCCGCAGCAGGGAGAACTCCGGACTGCCGAAACGCTGGCAGATCCACCACGGGGCGTACTACTACCGCGTGCCGGCGGGGCTGGAGCACCTGTGGGATGGGAAGCGCCGGTTCCTGCTGGGCAAGTCGCTGCCCGAGGCCTACAAGGTCTGGTCTGAGCGGATTCAGGAGGTCGGTGAAGCGCGGACCATCGCCGGACTGCTGGAGCGCTACGCTCTCGAGGTCGTGCCGGCCAAGGCCCCCACCACCCAGGACGCCAACCTGCGTGCCATCCAGCGACTGGCGCGCGCCTTCGGCCGGCTTCCCGTGGACGCCATGCGGCCGAAGTTCGTGTACGGCTACGTCGACCGGCGCAGCGCCAGGATCGCCGCGCACCGCGAGGTCGAGGTCCTGAGCCACGCCTACACCAAGGCCGTGGAGTGGGGCCTGATCGACCGCCATCCGTTTAAGGGTCAGGTCCGGCTGGAGGGCGAGAGCGCCCGGGACCGCTACGTGCAGGACCGGGAAGTGCTGGCAGCCCTGGCGCTGGAGTCACGCCGCAAGCGCGGGTCTGTCATGGCCGTGCAGGCCTACATCCGGGTGAAGCTGCTCACCGCCCTGCGTCGCGGGGACCTGCTGCGGCTGCGCATGACCGACCTCGAGCACGCCGACGGCATCCACATCCAGCCGCGCAAGACCGCCAAGACCAGCCGCAAGCGAATCATCATCGAGTGGACGCCGGAACTTCGGGCCGCCGTGGATCTGGCCAAAGAGGCCCGGCCCATCGACATCGGTCCGTACCTGTTCTGCAACCGCCGCGGCGAGTGCTACGTGGACGAGCGCGGCAAGGCGAACGGATGGGACAGTATGTGGCAGCGGTTCATGGCGCGGGTGATGGCCGAGACCGACGTGACCGAGCGCTTCACCGAGCACGACCTGCGAGCGAAGTGTGGCTCTGATGCCGACAGTCTGGAGCACGCCAGGCAGTTGCTGGCGCACGCCGATGCCCGTCTTACGCAGCGGGTTTACCGGCGCAAACCGGAGCTGGTGAGGCCCGGGAAGGGAGTGTAATCCGACGAATCTATGACCCAAGTCCTGTTCTATGACCCATGTGGGTGGCAGGCTTGGGTTTCGAGGGATGCAAGGAGTTGATGCGGCGGGAGAAATGGCGCGCCCGGAAGGATTCGAACCTCCGACCACCTGGTTCGTAGCCACTCGCCCGCACGGGCGGTTTCCCCTCCCCGA
>JBJHBY010000327.1:0-2872 GCA_050485745.1 Gammaproteobacteria bacterium | reverse complement strand
CGTCTCAACGGGTTTGACCAATACCTGCTGGACATCGACGGACTGGATTTGCATTTCATCCACCAGCGGTCGCCCCATGCGGATGCCACGCCACTGCTGATCACCCACGGCTGGCCCGGCTCGGTCGTCGAGTTTCTCGATGTGATCGAACGCCTTACCCACCCGGAAGACCACGGCGGCGAAGCCAGTGACGCCTTCCACGTGGTGGCGCCCTCCCTGCCCGGTTACGCCTGGTCCGCGGCCGCGCGCGAGCCCGGCATGAACACCGCAGCGATCGCGCGACGGCACCTCGCCCTGATGCAGGCGCTGGGCTACGAGCGCTGGATCGCCCAGGGCGGTGACTGGGGTGCCATGGTCAGCCGCAGCATGGCCCTGCAATTCCCGCAGCACTGCCTCGGCCTGCACCTGAACATGCCGGTGGCGATGCCACCGGAAGGGCTGGATGACCCGATGTCCGTGGCCAGCGAGGAGGAACGCCAGGCCTGGAAGGATTCGGAGCGCTTCAATCGCGACGGCATGGGTTACTACCACCTGCAGAGCACTCGCCCGCAAACCCTGGCCTACGCCCTGAATGACTCCCCCCTCGGCCTGTGCGCATGGCTGACGGAGAAATTCCACAGCTGGACCGACTGCGATGGCGAGATCCGCAATGCCATCAGCTGGGACGACCTGCTCACCAATATTGCCCTGTACTGGTTCAGCAACTCGATCGGCTCATCAACGCGCATCTACTTCGAGGAGCGCCACAGCTCCACCCTGTCACGGGAGCGCGTCGAGGTGCCCACCGGGGCGAGTATCTTCCCCGCCGAACTGATGCGCCCGCCGAAGGCCTGGATCGAGGCTTCGTACAATCTCGTCTATCACCACAGGCTGGACCGCGGTGGTCATTTCGCGGCGATGGAGCAACCGGCGCTGTTCGCCGAGGAGCTGCGCCGTTTCAGGCGTGCGCTGTTGCCCGACGGCTGACCCGGCGACCCCTGCCGGCTTTTTCTGACCACATGAATGGCCCCGATACCCGTCATTGCAGAGCCACCGCATTGGTTGACGCGCCAATTTAAGGTGTTTAGATTAATCGGCACATCGCGGGGCCGGCTTCCGGCACAGATATCCCGCACCCGAGACTGAGTCAGTGAGGATCCCCATGAGCACAGCCGGCAACCGGGCCGCAGCCCGATACGATTTTCAGGGCGCCAGGGTATTGGTCACCGGTGGCACCAGCGGTATCGGTGCCGCCGTCGCGGCGGCCTATCGCGATGCCGGTGCGGAGGTCAGCATCACCGGCACCCGGGCCAGCGCCAGCGACTATGACGACGACCTCAGCGGCTACCGCTACCTGCAGCTGGATGTGGAGGACCATGCCGCGATCGATCGCGTCGCCGCGGCGCAGCCGCAGCTCGATATCCTGATCAACAACGGCGGCCTCGCCCTGCCCAGCCTGGGCCTGGATGAATACGAACCGGAGATCTTCGAGCGCGCGGTGCAGATGCACCTGATCGGCGCCTACCGCATGGCACGGCGCTGCAGCGATGCCCTGGCCGCAAGCCAGCTGCCGGGTGGCGCCTCGATCATCAGCATCGCCTCGATGAGTTCCTTCTTCGGCATCGAGATCGTGCCCGGCTACGGCGCCGCCAAGACCGGCCTGCTGGGCATGACCCGCGCCCTGGCGGTGGCCTGGGGCAAACGCAATATCCGCGTCAACGCCGTTGCTGCCGGGCTTACCGCCAGCCGCATGACCGCCGCCACCGTGGCCAACCCGGAGTGGTCGGCACCGACCCTGGCGCGCACCCCCGCCGGTCGCCTTGGCAGCCCCGAGGATATCGCCGGCCCCGTGCTGTTTTTGAGCAGCGCCGCCGCCAGCTGGATCACCGGCCAGACTCTGGCGGTGGACGGTGGCTTCAGTGTCTCGGGCTAATCCAGGAGGGCCATCCGTGAGCACAACGGATATTCGCATCGACGACCTCGGCGCGCCGCGCCTGACCGAGTTGCAACGCCAGGCCATCGCCGCCGCACCACCGGTACGCATGGCGGTGGAGGACGTGCTGCAGGCTGCGCGCCAGGCCACCGGCCTGGATGACTTCGGAGCGGAAGACTTTCGCGAGCGCCTGGGCATCTGGCTGCAGAGTTTCGACGAGGATCGCGACCTCGGCCCACTGGGGCGTGCCGGCATGTTTGGCGACGCGGTGCGCTATGCCAGCAACCGCCTGCGCCTGCAGGATCTGCTCAAGCGCCACCCGGAAATCCGCGATATCGAAATCGACCGCCCCATCATCATCGCCGGACTGCCCCGCTCCGGCACCACGCACCTGGTCAACATCCTCGCCGCGGATCCGCGCCTGCGCTCGATGCCCCTGTGGGAATCGATGGAACCGATCCCGGCGCCGGATGAGCAGCCCGGCTCCGATGGCGCGCCCCCTGGAGAAGATCCGCGCTTCACCCGCACCCGCAACATGTGGGGGCAGTTCGAGCAGATCCTGCCGCTGATGCCGGCAATGCACGAGATGGCACCGGAACACGTGCACGAGGACATCGAACTGCAGGGGCCGGACTTCAGCACCTATCTGCCCGAGTGGCTGTCACGCCCCTACCGCTGGCGCGACTACTACTACGGCCAGGACCAGACGCCCCACTACGCCTACGGCAAGACGATGCTGCAGGCCATGACCTGGCTGCGCGGCCCCAACCGCTGGGTGATGAAATCCCCACCGCACATGGAAAACCTGTTGCCGCTGCAGACCACCTATCCGGGTGCGACCTTCGTTATCACTCACCGCGACCCGCTGGCGGTGCTGCAGTCCGCCATCACCATGATTGCCTACGGCGATCGCATCCGGCGCAACCGCATCGACCTGAAGGAACTGGCGGACTACTGGAT
>JBJHBY010000326.1:0-2905 GCA_050485745.1 Gammaproteobacteria bacterium | reverse complement strand
CCCCTGAACCTGGTCGCCGGTGTGGTTGAACGGCGTCAGACCCTCCCGGTCCTGGCGAACGTGTTGATGGTGATTGATGGCGACCAGCTGTCTATCACGGGTACGGATCTCGAGGTAGAGCTGGTGGGGCGGGTGACCCTGCCCGAGCCCGCTGCGGCGGGTGGGGAAATCACGGTTCCAGCGCGCAAGCTTGTTGATATCTGCAAGTCGCTTCCGGAGGGCTCACGTATTGATCTCGCTCAGGAAGAACAGCGAGTGGTTTTGCGCTCCGGGCGCAGCCGTTTTGCCCTGTCTACTCTGGCCGCCAGCGAGTTTCCGGCGGTCGAGCAGAAACCAGGGGATATCAGCTTTCGGACGCGACAGGGCGATCTCAAGCGATTGATCGAGCGGACTGCTTTCGCCATGGCCCAGCAGGATGTGCGCTATTACCTCAATGGCATGCTCTGGGAACTGCGGCCACAACACCTGCGGGCCGTTGCGACAGATGGCCATCGCCTGGCGATGTGTACACTGGCGATGTCGTCTGGTGTCAGCGACAGCACCCAGGTGATCTTGCCCCGGAAAGGCGTTATCGAGCTTTCCAGGTTGCTGCAGGATGAAAATGCCGAGGTCGAGATCAGCATTGGCAACAGCCATTTTCGCGCAACCACCGGGGACTTCTGTTTCACTTCGAAGCTGGTCGATGGTAAGTTCCCCGACTATGAGCGGGTGCTGCCTCGGTCCAGCCATCGTACGGTGATCGGCGATCGAGAGGTGCTGAGGCAGGCGTTTCAGCGCGCGGCGATCCTTTCCAATGAGAAGTACCGCGGGATTCGCTTGATGTTGTCCGATAGCCTCTTGCGAATCGTAGCGAGCAACCCCGAGCAGGAAGAGGCTGAAGAGGAGGTGGCGGTTAACTACACCGGCGATGGTCTCGAAATCGGTTTTAATGTCAGCTACCTGCTGGATGTGCTTTCCGTGCTCAAGGAAAGTGAAGTGAAGCTCAGCCTCGGGGATTCCAACAGTAGCGCCCTGCTGGAAGAAGCCGGTGGTGGTGACTCAGCCTACGTGGTCATGCCCATGCGCCTCTGAGCGTCCGGGCGCGACGACCCCCCCTCCCTTGCTATCCTTGCCCGCTGCCGCTCGACGTGATTGCTCATGTTGACGCGGCTTCATGTCCAGGATGTACGCAATCTCGAGGATGTCAGGCTCTCCGGCCTGTCGTCGGTCAATGTTTTCTATGGCGTAAATGGTAGTGGCAAGACCTCCGTGCTGGAGGCTCTGCACATGCTATCTACAGCCCGATCCTTTCGTTCCATTCAGGCTCGGCCCGTGATTCGGCAGGGGTGCGAGTCGTTGCTGGTCTTTGGGGAGTTGAGCTCTGACCGAGGCAAACTGCGCCTCGGCATTCGTCGTGGAGCCCGTGGCAGGCCAGAGATACACATCGACGGACAGCCCGCACAGTCCATTTCCGATCTCGCTCAGGCGCTACCACTCCAGGTCATCAACAGCGAGAGCTTTGGGCTGATTGAGGGTGCGCCGTCAACACGTCGGCACTGGCTGGACTGGGTGATGTTCCACGTGGAACCACAGTTTCACGACATCTGGAGGTCCGCTACCCGGGTGCTCAAGCAGCGGAACGCATTGATCAGGCATGGTAGAATAGACCGGTTTGAACTGGATCTCTGGGATCGTGAGTACGGTCGGCTGGGAGCCGAGTTGGCGGAGATGAGGGAGAGGCACTTCCCCCGGTTGCGAGAGCAGGTTGGCTGGGCGCTGGCACTTCTGAACGGCCCGTCTGGACTGGTCTCGGTGGACATGGATCTCCATCGGGGTTGGCCGACCGAATTGACCCTGGATGAACAGTTGGCATCGACCCGCGACAAGGATCTGGCCGCGGGGCATACCCGATACGGCCCTCACCGAGCTGATGTGCGCGTGCGCTGTCATGGGCAGGCCGCCGGAGATGTTCTGTCCCGAGGGCAGATCAAGGTGTTGGTTTGCGCGATGAAGCTGGCGCAGGTCCAGGTTGTGCGGGAGATGACGGGTCGCTTTAGTACGGTGTTGGTCGATGATTTGGCTGCCGAGCTTGATGTCGAGCACCGAAAGAGCCTGTGCCATGCCCTGGTTGGGCTGGACTCGCAGGTGTTCCTCAGCGCAGTGCAGCGGAGCGACCTGGAAGGTATGTGGCCCGAGGACCAAGCGGTTTCATGGTTCCACGTGGAACATGGTCGCGTACGGGAAGAGATGGCGCAGTCGCCAGAACGAAAGCAATAAAACCGGGTTCACCCTGTTTGCTTTCGGCAAACAAGGCATAGCGGAGAAGATTGATGAGCGAAAGTGGCCAGTATGATTCCTCCAGCATCAAGGTCCTTAAAGGCCTGGATGCAGTGCGCAAGCGCCCTGGCATGTACATCGGAGACACAGACGACGGCACCGGCCTCCATCACATGGTGTTCGAGTTGGTCGATAACTCCATCGACGAAGCGCTTGCCGGCCACTGCAGCAAGATCAAGGTCACGATTCACCCGGACGAATCCGTCAGTGTGTCGGATGACGGTCGGGGCATCCCCACCGAAATGCACGACGAAGGCGTATCCGCTGCCGAAGTCATCATGACCGTACTCCATGCCGGCGGCAAATTCGATGACAATACCTACAAGGTTTCCGGTGGTCTTCACGGTGTCGGCGTGTCCGTAGTGAATGCCCTGTCGGAGCTGCTAACGTTGACAATCCGCCGCAACGGCAAGGTCTGGGAGCAGAACTACCGACACGGCGTTCCCGAGGCACCGCTGGCTATCGTCGGAGACACCACGGGCTCTGGCACGGAAGTTCGTTTCTGGCCCTCCCCCGCAACCTTCAACAACATCGGCTTTCACTTCGACTACCTGGCCAAGCGCCTGAGAGAGCTCGCCTTCCTGAACTC
>JBJHBY010000325.1:0-2911 GCA_050485745.1 Gammaproteobacteria bacterium | reverse complement strand
GGACATCTCCATTCGTCCCCTGGCCGGCACCCCACCGATGCTCTCTACCTACCTGCTGCGCCGCCAGGGCGAACCCTCGGAGCCCATGAAGCGGTTCATCGAGCGGGTGAAAGACGAGGCCGCCCCGGTCGATGATGAGCCAGTCCTTTGAGGACGGCAGCTCGCCTGTCCGTTGCGACCTGTGGCGTGGTGCGCCAGTAGACAGATAGACTTCGGAATGAAATCCGATGCTCTGGCTGTTGGTGGATGTGCTTGGCTCGCTTTGGATCACCCGCAACGGCCTGCGTTGACCAGGCCGAAGACTTGAGTCCACAATCGAGTCCATTCCGTGACGCCTGGATCGGAAAAGACGTTCGTAATAAACGAGTTAGCGACCGGGTGTTGTTCCCATCACCCGCTCCAGATTCCGCAAGCCCCACCACCCCGATTCCCGCAGCGCCCTGTCGTGTCGTAGGCTGGGTTAGCGGCAAGGCCGCGTAACCCAGCGTCCCCACCATCCGCGCAGCTCCCGCGGAACCGCTCCCACCCGCGTAGGCTGGGTTAGCCGCTGCGCGGCGTAACCCGGCGTTCTCACGATCATCGAATCCCGCGCCACGGCCGGTCCGGGAGCTACCCAACGGAGTTTTGAGAAGGTTTTGCTGGAACCCCGCAGCTTGGGCGGTAACGCTGGGTTACGCCGCGCAGCGGCTAACCCAGCCTACGAGCACTACGTGAGGCGTTCCGTTGGCGCTGCGGGTGTGGGGGGAGTTGGGCTCAGACCAGGCCCATCATCTCCACCAGACCGTGGCCATGCCCGGCGGTGTAGCCGCCATCGGCCACCAGAGCCTGCCCGGTGACGAAGGCCGCGTCGTCGCAGGCGAGGAAGAAGGCAACTCCGGCGATGTCTTCGGGGCGACCGAAGCGGCCGATCTTGGTTTCGTTGAGAACGGAGGCGCGGTAGGTCTGCATCGATGGCTCCGCCATCACCTGCTGCAGCAGCGGCGTGTCGATAAAGCCGGGGCAGATAGCATTGCAACGGATGCCGAGGCGGGCATAGTCCATGGCCACGTTGCGGGTCAGCAGCACCACGCCGCCCTTGGAGGCGTTGTAGCTGCTGCCGCCCTCGGAGCCAACAATCCCTTCGATCGACGCCACGGTAATGATGCTGCCGCTGCGCTGTTCCATCATCGGCGGCAGTGCCGCCTTGATGGCCAGGAAGGTGCCCTTGAGGTTGATGTCCAGCACCCGGTCCCAGGCCGCGGCATCAACCATGTGCACCGGCCCGGCATCGGCGATGCCGGCTGCGGTCACCAGGATATCGATGCGCCCGAACCGCTCGAGCACTGCGGCCACGGCGGCCTGCAGGGCCGCCTCGTCGGTCACGTCACCCTGGATGAACAGCGTACCCGGAGCAAGTTCGTCCCACTGCGCGCAGTGATTGCGATCGAAACCCGCAACCCGGGCGCCCTCCCGCAGATAGCGTTGCACGCAGGCCAGGCCGATGCCGGAGGCGGCGCCGGTGACCAGGGCCACCCGCCCCGCCAGGCGTGTGTCGGCGGCACCCATCTCAGGCGCTCGCCCGCTGTTCGGCCGGGCCTGGTCGGGTGCCGCGAATCAGCTTGCCGGGCAAGGCGCCGGTATGGCGACCATCTTCCATGATGACCTCACCACTGACGATGGTGTAGCGGTAACCCTCCGCATCCAGGAACACGCGACGCCCCCCCGCGGGCAGGTCGTTGATCACCCGCGGCGGCAATACATTGAGCTGATCGAAGTCGATGATATTGATGTCCGCTTTCATGCCGGCCTCGAGGGTGCCGCGATCATTCAGGCCAACGCAGCGCGCGGTATCGTGGGTGTGCTTGCGAATGGCCCACTCCAGATCGAAACGCTTGCCGCGCTGACGGTCCCGCACCAGGTAGGACAACAGATAGGTCGGCACACTGGCGTCGGAGAGCACGCCACAGTGGGCACCGGTATCCGCCAGGCTGATGACGGTGTTCTCGTCTTCCAGCAGTGCCACCTGGCGGCTGAGGTCGTTGGCGCTGTAGCCGAAGCAGGGGAAGTAAATGAGGTTCTTGCCGTCGTTCTCCATCATTGCGTCATAGCAGAACTGCTGCGGCGACACACCGGCGGCACGGGCGTGTGCGGCAATGCTGTCCTCCGGGCCGGGCTCGTAGTTGGGCGGGTTGCCCAGCACGTAGAGCTTGTCGTAGCCGGACAGGATCGTGTCCATAAAGGCGTCGCCCATCTGCGGCAGCGGCTCGGCCAGCAGCGCCTCGCGCACCGCCGGGTCGCGCAGGCGCGCCAGGCGCTCCTCGCTGGACAGCAGTGATAGCTCGGCGTAGTTCTGGTGAAAGCTGAAGGGGTGGATGGTGCAATCCCAGCCCATCAGGATATTAACCGGGCGGGCCCCGACATGGGGGATCAGCTGCGCGCCCTCCTGGCGTGCGCGGCGCACGTAGTCGAGCTGCTTTTGTACCCGCGGCCAGTCTTCCTCTTCGCGGAAGAACAGCACGAAATTGACCTGACAGTTGTTCTCGATGGACAGGCGTTTCATCCAGTCCATCTCTTCCTCCCAGTTGTCCCAGTCGGAGACCAGGCCGTAGATGCCCTTGCCCAGTTCGCCGATGGCGCGGCCGATGCCCATCAGCTCCGCCTCGTCGGCGTAGGTGCCCGGCATCGCCTCACCCTCGCGGGTGGTGTGCAGCTTGGTGCGGGAGGTGGTAAAGCCAATGGCACCGGCCTCGATGCCCTCCTTGACGATGTCCGCCATGCGCGCCACGTCCTCGGGGGTGGCGAGTTCATTGTGGGTGCCACGCTCGCCCATCACATAGGTTCGCACCGCGCAGTGCGGGACCTGGGCGGCCACATCCAGGGCACGGGGGATCGCCTCGACGGCATCCAGGTATTCGGGGAAACTCTCCCAGTT
>JBJHBY010000324.1:0-2924 GCA_050485745.1 Gammaproteobacteria bacterium | reverse complement strand
GGGCGCCGCTCATCAGCGATCCGATCGGGCTGTACGACTGCGACATCCCCGTCGAGGGTGCTGCCGCGTTCGTGCTGACCTCCGCCGAACGAGCGCGTGACCTACCGAATCGTCCGGTCTTCGTGACCGGCTACGCCGAGCTCTACGGCCGCTCGGCCCAGCTGCTGGCCGACGATGACCCCCCCCGAAATACTGTAAGGGCGGCCCAGCAGCGCCTCGGCCAGTTCGAAATCCGCCACTTCCAGCGCCGCACGGATGCGCGTGCTGCTGGCGCGCTCGCCGGCGACCTCCAACGTACTGGTGGCCACCACCTCGAAGCCGTATTCCTGGCCCGCGGCCTTGAGCAGGTTGAAGTCACCGCCACGGTCGCGGCCGAAGCGCAGATCGTCGCCAATGGCGATGTAACGCACGCCCAGCCCCTGGACAAACACCCGTTCGATGAAATCCCGCGCCTTCATGATCCGGAAGCGGTTATTGAACTGGATGCGCAACAGGCGATCGATGCCCAGATCCTGCAGGGCCAGGAACTTCTCGCGGAAGCTCATCAGCCGCGGCGGCGCCTCCTTCGGCGCGAAGAATTCCCGCGGCAGGGGCTCGAACACCACCACCGTGCTGGGCAGGCCCAGCTCCCGACTCTTGTCGATGAGCTGCTGCAGGACCGCCCGGTGGCCATGATGAACACCATCAAAGGCACCGATGGTGGCCACGCTGCCGCGGTGGCGGGGTCTGAGGTTGTGCAGGCCGCGAATCAGCTCCATGCCACCCGATCGCCAGAGGAATGAAAAATGCCAAACGCCCGATTATAGCGAACCCGCCGGAGCCCTTAAATGGCGCAGACGCATGCCCAGCGCCAGCAACACACCCAGATAGACCGCGATACCACCCAGGCACAAGCCCGCTGTGGCCAACAGGCGTTGCGACCAGCCCCACTCGAACCACACCGGCATGGGCGGCAGCCACCATAGCAACAGCAGCGACATCAAGGCCGACGCCAGCAGCAGCTGCAGGCCGTAGCGCCCCCAGCCAGGCTGCGGCCGGTAGACTCCGGTGCGGCGCAACCCATGCCACAACAGGCCGGCGTTGAGCCAGGCGGACAGCGCCGTGGCCGCGGCCAGGCCGACATGGCCGATCTGCCAGAACAGGTGCAGGGGTACCACGAACAGCAGGTTCAACACCATGTTGCTAACCATGGCGATAACGCCGATGCGCACCGGGGTTTTCATGTCCTGGCGGGCGTAGAACCCCGGCGCCAGCACCTTGATCAGCATGAAGGCCGCCAGGCCGCCGGCATAGGCCATCAGGCTGAAACTGGCCATGGTGATGTCCCGCGGCGTGGTCTCGCGATACTGGAACAGGGTGGCGAGAATCGGGCCGGCCAGGATGATCAGTGCCAGCGCGGCGGGAATCGCCACCAGCAGCACCAGGCGCAGCGCCCAGTCCAGGGTGCGGGAAAAGGACTCCGCTTCTTCCCGGGCACGGCTGCGCGACAGGCTGGGCAGAATCACCGTGGCGATGGCGATGGCGAACACGCCCAGGGGCAGCTCCGCGAGACGGTCGGAGAAGTACAGCCAGGACACACTGCCCGTGGGCAGGAAGGACGCGAGCACCGTATCCAGCAGCAGGTTGATCTGGCTGACGGAGACCCCGAACAGGGCCGGCAGCATCAGTGCCAGAATGCGCTGCACGCCCTCGTCTTTCCAGTCCCATCGCGGCCGCGGCCGCAGCGCCAGGGCGTGCAGGAAGGGCCACTGGAACAGCCACTGCACCAGCCCCGCCAGCAGCACACCCCAGGCCAGGGCATAGACCGGCTCCTCGAACCAGGTCGAGCCCACCCAGGCGGCACTGATCAGGCAGACATTGAGCAGCACCGGGGTAAAGGCCGGTACCGCGAAGCGCTCCCAGCTGTTGAGGATGGCGCCGGCGAAACCGGTCAGGGTGATGAACAACAGATACGGAAAGGTGATGCGGATCAGGTCCACGGTGAGCGCGAACTTCTCCGGCATATTGATGAAGCCCGGAGCAAACAGCGCGGCCACCAGCGGTGCGGCCACCACCGCCAGCACGGATACCGCCAGCACCACCCCGCCGAGGGCTCCGGCAACGCGATCGATCAGCCCCTGCACCGCCTCGCGGCTGCGCTGTTCCCGGTATTCCGAGAGCACCGGCACAAAGGCCTGGGAAAACGCCCCCTCGGCGAACAGGCGGCGCAGAAAGTTGGGAATCTTGAAGGCGATAAAGAAGGCATCGGCGTTGGCCCCGGCACCAACGAACACCGCCAGGCTGACATCCCGCACCAGGCCGAGGACGCGGGATATCCCCGTCATCACGGCGACGACAAAACTGGAACGCAGCAGGCTGGCGCGGGGGCGGAGTGGGGAGTCAGCCGCGGCCACGGTTCAGCGCCACAGCGCGCGCAGGTGTGGCCGCTGCAACTGCAGCCACTGCAGGGCGATCAGGCTATGGGCATCCGCCACCCGGCCCGCCGCCAGGGCCTGCAGGGCCTCTTCGATGGAAAAGACGCGGGCGCGGATGTCCTCGCCCTCCTCGGGCAGGCCAAACACCCCGCCGGCGCCATTGAGGCGGGCGCGGCCACAGAACAGGTGAAAGTACTCGCTGGTACCCCCCGGGCTGGAAAAATAGCCGTGGATGGGCTCCAGTTCGGCCAGTTCGCAACCGGCTTCTTCCAGAGCTTCGCGCCGCGCCACATCCGCGGGCTGCTCGCCCTCGTCGATCAACCCTGCCACCAGCTCCAGCAGCCACGGGGAGCGCGGCCGCTGCAGCGCACCGACACGCAATTGCTCGATCAGCAGCACCGCATCCAGGGCCGGATCATAGGGCAGCACGCCGACGGCATCGCGGCGGATCAGCAGTTCCCGCGACAGGGTCTCGCTCCAGCCGCCGCGGAACAGGCGATGGCGCAACTG
>JBJHBY010000323.1:0-2931 GCA_050485745.1 Gammaproteobacteria bacterium | reverse complement strand
GTCACGTATCTCGCCCGAAGCGCCTGTGCCCGTCGTGCGTGTGTCGACTGTGGAGGAGCGTCCCGGCGGCGCCGCCAACGTGGCCCTCAACATGGCGCGTCTCGGGGTGCGGGTGAGCCTTGCGGGACTGACGGGCGAGGATGAGGCCGGCGCCTCCCTGCGCGGCCTCATGAGCGTTGCGGGTGTGGATTGCCGCTTCCGCCATTCCATGCATGCGCCCACCATCACGAAGCTGCGCGTGATCAGCCAGCATCAGCAGCTGCTGCGCCTGGATTTCGAGGAAGGCCTGCAGGCGGAGGACACCTCGGGGCTGTTGGACGAGACGCGGGATGCCCTGTCACGGGGCCTTTCCGCACTGGTGCTGTCCGATTACGGCAAGGGGACGCTTGGCCGCACGCAGGAATACATCGCCGCGGCCCGGCAGGCCGGGGTGCCGGTGCTGGTGGACCCCAAGGGGCGCGATTTCGAACGCTATCGGGGCGCGACACTGATCACGCCCAACCTGTCGGAGTTCGAGGCGGTGGCAGGTCCCTGCGCCCATGATGATCTGCTGGTGACGCGAGGCGAACGCCTGCGCGGCGAACTGGACCTGGAGGCATTGCTTATCACCCTGAGCGAACGCGGCATGCTGCTGCTGCGCGCCGGTCACGATCCGCTGCATCTGCCCACCCGGGTCCGTGAGGTGTTCGATGTGACGGGTGCGGGGGATACGGTGATCGCAGTCGTGGCGGCTGCACTGGCGGCAGGGCGTGATCTGTCGGAAGCGGCGGCACTGGCCAACCTCGCGGCCGGTATCGTCGTGGGCAGGCTGGGCACCGGTTCTGTCTCGCCGGCGGAATTGCGCGGTGCGCTGCGCCGCCAGCAGGGCGGCTGGAGCAGCGTGCTGTCCGAAACGGAGCTCCTGCTGGCGGTGGAGGAGGCGCGTGCCATGGGCGAGCGCCTGGTGATGACCAACGGCTGTTTCGACCTGCTGCATGAGGGGCATGTGGCCTATCTGGAACAGGCCAGACGCCTGGGCGACCGTCTCATCGTTGCCGTCAACGACGATGCCTCTGTGTGCCGCCTCAAGGGCACGAATCGGCCGGTGAACAGCCTGAAGCGTCGCATGGCCGTGCTGGCCGGCCTGGCCTCGGTGGACTGGGTGGTGCCGTTTTCCGAGGACACCCCGGAACGGCTTATCTGTGCGGTTCGGCCGGATGTGCTGGTGAAGGGCGGTGACTATCGACCCGAGGATATCGCCGGGGGTGATTGCGTGCGCGCCGCCGGCGGGCAGGTGGAAGTGCTGCCCTACGTGGAGGGGGCTTCCACCAGCGGTATCATCGATCTGATCCGCGGGTAGTCGGTGCACACAGGTGGCCTTGCCGGCGGTTGCATTGGTACGCTAGGAAATCCGGCCCGGACACATCAGTCATGACCCCAGAAAACCTCAGTGAACTACTGCGCGAAAGCGCGCGAATCAAGATGCGGCTGGCGGACGAACAGTCCGGCCACATCCTTGAAGTGATCGACGTGGTGATCACGGCCCTGGGCCGCGGCAACCGGATCTTTTTTTTCGGCAACGGCGGCAGCGCGGCCGACGCCCAGCACCTCGCCGCGGAGCTGGTGGGCCGATTCGTCAGCGAACGTCGCCCGCTGCCCGCGCTGGCGCTGACCACTGACACCTCGATCCTGACCAGTATCGGCAACGACTACGGGTTCGATCAGATCTTCATGCGCCAGATCCAGGGCCTGGGCCGTCCCGGGGACGTGGCCATCGGCCTGAGCACCAGCGGCAACTCGGCCAATGTGCTGCGGGCGATCGATGCGGCCCGTGCCGGCGGCATGGTCACGGTCGCGTTGACCGGCCGCAGTGGCGGCAGGCTGGCCGAACAGGCCGATTTCTGCCTGCGGGTGCCTTCCGATGACACGGCGCGGATCCAGGAGAGTCATATCACCATCGGTCACCTGCTCTGCCATGGCGTGGACGAGGCGGTGTCCGAAGGACGCATCCCGCGGGAGGCCGGTACCGGGAACCCGTCCCCATGAGTGCCAGGGCCCTGTTCCTGGACCGCGACGGCACGCTGATGGTGGATGTGGGCTACCCCTGCCGACCGGATCAGGTGCGCCTGCTGCCCGGTGTGGCGGAAGGACTCTCCGCCTGCCGCGATGCCGGGTACCTCCTGTCCATCATCAGCAACCAGTCAGGCGTCGGCCGGGGATATTTCGGCGTCGATGCCCTTCAGGCCGTGCACGAACGGCTTCTGACCCTGCTGGCGCAGAGCGGCGTGCGCATCGACGATACCCAGTACTGTCTGCATGCCCCCGAGGAAGGTTGCGAATGCCGCAAGCCCTCGCCGTTGATGATCCGGCGTTCCGCCAGCCGGCTCGGTGTCGATCCGGCCCAGAGTTTCATGATCGGTGACAAGATGTCGGATATGGAAGCGGGCCGGGAGGCCGGCTGTCGCACCATCCTGCTGGGTCCGCCAGACGGCCGGTCGGCGATACCCGGGGTCGATTACCGCTGTGCCGACTGGCAGGAGGTTGTCCGGGTCGTTCGTGGCGGGCCGGTGTCCTGAGTGAGGGAATCGCTCATGTGGCGCGCAATCTACTCACTTCTGCTTTACGCCCTGGTGCCCCTGATCGGGGCGAGGCTGCTGTGGCGTGCGCGTCGCAACCCCGACTATCTGCGCCGCTGGGGGGAGCGGTTCAGCATCGGGAAACCCCTGCAGAAGCAGCCGCGGATCTGGTTGCACGCGGTTTCGATGGGTGAGGTGATTGCGGCCGTGCCGCTGGTCCGCGCGCTGCAATCCCGGTTTCCGGATCATGCCCTGCTCGTCACGACCACCACGCCGACGGGTTCCGCCGAAGTGCGGCGCCGCTTCGGCGAGACGGTGGAGCATCGCTATCTGCCCCTGGATCTGCCCCATCTCTCGGCCTCCCTGGTGCGCACCG
>JBJHBY010000322.1:0-2937 GCA_050485745.1 Gammaproteobacteria bacterium | reverse complement strand
CGGAACCACTGCTATTTCCAGGGCTTGCATTGGCCTTCGGCCAATGGCCGGCACATCCCTGTGCCGCATTAACCCGACAATATTCATTGCCGGGTTAATATAACAGACCGCGCAGGAAGCTGGCGGCAGGTCGGCTGCCGCAGTGTAGAATGCCGCTTTATCCGCCGGAAGCCCGCTTTACCATGCCCGCCGTCGCCCGTGCCCTGATCGACCTCGACGCCCTGCGCCATAATTTTGCGCTGGCGCGTGGCTGCGCGCCCGAAAGTCGCATCATGGCGGTGATCAAGGCCGATGGCTACGGCCACGGACTGCTGCATGTGGCCCACGCCCTGGCCACTGCGGAGGCATTTGCCCTGGCAAGACCGGAGGAGGCCCTGCAGCTGCGTGCCGCTGGCCTGCGGCAGCGCCTGGTTCTGCTGGGTACCCTGCTGGACCGCGAGCTGTTGCGGGAATGTGCCCGCGAAGACGTCGATGTTGTGGTTCATGATGACCACAGCGCGGCACAGGTGATGCAGTTCGAGGCGGAAACCGGGGCCGGCCTCAACCTGTGGCTGAAGGTCGATACCGGTATGCATCGCCTGGGTTTGTCACCTGAGCAACTGCGCCCGCTGCACGCACGGCTCGCCGCCCTGCCCTGGGTTCGCAGTATCGGCCATATGAGCCACCTGGCCTGTGCCGAGTGGGAGGACCCCGCCCCCACGCTGCGCCAGTTGCACTGTATGGAGATCGCGCGTGGCGACCTGAAGGCACCCCTGAGTCTGGCCAACTCCGCCGGGCTTATCGCCCATCCGCAGAGCCACGGCGACTGGGTGCGTCCAGGCATCATGCTCTACGGCGACAACCCTGTGGCTGATCGATTCCCCCTGGATCTGCGCCCGGTCATGCACCTGAGGGCACCGGTGCTGGCGGTGCGCAACCTACCCGCGGGGGCGGTGGTTGGTTATGGTGAAACCTGGCACTGCCAGCGCCCCACCCGCCTGGCGACGATTGGTATCGGCTACGGCGACGGCTATCCCCGGCATGCGCCCAACGGCACACCGGTCGGCCTGGGCGGCTGTCGCGCAGCACTGGCCGGGCGCGTCTCCATGGACTCGATCACGGTGGATGTGACGGACTGCCCCGGAGTGGTCGTGGGCATGGAGGCGGAGCTCTGGGGGGGCGAGGTGCCGGTCGCGGAGGTCGCGGCCCTTGCCGGCACCATCAGCTATGCGCTGTTGACCGGGGTTACCCGCCGGGTACCCAGGGTTTATCGAGGCGGGACGCCAGGCGCTGACGGGTCAGCTGGAACACGACGGGACTGAGCAGCAGCAGCGCGATCAGATTGGGCAGGGCCATCAGCGCGTTGAGGGTATCGGCCAGCAGCCAGATGGTGTTCAGGTCCGCCATGGCGCCGACCGGAATCACCGCCACCCAGAGCAAGCGGAACGGCCGCAGGCCACGTTCGCCCACCAGGAACACCACGCAGCGCTCGCTGTAGTAACTCCAGCCCAGCAGGGTGGAGAAGGCGAACAGGGCCACGCCCACGGTCACCACCCACTGCCCATGCGGCAAGCCCGCAGCGAACGCCGCACTCGACAGCGCCGCGCCCTGCTCCACCCCAAGCCAGGCACCGGTGAGCAGAATGGTCAGGCCGGTCACGGTGCACACCACCAGGGTATCGATGAAGGTACCAAGCATCGCGATCATGCCCTGCCGCACCGGATCATTGGTGCGGGCGGCGGCGTGGGCGATGGGCGCGCTGCCCAACCCGGCCTCGTTGGAGAAAATGCCCCGGGCGACACCGTAGCGAATGGCCAGCCAGACGGCGGCACCACTGAAGCCGCCGCCGGCGGCAGTCCCGGTAAAGGCATGGTCGAACACCAGGCGCAACACCCCCGGCACCTGCTCCAGGTTGATGGCGATGATGATCAACCCGCAGGCCAGATAGGCCAGCGCCATGAACGGTACCAGGACACCGGCGACACTGGCGATGCGACGCACACCGCCGAGGATGACCAGGCCCACCAGCACCAGCAGGAAGACGCCCGTCACCCAGGGCGGGACGCCCGCGGAGGCCTGCAGGGCATCGGCCACCGAGTTGGCCTGTACGGTATTGCCAATACCGAACCCTGCACAGGCGCCAAAGATGGCGAACAGGATGGCCAGCCAGTGCCAGCGTGGGCCGAGGCCGTTGCGGATGTAGTACATGGGGCCGCCGGCGTACTCGCCACTGGGGGTGCGCACCCGGTAGTTCACCGCGCACACCGCCTCGGCATACTTGGTGGCCATCCCCACCAGGGCGGTGCACCACATCCAGAACAGGGCGCCGGGGCCGCCCAGGGTAATGGCAGTGGCGACACCGACGATATTGCCGGTGCCGATGGTCGCGGCCAGAGCCGTCATCAGCGCGTTGAAGGGGCTGATCTGGCCCTCCCCCTGCCCGCGACCGCGCTGCAGCATCAGGCGCAGGGCGGTGCCCAGACGTCGCAGTGGCATCAGGCGCAGGCCCAGCATCAGGTACAGCCCGGTGCCGAGGATCAGCACCAGCATCGGCACGCCCCAGACCAGGGCGTTGAGCTGGTTCAGCCAGGTCACCCGGCTGCTCCGGAGAAGCCGGCGCGCTGCGGGAACAGCCCGAAGATACCACCGGTGTGCACGAAGACCACGTCGCGGGCATCGCGAAAGTCGCCGTGCAGCAGTTCCTGCAGCAAGCCGTGGAAGGCCTTGCCGGTATAGACCGGGTCCAGCACCACGCCCTCCAGGCGTGCGACCTCGCCAATCGTCGCGAACACCTCTGCTGTCGCCCGGGCATATCCCGGGCCGATGTAGCGGTCGTTGACCCTGACCGGCAGACCGCTGACGTCCAGCGCGACATCGGCGCGTGCCCGCCAGCCGGCCAGGTCGGCAGCCACCTTGCGCTGGAACCAGGCAGCGTCATCGCATACCGCCATGCCCCAG
>JBJHBY010000321.1:0-2942 GCA_050485745.1 Gammaproteobacteria bacterium | reverse complement strand
CCCTTGAGGGTGCCGGCGGGGGAGAGCAGTTCGGGTTTCATGGCAATCGTCTGGCTGGAAATTGGTTGCGCATTGTACAGCAAGCGGCGGTCTTGCATCAGCTGTACACAGGGTCGGTTGTCGGGACTGTGCCTGTATTCATTGACACGCCCTGTCAACGAATGGGCGCCTGCTTTCGTTTGAGGGTGACTGGATCACCGCGGCAGCATGCCTGCCGGGACCAGCCTGGCCGGAGTGCCGGGTTCGGGTCACTTGAGTCAAGTGGCCACAATTGCAAGGTTTATCCTTAGGAGGATGCAATGAAAAAGATGCACTCGCTGATTGCTGTATCGGCTTTGGCCGCCGCGCTTCCCCTCGCTGCTTCGGCGGCTCCCGAGCCAGGCGCCTACCTCGGCCTCAACTACATGTATCTGGATGCCGACGATGTGAACCTGGACGCGGCCTTCGCTCGCGGTGGCCTGCAGTTGAACGAGTGGGTGGCCATCGAAGGTCGCCTTGGCACCGGTATCACCGACGACAGCTTCGGTCCCTCCATCGCCCGCACCAAGGTGGAGCTGGAGCACTTCTACGGCGGCTATGTGGTGGCCGGTATTCCCAACCAGTCCATTGTCTACCCCTACGCCGTGGCCGGCTATACCTGGGGCAAGATGAAGGGAACCCTGCAGACGCCGGTAGGCAGCACGTCTTCGTCCGAGAGTGAGTCCGACTTTTCCTACGGCATTGGCGCAGACATCCGCTTCACGGACGCCCTGATGGGGAATGTCGAGGTGATGCGCTACATGGACAAGAATGACGTCGAGTTCGACGGCTTCAGTGTCGGTGTCAAGATGGCGTTCTGATACCCGGCATCCCGACAAACCCGGCGCACCACTGGCCGGGTTTTTTTGTGCCTGCGTTACGGGCGGCGCGACAGCACAACGCCGCATTCCAGATGGGGCGTGAAGGGAAACTGATCGAAGGCGGCCATGGCGTCGACCCGGTGGGTAGCGGAGAGCTGACGCAGGTTGCCGGCCAGCGTGGCGGGATTGCACGAAATATAGAGGATACGCTCGAACCGGGCGGCCAGTGCCTCGGTGGCCGGGTCCAGCCCGGCGCGGGGCGGGTCCACCAGCAGGGTGTTGAAACGAAAGGCGTCGAGATCCAAGTGAGCCAGGCGGCGAAAGGGGCGCACCCCGTCCAGCGCCTGGGTCATTTCCTCGGCACTCAGGCGGGCGCGGTGAATATTGTCGATGCGGTTGGCACCGAGGCTCCACTCCAGCGCGGCCACCGAACTCTTGCTGATCTCGGTGGCCAGCACCGCATCGAACCGACCGGCGAGCGGCAGGGTAAAGTTGCCGTTGCCGCAATAGAGCTCCAGCAGGTCGCCGCTGGCGTTCGCCGTCTGGCGCAGCGCCCACTCCAGCATGCAGCGATTGATGTGCCCGTTGGGCTGGGTAAAGCTGCCCTCGTACTGTCGGTAGCGGTAGTGGCGGCCCGCGACATTGAGAGTTTCGGTGACGAAGTCATCGCCGAGTACGATCTTCACCTTGCGGCTGCGGCCGATCAGGTTGACGCCCAGGTGCGCGCGCAGCGTCTGTGCCTGTTCGCGCCATTCGTCGTCCAGCGGCTTGTGGTACACCAGTGTGATCAGGGCCTCGCCGCTCAGGGTGGTCAGGAACTCGGCGGCGTACAGCTTGCGCCGCAACACCGGGTTGTCGCGGATGCCCGCGAGCAGCTGCGGCATCAGGTCGTTGATGCGCTGCGCACCGGCGGGAAAATCATCCACCCGATAGACCTCGCGGGTACCGGGCCGGTACATGGCGAACCAGGAATCATCGCCCTCGTGCCAGACCCGGAACTCGGCGCGCAGCCGGTAGTGGCGGGGCGGTGACGGAATCACCTCGATGGACGGCAGCTCGATGCCCTCGAACAGGGGCCGCACGGCGCCGAGCTTGTCCTTCAGTTGACGCTGATAATCGGCAGCGAGGTCGGCGGTGAGGCTGGAATTGTCCGGTTGGCTGGCTGTTCGGGTATCGGTCACGATGGCATCGGTGTCGGTCAGAGCGGGCGGCTATTATACAGACACGCAGGGGGTGCTTCATTGGCGCAATCGCACCCCTTCCCCAGAAACTCCCTACAGGAAGATCCACAGCAGCAGGGCACCCAGCACCAGGCGGTAGATGACGAAGGGCTGCATGCCGACCCGCTGGATAAAGGCCAGGAAGTAGTGGATGCAGAGGTAGGCGCTGATGCCGGACAAGAGTACCCCGGCGGACACAAAGGCCCAGTCGACCACTTCCGGCGAGCGGATCAGGCCGAGAATCTCCATGCCGCAGGCCAGCACGATCACCGGGATCGACAGCAGGAATGAAAACCGTGCCGACGCCTCGCGGCTGAGGCCCATCATCAGGGCGGCGGTCATGGTGATGCCGGATCGCGAGGTGCCGGGGAACAGGGCGATGGCCTGGGCGATGCCGATGACGGCCACGTCCTTCCAGTTGATCTGCGTGACCCGGCGCTCGCCGCGGTGGCGCCAATCGGCCCAGCCGAGCAGCAGGCCGAACACGATCAGGCCACCGGCGATGGTGATGGGCGAACGCAGGGGCCCCTCGATAACGTCCTTGAAGGCCAGCGCGGCGAGGCCTACCGGTATGGTACCGAAGATCACCGCCCAGCCCAGGCGGGCGTCGCTGTCCAGCTGGCGGGTGACCAGTGACCGCGACCAACTGCGGATCATGGCGATGATGTCGTTGCGGAAATAGATGATCACTGCGCCGAGGCTGCCGAGGTGCAGCGCCACGTCAAAGGCGAGGCCCTGATCTTCCCAGTCGGTGAGCACCGGTACCAGAATCAGGTGGGCGGAACTCGAGATGGGCAGAAACTCCGTGAGGCCCTGAACGATGGCGAGTACGACAACTTGTAACCAATCCATGCAAGCGATCCAGAGTTGATCCGATCCGGGA
>JBJHBY010000320.1:0-2960 GCA_050485745.1 Gammaproteobacteria bacterium | reverse complement strand
GAGCAGAGCAGCCGCAACGAGGACGCGGGCATGACCGATCTGTTCGGCGACGTGGTCGCGGTGACACCTGATGCCGACCCCTACGCCGGGTGCCGCGATGCGCCACGCTGGAGCACCCGCGAGCGTCTCGCTGGTGAGAAAGACACCCTGGGCCTTTACGTCACCGGCCACCCCATCGATGACTACGAGCGTGAACTGCGTCGCTTCGTGCCCAACCGCCTCGTCGACCTGCGCCCGGAATCCCATCCCCAGACCGTGGCCGGTCTGGTGGTAGGGCTGCGCACCATGCGCAACAAGCGCGGCGACAATATGGCCTTTGTGTTGCTGGATGACCGCAGCGCGCGCATGGAGGTCGCCCTGTTCGCCGATGCCTACAGCGAGTTTCGCGACAAGCTGGTGAAGGACAGTATCGTGGTGGTGGAGGGCGTGGTCAGCCACGATGACTACAGCGGTTCCATGAAGATGCGCGCGCGCACGGTGCGCAGTCTGGCTGAGGCGCGGGCCGGGTATGCGACGGCACTGGAGCTGGCGCTGGGGCCGGAGGACTTCGAGGCCGGCCTGGCCGGCGAGCTGGAGCAGTTGCTGCAGCCGGTGCCGGAGCAGGAGCCGGGCCTGGCCGTGGTGATTCGCTACCGCCGGCACGAGGCCGCGGCATGTCTGCGCCTGCCCGAGCGTTGGCGGGTGCGGGCCTCGGATGAAACTCTTGGCCGCCTGCGCGAGCGCCTGGGTGGGGAGCGCGTTCGCCTGTGTTATCGCGAGCACTGAATCGACGCAGGCGGCCCGTTCCCGGGCCGTTCCGGCAGTCGACTCCGCCGCCGGAATCGCGTATCGTTCGACCCCTGAATGCAACCCGGGTGAGTGCCCGTTCCATCGCTGCCTGAGACGCCATGAATCCGAATTATCTCGATTTTGAACAGCCCATCGCGGAACTGGAAGCCAAGATCGAAGAGCTGCAGCTGGTCTCCAATGACAACGACCTCAATATCAGTGAAGAGGTCGCGAGGCTGCGCGAGAAGAACACGCGCCTGACCGAGAAGATCTACTCGGGCCTGACCCCGTGGCAGATCGTGCGCGTCGCCCGGCATCCGCTGCGCCCCTATACCCTGGACTACCTGCCGCGCATCTTTACCGAGTTCGATGAGCTGCATGGTGATCGCCACTTCGGTGATGATGCCGCCATCGTCGGCGGGATTGCCCGCCTCGACGGCAAGTCGGTCATGGTGATCGGCCAGGAGAAGGGCCGCGGTGTGCAGGAGAAGGTGCGCCGCAATTTCGGCATGCCCAAGCCCGAGGGCTACCGCAAGGCGCTGCGTCTTATGGAGACCGCGGAGCGCTTTGGCCTGCCGGTGATCACCCTGATCGACACCCCCGGGGCCTATCCCGGCATCGACAGCGAGGAGCGCGGTATCAGCGAGGCCATTGCCCGCAACCTTGCGGTGATGTCGCGCCTGCGCACCCCGATCATCTCCGTGGTGATCGGCGAGGGCAGCTCCGGTGGTGCCCTGGGTATCGGCGTTGGTGACCATATCGCCATGCTGCAGTACGCCACCTATTTTGTGATCTCCCCCGAGGGTTGCGCCAACATCATCTGGAAAACCACCGAAAAGGCGCCGGATGCGGCGGAGGCGATGGGCCTGACCTCCAGTTCCCTGCGCGAGCTGGGTATCGTCGACGCCTCCATCGAGGAGCCCCTGGGTGGCGCCCATCGCGATATCGACCTGATGGCGCAGCGCATCCAGGCGCATCTGGTGGAGCAGGTGGGGCACTTTTCCAGCCTGCCCGTCGACGAACTGCTGGAGCAGCGCTACCGTCGCCTGATGTCCTACGGCAACGGCTGACCCCGGAGGCCCGATGCTGGCCGCCAGTGATTTGCGTCCCCTGCTGCATGCCTGGCGGGGTGCTCCGCGCTGGTGGCTGGCCTGCAGCGGCGGCCTCGATTCCTCCGTACTGCTGACCCTGGTCAGCGAGCTGTGCAACAGTGAGCCCGGCTGGCCAGCCCTGCACGCCATTCATGTCGACCATGGCCTGCACCCGGATGCCCGCCGCTGGGCCGCGTCCTGTGCTGCCCTGTGTGCAACCCACGACATCCCCCTGCAGGTTGAGCGGGTGCGTGTCGATGTGGCGGGGGAGGGGCTGGAGGCGGCGGCGCGGCGGGCGCGCTATGCCGCGTTCGAAGCGCTGCTGCAACCCGGCGACTGCCTGTTGCTGGGCCACCATGCCGATGATCAGGCCGAGACCCTGATGCTGAATCTGCTGCGCGGCAGTGGCAGCCGGGGCCTTGCCGGCATGCCCGTGCAGCGCCCCCTGGCCACCGGTCAACTACTGCGCCCCCTGCTGGGCTGGCCACGCTCCGCGCTCGAGGCCGTCGCCCGTGACAGGGGGTTGGACTGGGTCGAAGACCCCGCCAACATGGACCCCGGCTTCGATCGCAACTGGTTGCGCGCGGAGGTGCTGCCGCGCATTGCCGTGCGCTGGCCCCGCTACCGTGCGGGCCTGGCGGAAGTGGCCCGGCTCGCAGCGGCGTCCGCCGCACTCGAGGATGAGGTGGCTGTGGCTGACCTGGCTACGCTGTCCCGGGGCGAGGCCCTGGACCTCGCCGGCCTGGCGGGTTTGTCGCCGACACGGCGCGACAATGCGCTGCGTTACTGGTTGCGCGGTCGCGGCCTGCCATCGGTGCCGCGCCGGGTGCTGGCCCGCATTGATGAGTTGCTCCAGGCACGCGCGGATGCCAACCCGCAATTGCAATGGCCGGGTGCCAGCCTGCGCCGCTATGCGGGGGGGCTTTACGCGCTGCCGGTTTTGCCTCCACCGCCCTGTGCGGCCGCCGGCCCCTGGCCCTGGCAGCCGCCGGCTGAGCTGGTGCTGCCGGAGCTGGGTGTGCTGCGTGCCAGGGTCGCGGCGGGTGCCGGCCTGCGCGCCGGCTTGCCCCTGCAGGTGCGGCCACGCCGTGGCGGCGAGCG
>JBJHBY010000319.1:0-2965 GCA_050485745.1 Gammaproteobacteria bacterium | reverse complement strand
TCGCGAAAGTACGCTTGCAGCGTTTGCATGTCGGAATCTCCCTGGCTGTGGGTTGAATGGATGACGGGCGGGGTTGCAGCGCGGATGCGCTCAGGCCGTCGCCAGTGTCGGGCGCGCCGCGCCGGCACTGCGGCTGTCGAAGCGGCCGAGCTGGCGCTGCCCCATCCAGCGATTGATCTGCCACAGGTCAGCCACCGGGGCGGCGGTAAAGGGCAGGGTGTGCAGGTAGCCGTCGGGGCCGAACTCCGGCGTCATTGTGGTGACTGTGTAGCCGCGCTTGCGCTGCGCCTCCCAGATGGCATCCCAGCAGCGTTCGTGGGAGGCCAGCGCGGCGGCGTACTCGGGAGCGGCGGGGTGTGGCACCTGCGGCCCCTGGTCGTAACCGACGCGGGCGTGGATGTGGTGCGCTTGCCGCGCCACTTCGACGATGACGTCCCACTCGCTGTCCATGAGTCGCTCGCAGACCACGACCCAGTGGCTGAAGTCGCAGGTAATGCGCAGCTGCGGCAGTTGCCGCAGCACGTCGCGGGTCACCCAGGGGTTGAAGAAGGAGCGGCCGCGATGGGTTTCAAAGCTGCAGTCCACCCCGGTGCCCTTGGCCAGCTCCTGTGCGTGCCCGAAGAAATCCACCTGCTGCTGCAGCGGCCAGGCGTCGCAGCCGGCCATCACATTGCAGAACAGCGGCGCCAGCTCGGCGCTGACGCTGATTTTCTCCGCCAGTGAGGCGAGGTGCTGCTCCGGGGTGGCATCCCGGTCTGGCACGTAGCTGCCGGCGGTGCAGATCTCCGCGATGTAGTTCAGGCCGTTGTCCGCCAGTGCCCGGCCCAGGCTCTTGCGCTGGCCGGCATCGGCGGGGGCGGGGGCCTCGATGCCATGGAAGCCGGCCTCCACCACCTGTTGTGCTGCGCTGTGCGGGTCACCGTTGTGGCCCCATAAGGTCTTGTACATTTCGAGCTTCATGGTCTGCATGGCTGTGCCCCTGGTATTGCCTGTCTGCCTTGCCCCGGTGGATGCGCCGCGCTTGACGGGCTGTCCGGGGAATCAAAGTGGCTGCTAAAAGTGCCTGCTATCTGTCAGGCAAGCCCCGTGCCAATGCTTGCTAATTTGCATCTAATGCCGATTTGCTTGTATTTGCGCGCACTTTGCCGCGGGCTGCTATGCTTGCCGCAGGTCATTCTGGCCCGGCTGTTGCACGCCCCGGGTGCGTGGCGTGCCGCACTCGCACCAGAACGGAGCTCGTGCAGGCCTGGCACTTTTTCTGCTTGCCTGCAGCCTTATCTGGATGGCAACAACACACGGAACCGACGCATGACGCGACGCTTCACACAACCGGCCCGGCAACAGGCTCCGCGGCAGGCCCGGCAGCAAGCCCAACGAAAAAACGGGCAAAAAAACGGGCAAAAAAGTGGGAAAACCGCCCCGCAACAGCCCCGGCTGCACAACCGGCAGGAGGCGGCGCGGGCGATCTTCGATATCGATACGTTCTGGGCGAAGAGCTTTGCCGACACCACGCTCAACGACCTGAACTACTGCGATCTGTTCACCCAGATGTGGCTGATGCGCAACGGCGAAGGGCACCCCAAGACCGATCTCTACGAGCTGATGCCGAACATCAGCCGGCGCACCGCCGTGAAGTATCTGCAGCGCGCCATTGAGCAGGGCATGCTCGAAGAGGTGGAATGCCAGGAAGACCGCCGCATTCGTCTGGTGTCCCTGTCACCGCGCTGTGTTGAAAAGGTGCAGAGCTTTCTCGATTACACCTGCGAGCGCTTTCGCGATATCGGCTGAGCCGGTTCAGCGCGCGTCGCCACCGTGGCCGGGCGGCTCTGCCAGCAGTTCCGCGCAGGCATCCATGATGGCCGCGGTATCCACCGGGTTGCGTCCCGGTGCCCCGGCGCAGTGCCCCCAGTCTGAGGTCAGGGGCGTGCACCGGGCCCCGGGCATGCGCGCCGCTTCCCAGGTGGCATCCTCGGCGGTGAAGTACAGGTCGGTGCTGCCGGGCATGATGCGCGTGGGCATGCGCAGTGCGGCGAGGGCGGCTTCAAACCTGCCCGCGTACACCGGGTTGGCGCTGATGTCTCCGTGCCGCCAGGTGTCCAGCACCGCCAGCAGATTGTTCGCATCCTGGGCCAGGTGGTCAGCTTCCCAATAGTCCAGCAGGGCGTCGATGCTGTCGAAGCCCAGCTGTTGGTAGAGCGCGTGCCGAAAGAAAGCCTGGCTGTAGGCCCAGCCCGCGTAGACGCGACCGAAGGCGCGCAGCCCTGCCTCCGGGGGCGTTGTATAGCGCCCGTGCTGCCAGGCGGCGTCGGTGGTCAGGGCTGCGCGCACGCCCTCCAGGAACACCCGGTTGTGGGGCCAGCAGCGCGCGGTGGCGCAGATACTGAAGACGCGCCCCACCCGCTCCGGGTACAGGCAACCCCATTGCAGGGCCTGCATGCCGCCCATGGACCAACCCATCACCAGCGCCGGCGGCGCGTCCTCAAAGCGGGTTTCCAGCAGGTGTTTTTGCGCGCGCACGTTGTCGTACAGGCTGACCCGGGGAAAGTCCGCCCCGCGTTGTGAGGGGTGTGCGTTGTCCGGTGACGTGGAAACCCCGTTGCCGAAAAGATTCACCACCACCAGGCAGTGACGGGAGGGCTGCAGCGGCGCGGGATGTCGCCGCCCCGGCGCACCAATGAAGGGCAGTACGCCCCGATGTGTGCCACCGTAGTAGCTCGGCAACAGCACCAGGTTGTCCCGCGCCGCGTTCAATGTGCCCGCGCTGACGTAAACCAGCCGCGCATCGCGCAACACGCCGCCGTGCTGCAGAGGCCAGTCCCCCAGTTCGTGGGTTTGTTCAAGCCATTGATGTTCTGCCATTTTTACCCAGCTCCCGAAATGCCTGCCGGCCTGCCATATGGGGTTTTCGGCGCTGCCGCGCCGATCCCTTCCGGTGATACATGCATACCGGCCGGTTATATATGCA
>JBJHBY010000318.1:0-2982 GCA_050485745.1 Gammaproteobacteria bacterium | reverse complement strand
CGCTGGCTGTGGGGTGTGGCGAGGATGCCCTGCTCGCTGGCCAGCCAGTTGGCCACGTCCTCGGGTGCCACCGCGCCGCGTTCGGCGAAATCCTCGCTGAATTTGCGCACGATCAACTGCCGGGCCAGGGCGGCAGAACACGGACAGGTGGACGAGTACTGTACGGTCAGGCCGAGTTCGAGGGTGACGCCGGAAGCGTCGCGGCGCCCGGCCAGGGTCACCGGGTAGGCGCGCCAGCCGCTGTTGTCGCTCTTCAGTGCGTCCTGTTCGCGCAGGTAGTCAAAGCGCAGCACCACGGCTGCGCGCTCGCTGAGCCCGGAGTGGCTGTCGTGCAGGGTGTCGAGCAGCTCCGCCAGGCTGGCGACACGCAGCTTGCTGTGGCGTGCGAAGGCATCGAGGTGCAGGTAGAGACGCGACATGTGGATGCCCTTGGCAACCGGATCGGCCAGGTCGACATAGACATCGGCGCTGACACTGACCCGGGGATTGCCCTCGACGCCCTCCAGTTGCAGCGGCAGGTGAATGCCGCTCATGCCCACCCAGTCCAGGCAGCCGGCATTGTGGATGGTTGCCGCGGCGATATCGGGCATCTGGCCGATCAGATGGTTGATGGGCTCGTGGGAGGTCATGGCGGACTCCTGGTTCCGTTGAAGGAGAGTGAACTCGGGAGGGTTACGGCAGGTCTTTCGTAACGGATCAGCGACAGGCGTAACGGATCAGCGGCACACAGTGATCCAACCCCGGGGGGGACGGCGTATCCATGGCCAGACTGACTACTCCCGAAGGGCTCCAGCGGCTATGATGACGGTATCCACACAGCGCAGCAGGTCAGGCGGTGCCGGGACGGTGACGGGAATCCACGAGGCAAGGGCTGCTGCTGACGATATCTGGGGGCCTGTACTGAAGCAGGTGGCGGACAGGGATCGTGCGGCCTTTTCGCGTCTGTTCCAGCATTTTGCTCCCCAGATCAAGGCATTTGGTCTGTCCACGGTGATCAACGACCGTTCCGGCCAGTTTGCCGATGAGCTGGTGCAGGAGGTGATGATCACGATCTGGCACAAGGCCGCTTCCTACGACGCCGCCAAGGCTGCCGCTTCCACCTGGATTTTCACCATTGCCCGCAACAAGCGCATTGATCTGCTGCGCAAGTTGAAGCGGCAGCCGGTCTCCGTTGATGTCGATGAAATCTGGCCGATTGAAGACGAGTCCGCGGGGCCGTTCCGGCAGCTGCAGCAACGCGTCACCCAGCAGCGCATCCGTGATGGTCTGGACGACCTCCCTGCGGCACAGCGCGAAGTGTTGGTGATGGCCTACATGGAAGGCCTGTCACACAGCGAGATCGCCGAACATCTGGGGCTCCCTCTTGGCACGGTCAAGAGCCGCATCCGGCTGGCCATGCAGCGTCTGCAACTGTCGATCAACCGTCAGGACTATTGAAACCGGGTCCAGTGCAATGAATTACCATCCCGACTCTCTCTGGCTTGAACAATACGCGGCGGGTACGCTGCCCATGGCTTACAGCCTCTGTGTGGCAGTGCATCTCAGCTATTGCCGGCAGTGCCGTGCCGAGGTCGAGGCCCTGCAGGGCCTCGGCGGCGCGCTGATGCAGCAGCTGCCTCCCGTGGCGGTCGGCGATGACCTGTTCCAGCGTGTGCTGTCGAGGCTGGAAGATACTCCCGAGCCCGCTGCCGCGGCTGTACCGGATCGCCAGAGCAGCTGCGGGGTTCCGGCGCCGCTGCGCCAGTTCGTGCCCGGGGGTTACGACCAGCTGCGCTGGTCCTGGTTGCTGCCCTCGGTGCGTGCGTCCACCATTGATCTGGGCGAGCCGGGCTACCAGGTGGCCCTGCACCGGATCGAACCGGGTGGCCGGGTGATGACCCACGATCACCGCGATGAGGAGCTCACCCTGGTCCTGAACGGATCGTTCTCCGACGAGTTTGATATCTACCGCGATGGTGACTTCCTGGTCAGGGGGCCCTCCGAGCGACACCAGCCCACGGCATCGCGCAACGAGCCCTGCCTGTGTCTCACGGTGCAGCGTGCCCCGGTGCGGTTTACCGGCCCCGTCGCCCGCCTGCTGAACCCGTTCCTGCGCTGAACACTCTCGCGGGCGTCAGTCCAGGCCCTTCACGCGGCGGCCATCGACGCTGGCCGAAAGCAGTTCGAGGCGCTGGTCCGGGTCGTCGTCATCCTCACTCTGCTCCAGCCTGACCAACAGGCAGTGCCAGTCCTGCGCCAGCCAGATATGGATTTCCCGCTCCCGACCCTGGCGGGTCTGGATCAGGTGCAGGGTCTCGAGGCGGCCGACGGCTGTATCGAGAATCTCCTGGCCCTCGAGACGTACATCGTAGAGCCGCACACGTCCACGATCGATCACCGGGTATTGCCAGGTCGAACCTTTCTCGGGGCTCGCGCAGGCATCCATCTGCAGTTGCAGCTGGTAGCTCAGCGGATCGAACAGAGGGCTTTGCAGGGGCGCGCTCCAGCCTTGCTGGCCGCGGTCGCTGACGATGCCCGCATCCCAGTCGAACAGCCAGTCTGCTGAGCGATCCCGCCGGAATGGGTGGCTGAGACGGTAGCGGACCGGGCGCAGGCTGAGGTGGTCGGCGGCGACAATGCTGGATTCCTGCAGGCGGAACAGCAGCAGGCGCGCCTCGTTGCTGGCCAGCCAGAGGCCATCTGGGCGGGGCTCAAGACTGCGGCTGCCCTCGGCGCTGATGCCGCCGTGGACCGCGCGGTACTGGGCGGTGTAGGGGGTGAGGCCGAGTTCATCCGGGATGCTGCTGGCGATTGCCGGCCCCTGCAACAGCAGGGCGGCAAGGCCGGCATGGACCAGTCTCGAGATGCTTCTACGATGTCGGCTGTGCAATGTCCCTGACATGTTCCTGATACCCCGTTGCCGGCAATGTCCGGCCATCAAGCGTCGCGCGATTGTCCCGCAGGGCCAGGCGGCCGCTGGCGAACCAGCGCACGGCGCGAGGA
>JBJHBY010000317.1:0-3007 GCA_050485745.1 Gammaproteobacteria bacterium | reverse complement strand
AGCTGGAAGTGGTCGAGGGCATGCAGTTCGACCGCGGCTATCTCTCCCCGTACTTCATCAACAACCAGGAGAGCATGTCTGCCGAGCTGGACGATCCCTATGTCCTGTTGGTGGACAAGAAGATCTCCAACATCCGCGAGATGCTGCCGGTCCTCGAGGCCGTGGCCAAGTCGGGCAAGCCGCTGATGGTGATCGCCGAAGACGTCGAGGGCGAAGCGCTCGCGACCCTGGTGGTCAACAACATGCGCGGCATCGTCAAGGTCGCTGCGGCCAAGGCACCGGGCTTCGGTGATCGCCGCAAGGCCATGCTGCAGGACATCGCCATCCTCACCGGCGGTACCGTGATTTCCGAGGAAGTGGGCCTGGATCTGGAAGGCGCCAGCCTCGAGCACCTGGGCCGCGCCAAGCGCGTGACCATGGACAAGGAGAACACCACCATCGTCGATGGCGCCGGCAATGCCGATGACATCCAGGCCCGGGTCAAGGAGATCCGCGTCCAGATCGAGAACACCAGCTCCGACTACGACCGCGAGAAGCTGCAGGAGCGTGTCGCCAAGCTGGCTGGTGGTGTGGCCGTGATCAAGGTCGGCGCTGCCACCGAAATGGAAATGAAAGAGAAGAAAGCCCGCGTCGAAGACGCCCTGCACGCCACCCGTGCAGCGGTCGAGGAAGGCGTGGTTCCGGGGGGCGGTGTTGCCCTGGTTCGCGCGATCGCCAAGATCAAGAACCTGACCGGCATCAACGAAGACCAGACCTACGGCATCAACGTCGCCCTGCGTGCAATGGAGTCCCCGCTGCGCCAGATCGTCGCCAACGCCGGGGAAGAGTCCTCCGTGGTGGTTGACAAGGTGAAGCAGGGTGACGGCAACTTCGGCTACAATGCCGCCACCGGTGAGTACGGCGACATGATCGAAATGGGTATCCTCGATCCCGCCAAGGTCACCCGCACCGCACTGCAGGCCGCCTCCAGCGTTGCCGGCCTGATGATCACCACCGAAGCCATGGTTGCGGAGATTCCGGAAGACAAGCCGGCAGCTCCCGACATGAGCGGCATGGGTGGTATGGGTGGCATGGGCGGCATGATGTAAGTGCCGCTGAACCCCGGGGCTTGCCCCGGGTCCGTGCCAGGAGAAACCCGGTCAGTGATGGCCGGGTTTTTTTGTGGGGAGATGTAAAGACGCGCAACGCGTCTCGCGTCCCCCTTGCATCCCGGCACCAAAATAGCGATCTTGTGCCTTCCGAAATCACGACCCACAGGATGATGCTCATGGGAAATGCTCTCAAAGCCCAGGAAGCCGCGCGCAAGTCTGCGGAATATGTCATGACCAAGCGCAAGGATGAGTGGCTGGCGCTGTTTGCCGAGGATGCGGTGGTGCAGGATCCGGTCGGAGCGTCGCCCCTGGATCCGACCGGGGAGGGCCATCGTGGCCATGGTCCCATCGGTTTGTTCTGGGACATGGTCATTGCCCCCGGCCAGATCGACTACCAGCTGCAGTCGTCCCACCCCTGCGGTGACGAGTGCGCCAACGTGGTGATGCTGATCAACACCATGCCCAATGGCGCCGAGATCCGCACCAAAATGGTGGCGCTGTACCGGGCCAACGACGCCGGCCAGCTGACCTCCCTCAAGGCCTACTGGGATTTTTCCGCCGTGCAGGAAGAACTGGAAAAGGCTTTGGCTGGTTGATGTCGCAGCCGCGGGCAGGCCGCTGGAGTGACCGGGCATGACGCCGGAGCGAGCGGCGAGGATTCGCGCCGCACTGGCCTGGCGCCAGCCGGACCTCACCGTGCTCACCGACCAGGTGCACAAGGGGCGCAACCTGTCCGCCATCGTGCGTTGCTGCGATGCCGTGGGCATCGGCGAAATCCATGCCGTGGTCGATGAGGCCAGTTTTCGCACCTTCCGCGGCACCGCCATGGGCAGCCAGCAATGGGTGGATATCCGCCGTCATGCCGGGCTGGCAGAAGCCGCCGCCAGCCTGCGCGCGGGCGGCATGCAACTGCTCGCCGCGCACCCCGGGGCGGATGCCCGCCACTACCGGAAGGTCGACTACACCCGGCCCACAGCGCTGCTGCTGGGGGCGGAGCGCGAGGGCTTGAGTGCCGAGGCGGTGGCCCTGGCGGATGCCGCCGTCACCGTTCCCATGCTCGGCATGGTCGCTTCGCTGAACGTATCCGTGGCCGCGGGTATTATCCTCTCCGAGGCACGGGAGCAGCGCCTGCGGGCCGGCCTGTATGCACGGCCGCGGCTGCCGGCGGAATTGCGCGAGCGCCTGCTGTTCGAGCGCGGCTACCCGCAGCTGGCGGCGTTCTGCCAGCGCCACGGCCTCGACTACCCGGCCCTCGACGCGGACGGGCAGATTGCCGATGCCGATCGCTGGTACGATCATCTGCGTGACTGGCAGCGGGCCGGCACCCTGACGGAGAAGCCTCTTTGAGCAACCTGCTGATCATCCTGGGCGTGCTGTTCCTGGCCCTGTTCCTGGTGGTGACCCTGGCCGAGCGCTTTGGCAAACCCATGGAGCCGGAGCAGATGGGGCGCCTGTCGCGTATCCTGATGATCCTGGTGTTCATCCTGATCGTGGCGCAGTTGGTGCGTGTGGCCTTTGCCTGAGCCTGAACCCGGGCATGAGCCGGGTGTGGTCGGGCCGGGCGTGAATCATACATTCAGGTGATGCCATGGCGGGGCACCCCTGCTATGGTTCCGGATTGACCAACCCACCGGGAGTTACAGACATGAACGAGCGCGAACTCGAGCAAAAAGTCATCGATGGCCGTGTCTGGGAGGAGTTCTGCGAACACCTCAAACGCTCCGGCCAGCAGATCCTGCGCCCGGAAGCCCCGGCGGATGCCTTCACCCGGGCCGAGGGCTGGCGCTACCTGACGCGGCTCACGCGCATTGCCCTGGACATGTTCATGGAGTGCAATGACCGCGACTTCCCCGCGTTCTATCGCCCCTCCCATGAGACCGCCAAGATCGGCGCGGACAACCCGGACAACGTCTGCG
>JBJHBY010000316.1:0-3010 GCA_050485745.1 Gammaproteobacteria bacterium | reverse complement strand
AATAAACACAAAACCGGGTGAAAGCCATGCGTTGCCCGGGGGATGTCGTTCCTGGTGTCAGTCCGCTGGTCGCCGTCGCTGGATCACGACCGGCATGGCTTCTGTTCACGCCTTCGGACTCCCCAAACAAAAAATGCGCGGAGCACCGGGTTGAGTGAGTCAGTATTGGATGGAAATGACCCCCTCGGGCGGGTCAATCTAGGGCGGCGATCAACACAGGGGCCAAACGGAGACGATGAAAGGCTGGAGGATGGGGAGAATCCATGACGCGGTGAGGTGCTGTGGAAAAATGTGAAGCGGGCGAAAACCCTCTAGAAACAGGGAAAAAAGTAACCCGTCACCCACGGGGAACGGGTTAGTCTTTTCTAAATGGTGGTGGGATGGTATCCCGCATCAAACGACTATTGAAAGTACGGAATCGAAGCAGTGCGGGCTGCTGCGAACCCGTGCGAACTCGATCGAAAAGCCTGCCGCCACGGCCATCGACCGTGGACGATCAAGCGGGTTTTTCACCCTGATTGGTGACCGGAAAGGCTGCTCAACCTCGTCTGCTTTCCGGGACCAGTTCAATTCCCGAAACGGAATCGAACCCGCGTCCGTCACACCAACCAATAGCACACCCATTTACACCCATTTCCGGGGCAAGGCGATCCGCCATGCGGAGAATGGTGCCCACATTCACCGCGTAATGTGCGGCGATTGACTTGCGCATGCGGAGATTGCAAGTCATAATCTCCGCATGAATAGCGGCGATTATAAATACATCTGGCAGGCCAGCGACTGGCCGGCTTGGCGCTTTGACCTGGCGGCACTGGCTGAGCCAATGGCCCAGGTGAGTCGTGCCCAGGGTTTATTGATGGGGCGCCTCGCAGATGTGGGGATGGCACTACGCGATCAGGCCAGCCTGGCGGCACTCACCGAGGATGTGGTCAAGACCAGCGAGATCGAAGGCGAGCAGCTCAACATCGAGTCCGTGCGCTCGTCCATCGCCCGCAGGCTCGGCGTGGACATCGGAGCCATGGCACCGGTCGATCGTCACGTCGAAGGCGTGGTGGAGATGGTGCTCGACGCCACGGCCAACTGCCAGGCACCGGTCACACGGGAACGCCTGTTCGGTTGGCATGCCGCGCTGTTCCCTACCGGCTACTCGGCCCTTTCCAAAATCAAGGTCGGCGGCTGGCGCGACGATGCCAGTGGCCCAATGCAGGTAGTGTCCGGCCCCATCGGCCGCCAGCGGGTGCATTTCGAGGCGCCGCCGGCCGATCGACTGGAGACTGAAACAGGTCGTTTCCTCGACTGGGTCAATGCGGACTCGGGTGAGCCACCGCTCGTCAAGGCGGGGCTTGCCCATCTGTGGTTCGTGACCTTGCACCCGTTCGACGATGGCAATGGTCGTATCGCCCGGGCCATCGGCGACCTGCTGTTGGCACGCGCCGACGGTAGCCCGCAGCGCTTCTACAGCCTGTCGGCGCAGATCCAGCGGGAGCGCAAGGCCTACTACGATATTCTGGAGCGCACCCAAAAGCGGTCCATGGACATCACCGAGTGGCTGGCCTGGTTCCTCGACACCCTGCATCGCGCCGTCGATCAGGCGCAGCACACCCTCGATGCCGTGCTGACCAAGGCACGCTTCTGGCAGCACTGGGCAGCCACACCTTTGAACGAGCGACAGGTGAAATTGCTCAACCGCCTGCTCGACGGCTTCGAGGGCAAACTCACCAGCAGCAAGTGGGCGGCCATTGCCAAGTGTTCACCGGACACGGCGCTGCGCGACATTAACGACCTGCTTGCGCGGGGTGTGCTGCGGAAATCTGAGGCGGGCGGGCGCAGTACCAGCTACGAGCTGAACGATCTGCCTGGATAGCCGCGCCTTCGGAGAACGACTGTTGGCAAAACCCATGACGAGTAGATCAAGGACGCAACAGTGACGGTCACAAACGCGCATCAGCAATGGAGCAGGGTGACCTCTGCTTCGCGCCTGGTAACGAGCCCAGGAAGCACTACCACGTCACGCTGTTCGATCTGGCGGTTGATCCGCCAGCGCTGCGGGATGAGCAACGAGCGCGGGTTGGGATCTGAGGTGGAAAGCCACTTCAGATCAACAAGCTCTTGAGATCCTTGAGCATCAGGAACAGATGGTACGGATCGGTCGGGCTGGACTCGAATTCCCAGGATTCGTACCACTGCCGTGCTGCGTCGTCTTTGGCATGGACCAACAGGCAGCGAATGCCGGCGATGTCGGCGGCCTGTGCGGTGCGCAACAGCGCATCCTTGAGCAAGGCCTGGCCCAGGCCCTTCCGCTGATGCTCCTTGTCCACCGCGAGCCGGGCCAGGATCATGACCGGCACCGGGTGGCGCGCCAGCCCCTTCATCACTCTCGACGGCGGGGCTGCCGGATCGACGCTGCCAACGGCCAGGCTGTAGAAGCCGTCCACCACGTCACCCTGGCAGCAGACATAGGTCTGCGCGCTGTGTCCTGACAAGGCGTTCCTTGTCTTGGCCATCATCCAAACACATTCATCTGCGCCGCAATGTGTCGGTAGCGCTCGATAACTACCGACGGAACGCAGCGACAGCGTTTCCTTTGCCATCCGATGCCGCGAGCCAACCGCTTGATTCGTCCGCGCGTAACCCTCTGATCCATATGGGTCTGCATGGCGGCCTTTGCGGACTTCGGGCCAGTTCCAGGGAGCGAGGTCGGAGCGAGGAATGGCCAGGAGAGAGTGGAATGTGGCCCGGAACGGGCCGAGAGGCTGACCGGCGTAGTCCGCAGGCTTCCGCAGGAACCCCAAAGAGCACGCGGGAACCGGCGCGAGCTGGCAAGAAAAAACCCCAACCGCCTTTTCACCTATTGTGGTGAACGGGGGTTGGGGTTTTGTGATTGGTGGAGGCGGCGGGAGTTGAACCCGCGTCCGTCAGCTCTCCGCCCTCGGCTCTACATGCTTATCCGCATCTTTGATTTAACAGCAGGCTACCCGATGGGCAGGGAAAACCTGTTGCGATTCCGGTA
>JBJHBY010000315.1:0-3022 GCA_050485745.1 Gammaproteobacteria bacterium | reverse complement strand
CGGCAACGTCAATGGCGTGCCGACCGCCGTCTGCAGCCTTGGAGCAGCCGGTGCGATCGTCGTCGGGAACCTGCTGTGCGGGCCAGCCAATAACCCTGCCAATTACAGCTTCCACCAGGCAGGGGCTGATTTCCAGGCGACGTTCACGAACATCGTTCGCAATGCGAATGGCACGATCGTGGCGGGCGACCTGGACCTGCGCGGCTTCCGCTTCGACAACACCGGGTCGGGCAACAACATCCAGGAGACTTTCCGGCTGGCCGTGGTGCCGGTGCCCGCTGCCTTCTGGCTGTTCCTGTCGGCGCTCGCGGTGCTCGGTTTCGGCGGCCGCCGCAAGCGGTCGCTCGAGACGATCTCCGGCTGACGCTTCATCCGCGCGAGGGCCGGGCTGAGTGATCAGCCCGGCCCTTTTTCATCGGGGCCCGAACAGCAGCGGCCCTGTTTACCGAAGCTTGCATCACGCAGCAGCTGCAGCGAAACTCGAGGTCCGTCGACAACCGGGGGGGCACTATCATGGCCTGCCACGAACTGTGGCAATCAGGCCTGCGATTCGATGCATGACTGCACGAACTGCGGCGCCGGGCGTTATGGCATGGGCCCGCAGCAGGCACAGCAGGCGCAGAACCTGCAAGATGCCAGCGAGGCGCTCACTACCCGGATTCTCCAGTTCCTGCTCGCGGCGCTGCTGTTCAGCTTCAGCAGGCCGATGTCCTATGTCTGGTTCTGTATTCTCGGGGTCGGGCTGACCGTCGTGGTCTCCCAGCTGACCGGAGTCGCCAGCCTGGACGATCCGGAGGTGCCGGAAAGTGTGTTCGCCCTGATCATGACGCTTGGCCTCGCCTGGTCGGCGCCGCTTGCCTGGTACTGGCGCAGCCAGATCCCGCGCGTCATGCCGTGGATCCTCGGCGCATGGCTGTTGATAGGGCTTGTCTCTCTGTTTCCTGCCAGCGGGATGACGCAGGTATCTGTCGTTTACCTAGCTTATTGCTGATGGCAATAGCAAGCCGCCGCCGGCGTTGGCGAGACGACATAAGTAAGCGTGCCCGGAGAGCTGCCCTGATTGACCGGATGCGGGCGTTCGCATAGCCTGATATTCGCGTCTCGCCTGCGAGTCGTTGCAAAAACAGCTATAGAAAAATTCTGGCCCTGCTGCAGGGGCCAGCTCGTCAGGGGGCGGCATGAAGAGTGAATCTGTTGCAGTAGTGTCCGGGCTGCGTAGGCACCCGGCAGCACCGGGCACAGCCGTGAGCTCAGGCCGCGCACGCACGGACGCCTTGCGTTCCCTGCTGCTGATCCCGCTGATGGCGGCCGGATGCGGAGGCGGCGGCGGGGGTGGGGGCAGCGAGAATCTGCCGCTGCGCCTTGATCTCTCCCCGGCAAGCTGGACGATGTCGTCGGTTTACCCTGAATCTGCCTTCTCGATCATGGTGACCGCCACCGTGACCGGCACCGTGTCCGGTGACGTAGTCGTGCGGATCACGGACGATGAAGGCGTTATCTCCCCAAATGTCTCGATCATGCCCTGGGGCGATGAATACTGGGTGACGCTGCGTAGCGTGGCCACACTCGCAGCGGGCGAGTACTCCGGTGAGCTGCTGGTGAACCTGTGCAGCGACTTTGCCTGCAGCCGCAAGCTCGGTGCTGCGACCCTGCCCTACGAGTGGCTGATCAGCGAAACCCTGGCTATTTCCGCGCTTTCGCCAGGGTTCGTCGAAAGCGGAAGCGACGCGATTGCCCTGACTGTAACCGGGCAGGGTTTCATGCCGCGGTCGGTCGTCCGCTGGAACGGGTCGGTCCGGGAAACCACTTTCGTTTCCGATACCGAGCTGATTGCGCAGATCCCGGCCAACACCCTCGGGACGGCCCGGTTCGCCAATGTGGACGTATGGACCCAGCTTGGAGGCATTGGCCTGTTCACCTCCGAGCCGTTCCAGTTTGCCGTCCGTAATCACGTGCCGGTAGTGACATCACTCTCAGAACCATCCGTGCCTGCGGGCGCCCCGACTTTTGACCTGGTGCTGACTGGCCAGGGTTTTGTGCATGGTTCAATCGTAACGGTGGACGGGACGGCCGGCATGACGTTCTACCGCTCCGGGACCGAGCTGGCCGTCAGGATGCTGGCAGAGGAAATGGTGGAAGGCCGGGAGTTCACCATCGCCGTGGTCAATCCGGAGCCAGGGGGCGACACCTCGGAGCCGGTGCAATTCACGGTCATGAACCCCGAGCCGCTGGTGACCACCACTGATCCCGGCTACCTCGAGACTGGCTGCGGTGCGCTGCCCCTTGCCATCAACGGCAGCGGATTCAAGTCGGGGACGGTGCTCCTCTGGGATGGTGAGGAAAGGCCGACAGAGGTGCTGTCAGGGGAGCGACTGCAGATCACCCTGTCGGCGGGTGACCTGGCCGTCGCACGTGAGGTCGAGGTGGCAGCCCGGAGCCCGGCGCCCGGCGGTGGAGTCTCGACACCGCTGGTACTGTCCATCCTCCCTGACCGGGCCCCCACGACGGCATCAACCTCGATAGGCATCAACCCGGCCCACAATGGTCATGCCAGTATGGGCTGCCCAAGAGCCCTGGCCACGACGCCAGACTGGTCAGTGTCGTTTGTCGCGAGCCTGGCTAGTCCGCTGGTCGCCCAGGGCAAGGTCTTCGTTGTCGAGCATGAATCACCGGCGCCTGGACAACGTGAGTCCCGCTTGCATGCCCTGGATGCCATCACGGGCGCTCCAGTCTGGGGACCGCTGTTCTTCGAGGGTCTTGCCTATGCTGCCTACGATGCCGGGCAGCTGTTCGTGGGGTCCCATGGCGGCGAGCACAGTTCGCTTATGGCCCTGGATGCCCAGGATGGCCGGGCCCTCTGGGTGCACGATTTCTCAGGCCGGGCGCAGCGGGAGTTCGCCCCGGTTGCCGAGGACGGGCTCGTAGTCGTCACGTTCGGGCCTCATACGTACGGCTTCGACGAGGATGGTGGCACGCTTGCGTTCGACCAGCAGTCCGGCGCGCTCATCTGGCAGGATCGGAC
>JBJHBY010000314.1:0-3039 GCA_050485745.1 Gammaproteobacteria bacterium | reverse complement strand
GCCCCGGCCGTCCCGGCGCGAGGACTGTTGCAACCGGGGCCGCAGGCCCCGGTTCCTGAGTCCCGAAAATCGCGCAGCGATTTTGGTCGAGTTCCGCAGCGCAGGCCGGGGTGCGAGCATCGCAGGGAACCCGGCGGCTACAGCCGCCGGGCGCTCGATAGGGGCCGGGCCACCCGTCCTCCGTCACGCCGGCCGGGCGGGCCGACGTGGTATAGTGCCGCCAGTTTGACGATCGGGCAGTGGCAACAGGAGATTTACGCATGACCACGGTATTCAGGCATCCTTCGGAGCTCGCGGCACGTGTCGGGCAGCAGCTGGGCAGCAGCGACTGGCTGCAGATCGACCAGGAACGCATCAATCTGTTCGCCGATGCCACCGGTGACCACCAGTGGATCCATGTCGACCCGGAGAAAGCCAAGGACGGGCCATTCGGCCAGTGCATCGCCCACGGCTACCTGACCCTGTCCCTGGTCAACCTGTTCCTGCCGCAGATCGTCGATGTCCAGGGCGTGAAGATGGGCGTCAACTACGGCTGCGACAAGGTGCGCTTTCCGGCGCCGGTGCCGGTGGGTTCCCGGGTGCGGGGCAGCGGTGAGCTGGTCGCCGTCGAGGAGATCAAGGGTGCGGTGCAGGCCGTGGTACGGGTGACCGTCGAGATCGAGGGCAGCGATCGCCCCGCCTGTGTGGTCGATACCATCAGCCGCTACTTCCCCGAGTAAGGACACCGGCATGACCAACCCGATTCGCAAGGCCGCCACCGCGGTATTGCTGCGCGACGGCCGCGATGGCCTCGAAACCCTGCTGCTGCGACGCAACAGCCGGCTGGACTTTGCGGGCGGCTCCTGGGTGTTTCCCGGTGGCGCGTTCGACCCGGAAGATGAGGCCGGGGATGGCGAGGAAGCCGCCGCGCGCCGCGCCGCGGCCCGGGAAACCCTGGAAGAAGCCGGGCTGGTGGTGGATCCCGACAGCCTGCAGCCCTTCGCTCACTGGACCACGCCTGAACAGGCGCCCAAGCGTTATGCCACCTGGTTCTTCATCGGCATTGCCGGCACCGGTGCCGTGGAGGTGGATGGCGGTGAAATCGACCACCACCAGTGGTACCGACCGGCCCGGGCGCTGGCGGACCACAGTGCGCGCCATATCGAGCTGATGCCCCCCACGTTCATCACCCTCTCGGAGCTGGCGGCCTGTGGCTCCGCGGCAGAGGCCATGGCGTTCTACCGGGCGCGGCCACTGGTGCCGATCCTGCCCCGGGTGACCATGAGCGAGGCGGGCGTGTGCATGCTCTATCCCGGGGATGCCGGCTACGACAGCGGTGACCAGGATGTCCCCGGGCCTCGCCATCGCTGCTGGCTGCTGGATACGGGGTGGCGCTTCGAGCGGGATGCCTGATCACGGGGTCGTTCAGGCTTTTTCGAGGCACATTCCCCCTTGCCGGGGCTCTTCGTCCACGCGTCTGCTACATTGAGTGTTGGAACTGCCGGAGCGTCTGCGGCCCCTTTCCCGCCGGCGCAACGGCCCCCAGTCTTCGACGGCCAGGGCAGGCCCCGCTTGGGTGATCGATGACACTGCTGCACAACCATTCCCCCGGCCTGATGTTGCTGTCCCTGGTGATCGCAATCCTCGGCGCCTACGCCAGCCTGATCATCGTCAGTCGCTCCCATCGGCGCGGGCGCTCGCGCAGCGCCTGGCTCGCCCTCGCCGCATTGATCTTCGGCACCGGTGTCTGGACCATGCATTTCACCGCGATGCTGGCCTATGAACTGCCCTTCGAGGTGTCCTACGACCCCCGACTGACCCTGGCTTCACTGCTGCTGGCCTGGCTGTTCACCGCGCTCGGCCTGCAATGTGCGGAGTGGTGGCGGCACCCCCTGCGCCTGCCGGTGGCGGGCAGCCTCATGGGGCTGGGCATCGCCGGCATGCACTACACCGGAATGGCCGCGATGCAGATGCCGGCGCGGCTGCAGTTTTCCCCGGTGTCGGTGCTGGCGGCCTGCATGATTGGCGTCGTCGCCTGCTGGCTGGCCCTGGCGGTGGTGCACCATGCGCAACTGCAGCGGCACATCGAGCGTCATCGCTGGCTGGCGGCCCTGTGCGGTGGCCTGGCCGTCTCCGGCCTGCATTATGTCGCCATGCTTGGCACCTCTGTGCAGGTCGAGGCGGCGCAGTGGGCGCCGGTGGGATTTTCCGACACCATCCTGGCTGGAGGCGTCACCCTGGTGGCTGCGGTGCTGCTTACCGGAGCCGTGCTGCTGGCCAAGATGGACGAGACCCAGGAGCGCCAGGAGGTGTTGCAGGCCTCCCTGGAACAGGCGCGCCTGCGCCAGCAGATGCTCACCGGCAGCCGGCAGATGGCCGAGCTTGAAGTCGATCACCACCGCCGCCTGCTCTTCATCAGCGACGCCGCCCGGCAGCTGTTGCAGCTGGGTGAGGAGGCAAGCCCGTCCCTCGTCCTCGACCTGATCGATCCCGCCCAGCGCCTGAGCGTGCAGGAGCGCTGGCGGCAGCAGGCGGACCCCGGAGAGTTTGTCGGTGACGTCGCGTTCCGCATCGGTGACCGGACCCAGGTGCTGCATGTGCGGGCCGCAACCCTGCAGGGCAGCGACGGTGATGCCGCCCCGCGCTGGCTGGTCCTGCTGCAGATGCCGGAGGCCCTGCAGGAGGGGATGACCCAGGATCCCGAGTCCGGCTTGCCCAACCGCCTGGCGGTGCTCGCCCTGAACACCGAAGAGCCGGTCATGGCAATCCGTATCGGCCTGCCGGTGCTGGAGGCATTGGCGGCGCTGTTGTCGCCCGAGCTGTACCGGCGCCTGCTGGTCAGCCTGGTGCAGATGGTGCAGTCAGTGGTGAGCAGGGAGGACCTGCTGTTGTTGTCCCGGCCCGCCGGCGCCGAGCTGCTGCTATTGGTGCGCCGGGGTCACCAGGAGGAAAACGCCCTGCTGCAGCGCCTGCGCCGCGTGCTGTCCCTGCCGGTACGGCTGGAGGGGCAGTCCTGGCATGTGGGTGCGCAGTTCGGTGTCGCCACGCTGGAGGCCGGTG
>JBJHBY010000313.1:0-3089 GCA_050485745.1 Gammaproteobacteria bacterium | reverse complement strand
CAGGTTGCTTTTCCCACGGTTGATCTCGCGCGTGCCGGTCTGGCGGACCTCGGCAAGCACAGTGGCTATATCGAGCGCCAGTTGCGGCGCTGGTGCCGTCAGGTGGAGGCGGGCCAGACCCGCGAGCTGCCCCTGCTGCACGACCTGCATCGGCGCCTTGAGCGACGCATCCCCCGGGAGCAGGGCCGCCCCGGGCTGGCCCACGGCGATTATCGCTTCGACAACACCGTGCTCGGCGCCGATGGCCGCATCGCCGCGGTGCTGGACTGGGAGCTATGCACCATTGGCGAGCCGGTGGCGGACTTCTGCTGGTCACTGATGTACTGGGCCGACCCAGGCGATACGCTGACCTTCCTGCCGGATCCGCCCACCCTGGGCGAGCAGTTTCCGCGTCGGGCAGAGGTAGCGGAGTTGTACGCACAGCGCTCCGGCTTCGACCTGTCCGACCTGGATTATTACCGTGCCTTCTCCTGGTGGAAAATGGCCTGCATCGTTGAGGGGGTGTACGCCCGTATGCAGAAGGGTGCGACCGGCGGCATGAAAACCGGGCCGCTGGAGATGGTCGCGCGCATGGTGGAGGACTACCTGGCCGAGGCCGATCGCTTGCTGCCTGGCTGAGGCAGCTGCCCGGAATTGAACGGTTTGGTCACTGCGCCCCGTACAGGGGCCGGTAAACTGTGTGCGCCCATTTTGTCAGGACCTGGTAAATGAAGTATTTCGAAGACATCGAGATCCGTGGCCCGCGTCGCTACGACACCGGCTATACCCTCACCCGCGAAAATATTGTCGACTTCTGTGGTCAGTGGGACCCGCTGCCGTTTCATCTTGATGAGGAGGTCGCGCGGCAAACGCCGATGGGCAGGCTGTTCACCTCCGCCGCGCATCTGGTGTCGATTGCGCTGAAGCTTGGTCATTCCGCCGTGGCCGAGCCCACGGCCGTCATCGCCGGTCTGGGCTGGGACGAAGTGCGCTTTCACCGCCCGGGCTTCGTAGGCGATACCCTTTATCTGCAGGGCAGTGTGCTCGACAAGCGTGTGTCGGCCAGCAAGCCCGAGCGCGGTATCGTCACCAATCTGATGGAGCTGATCAACCAGGACGGCGAACTGGTCGCCAGCTACAAGGTGTCCACGCTGGTGCAGCGCCGCGATCCTGCGACAAGCTGATTCGTGCTTTTCCCTGGCCTGCTTCCGGCGACCCTGCTGCGTCGCTACAAGCGCTTTCTCGCCGACGTGCGTCTTGAGAGCGGCGAGGAGCTGACCGTGCACTGCCCCAACACCGGGGCCATGACCGGCTGCGCGGAGCCGGGCAGCCGCGTCTGGCTGCACGATTCAGGCAACCCGAAACGCAAATATCGCTACACCTGGGAGCTGGTCGAGAGCGGTGACGGGCACCTGGCCTGTGTTCACTCCGCCCGTGCCAATGCCCTGGTGGCGGAAGCCCTCGCAGAGGGTGCGCTGCCGTTTCTTGAGGGGTATCCCGGAGTGGCGCGGGAGGTTGCGTTCGGAGGTGAGGGCAGCCGCGTCGATTTCCTGCTGGACGGGCCGCGGGGCCAGTGTCTGGTCGAAGTCAAGAGCGTTACCCTGCATGTTGGTGACGGGCTCGGCCTGTTCCCCGATGCGCCCAGCGTCCGCGGGCGCAAACACCTGCGTGAGCTGGCCCGGTCGGCGGCCGCGGGGCGGCGTGCGCTGCTGCTGTTCGTCGCCCAGCACAGTGGTATCCAGCGGGTGGCGCCGGCGGACAGGATCGACCCCGCCTACGGTGAAGCCTTGCGCGAAGCCATGGCGGCAGGAGTTGAGGTGCACGCCTGTGGGGTCCAGGTCGCGCCACAGGAGATGGTGCTGGTCGCCGGGTTGGCGGTGCTGGAGCGTCAGCCGGGCAAGGTCACGTAGACGGCGCCACCCTCGATGCGGCATTCAATGCTGGTCAGGGCCTGGCCTGCGCAGGGGCCGGCGACGCATTCGCCGGTTTCGATCAGGAACAGGGCGCCGTGGGTCGCGCACTGGATCAGGCTGCCATCCGGCTCGAGGAATACGTGCTCCTGCCAGTTCAGCTCCACGCCGAGGTGCGGGCAGCGGTTCAGGTAGACGTGAACAGCGCCATCGCGGCGCACCGCAAACAGGCTGTGGTCATTGAGTTCAAAGCCGCGGCTGTCCCCCTCGGGCACATCATCCACGGCACAGAGCAACTGCATGATCGGGCTCCGCATGAGCAAAGCCCACATTTTCCGCATCCCGGGGGGCGGGTCAATCCTGCGGGGAGTGATTCAGGAGTGATTCAGAGCGGTCCGGCGCTCAGTCCTCGAGTTCCAGGGCGTGCCGGATCATCGGCAACATACGCTCCACGCAGGCACGGCCCTCTGCGATGGCTTCGTCGCCGCGGTTGAACTCCAGAAAGCCGATATCCGCCAGGCGGGGGGACAAGACCACATCGGCGGGGTCGCCCGCCAGTCTCGAGCGGGTGATGCGGTCCTGCATCATGTTCAGGGCATTCATCATCACCGTCAGGGTACTGGGGGCGAGCAGGGTCGGGGCTTCGATGTCATCGCCGCCCAATATGCTGCGCATCGGTTGCGTCGCGTCCATCAGCGTGCTGCCAAGCCGGCCGAGAAGTGTATGCTGGGGATCCTCCTCCTCGGGCTCGGGAAGATCGTCCCGGTTTGCAGGGGCGGCGTTGTCGACGCGCACGGGGCGGACCATCAGGTCGGAGTTGAGATTGACCGCGATGATGCGGTCGGCGCCCAGAGCCCTGCATACGGAGACGGGAACCGGGTTGACCAGGCCACCATCTGCCAGCCAGCGGTGGTCGCGGTACACCGGGGTCAGCACGCCGGGAATACTGATCGAGGCGCGCACGGCGTCCCACACCGGACCACTCTCCAGCCAGATTTCGCGAGCCCGGTACAGATCGGTGGCGACGGCGGCGAAGGGCCTGTCCAGGTCCTCGATGTCGGGGTTGCCGAACTGTTCCACCAGGTGGCGGATCAGCTTGCTGGCGTCAGCCATGCCGCCCGTCGCCCAGGGACGCAGGTTCAGGTAGCGGATGATGTCGGTGCGCGACAGTGACTGGGCCCACTCGGAGAAGGGCTGCAG
>JBJHBY010000312.1:0-3103 GCA_050485745.1 Gammaproteobacteria bacterium | reverse complement strand
CAGGCACTGCAGAACTTGACCAGTGAGGCGACTGAATCGGCCGGCACGTGTGCTCCCGAAAGCGGCTGTTGCGGCGATGCCGGAATGCGGTGTGCTTATGCTGTCGTCCGCTGGCTCCGGTGTCGTCCATCGATGCCGGGCGCTTTCCGTCATGGGGCCCGGCGCCGCATAATAGCATGAAGCATTTTGTCGAGGTGAAGCCCTTGTCCCAGCCCAGGCCTGCCCGGGAAGCCACCCCAGCCCGGGGTGTCCTGTTTGCGTTGCTGCGCTATCTCAAACCCTATCGTGGCCGCGTTCTCGCCGCCACCGTGGCCCTGGTCTTCACCGCCGCGGTGACCCTGTCGATCGGCCAGGGCCTGCGCATTCTGGTGGATGCGGGGTTCAGCGATCCGGACGGCCTCGCACGGGCGTTGCGCTTCTTTCTCGGCCTGGTGGTGCTGCTCGCCGCCGGTACCTTTGTGCGCTTTTATCTGGTGTCCTGGATCGGCGAGCGCGTCAGCGCCGATCTGCGCAGCGCGGTGTTCGATCACGTGGTCGGCCTGGATCAGGCCTTCTTTGATCACAATGCCAGTGGCGAGATCCAGTCGCGCATCACCACGGACACCACCCTGCTGCAAACGGTGATCGGCTCATCGGTGTCGATTGCGCTGCGCAATGCCCTGGTGTTTGTTGGCGGTTTGATCTGGCTGTTTGCCACCAACCCGCGGCTCACCGCCCTGGTACTGGCGGCGGTGCCCCTGGTGGTGGTGCCCATTCTCGTGTTTGGCCGACGCGTGCGCCGCCTGTCCCGCTCCAGCCAGGACCGCATTGCCGATGTCGGCAGTTTTGTTGGCGAGGCTGTAAAAAACATCCGCATCGTGCAGGCTTTCAATCACGAGGCCGCCGATCGCCGCGCCATGGGCCGCCACGTGGAAGCCGCCTTTGCTGTGGCCGTGCGCCGCATCCAGCAGCGGGCGCTGCTGTCCACCGCGGTGATCCTGCTGGTACTCGGTGCCATCGCAGCCATGCTCTGGGTCGGGGGCAACGACGTGCTGGCCGGGCGCATCAGCGCCGGCGAGCTGGCCGCGTTTCTGTTCTACGCAGTGCTGGTGGCGGCCTCGGTTGGTGCCATCAGTGAGGTCTACGGTGACCTGCAGCGCGCCGCCGGGGCGACGGAGCGCCTGCTGGAGCTGCTGGCCACGCCCCCGCGGATCACTGCGCCGGCACGGCCCAGGCCGCTGGCTCAACCCGTGCGCGGCGCCCTCAGCCTGCGCGATGTCGGCTTCACCTATCCCACCCGCCCGGGGCAGCCGGCGCTGCAGCACCTCGACCTGGAGATTCCGGCGGGCCGGGTCACGGCCCTGGTCGGGGCCTCGGGGGCGGGCAAGTCGACCCTGTTTGATCTGCTGCTGCGCCTGCGCGACGTCGACGCCGGCAGCATCTGCTTCGATGGTGTCGATCTGCGCGAGCTGGACCCGGAGGCCCTGCGCCGGCACATCGCCCTGGTGCCGCAGCAGCCGGTGCTGTTTACCGGTTCGGTGCTCGACAATATTCGCTACGGCGTGCCCGAGGCGACCGCGGAGCAGGTCGAGGCGGCGGCGCGGGCCGCCTGCGCCGATACCTTTATTGCGTCCCTGCCCCAGGGCTACGACACCGCGGTGGGGGAGGGTGGCGTGCGCCTCTCTGGCGGCCAGCGCCAGCGCATTGCCATCGCCCGCGCCCTGCTGCGCGACCCGGCGCTGCTGCTGCTGGACGAGGCCACCAGTGCCCTGGACGCCGACAGCGAGCACCAGGTGCAGCAGGCCCTGGCGCACCTGATGCGGGGGCGCACCTCGGTGGTTATTGCGCACCGCTTGGCCACCGTCGTCAACGCGGATAACATAGCCGTGCTCGATGGCGGGCGGCTGGTGGCCAGCGGTCGCCACCAGCAACTGCTGGCGCGTTCCAGTCTGTACGCGCGCTGGGCCAGGTTGCAGTTCGGTGCCGCGTCCGCCCCTTCTTCCCCCGTGTCAGTCGACGAGGAGCTTTCGTGAAGTTTGCCGGCAGCCATGTGATTTCCATCGAGCAGTTCGCGCGCACGGATATCGAGCGGATCTTCGAGGTGGCGGACTGCATGCGTCCCTACGCGCATCGCGAGCGGGTCACCCGGGTGCTGGATGGCGCCATCCTCGGCAGCATGTTCTTCGAACCCTCCACCCGCACCCGGGTCAGCTTTGGCTGCGCCTTCAACCTGCTCGGCGGGCATGTGCGCGAGACCACCGGCATCCAGTCCACCGCCATCGCCAAGGGCGAGTCGCTGTATGACACCGCCAGGGTGCTGTCCGGCTACTCCGATGTGATCGTGATGCGCCATCCCCAGGAGGGCTCGGTGGCGGAGTTTGCCGCCGCCAGCCGCGTGCCGGTGATGAACGGCGGTGACGGCGCCAACGAGCACCCCACCCAGGCGCTGCTCGATCTGTACACCATCCGCAAGGAGCTGCAATCCAAGGGGCGGCACGACCTCGACGGCCTGCGCATCGCGATGATCGGCGACCTGCGCTACGGGCGCACCGTGCACTCCCTGTGCAAGCTGCTGTGCTGCTATCGCGGTGTCACCGTGGTGCTGATCTCGCCGCGGGAGCTGGCCATGCCCCCGGAGATCGTCGAGCGCCTGCGCGCCTCGGGGCAAACGGTGATCGAGTCCGACCGCATGGAGGAATCGATCAGCCACGTCGACATCGCCTATTCCACCCGCATCCAGGAAGAGCGCTTCGCCAGCCTCGACGAAGCCCTGCTGTACCGCGGCCGCTACCGCCTCAACCAGGCCATCTACACCCGCTTCTGCGAGCCCAACACGGTGATCATGCATCCGCTGCCGCGGGATTCGCGGGCGGAGGCGAATGAGCTCGACAGCGATCTCAACGACAACCCCAACCTGGCCATCTTTCGCCAGGCGGACAACGGCGTGCTGGTGCGCATGGCCCTGTTCGCCCTGGTGCTGGATGTGGTCGACCAGGTGGATCGCTACGCCCGCGACGTCAACTGGTACACGGAGCGGCGCTTCTGATGGCCGATGCGCAGTCGCTGGATGATGCGGCCTTCGGCGCCGACGATGTCGAGATCGCCGAGCGGCGGCTGGCCTATG
>JBJHBY010000311.1:0-3109 GCA_050485745.1 Gammaproteobacteria bacterium | reverse complement strand
GCGTACAGTCCGAGGCCGGCACCCGGCCGGTAGATGCCGCCCGGGTTCGGTGGCGGCAGGGCTGCTGCGGCGTTGGACACGGGCGCCCAGTCCGGGTCGTCCGGAATGGCGGCTTGCTGGCTGGCACAACCGCCGATCGCGATCAGTGTCAGGACCAGCAGTGGGCGTAACGTGTGTTTCAGAATGGTCATCGTCAGCTCCGGAATGTGCCTCAGAGGGTCTGGCTGATGAACTGCAGCATCTGGTCGGCGGTAGAGATCACCTTGGAGTTCATCTCGTAGGTGCGCTGTGTGGTGATCATGTTCACCAGCTCCTCGACTACATCGACATTGCTGCTTTCCAGCGCGCCCTGCTCGAGCCGGCCGAGACCATTGGTGCCCGGCAACCCCTGTTGCGGTGCACCGCTGGCGGCAGTCTCGACGAACAGGTTGACGCCGATGGCCTGAAGGCCGGAGGGGTTGATGAAATCCACTGTCTGGATCTGGCCAACCTGTTGTGGCGCGGCTTCTCCAAAGCGGGTCACCTGAACGATACCGTCCTCGCTGATGGAGACGTTCTGGGCATCGTCGGGAATCACCAGGCCAGGCTGCAAAACCATGCCACGGGCGGTAACGATTTCGCCGTCGGAGTTGATATGGAATTCGCCGTTTCGGGTATAGGCAATGTTGCCGTCCGGCAGCAGAATCTCGAAGAAGCCGCGCCCGTTGATGGCGATGTCCAGGGGCTTCTCCGTGATCTGCAGGCTGCCCATACTGAATTCCTTCTGGGTGCCCACCACTCGCACACCGGTGCCGAGCTGCAGGCCAGAGGGCAATTGCGTATTCTGGGACGATTGGGCACCCGGCTGCCGCTTGATCTGGTAGAGCAGGTCTTCAAACACCACGTCGTCGCGCTTGTAGCCCACCGTGGAGGCATTGGAGAGATTGTTGGCGATCGTGCTCAGGCGGGTGTCCTGGGCGGACAGTCCGGTCTTGCTGATCCACAGTGCTGACATCATGGTGTTGTCCTCGAACTCAATTCATCTCGACAAGGCATTTTGACGCGCGACTGAATCGCTTAGCTGACGCGCAGCAGTTGCGACGCGGCGCGGGTGTTGTCCTCGACGGTGCGCATCATCTTCACCTGCAGTTCGAACTGGCGGGCGAGGGAGATGATTTCCGTCATCTCATGCACGGCACTGACGTTGCTCGACTCCAGGAATCCGGTCTGCAGGCGCACGCCGGCATCGGCCGCGACTTCGAGTCCTTCGCGGTGACGCAGCAGGCCATCCTCGCCCTTGACCAGATCCTGCAGGTTTGGATTGACCAGTCGGATGCGGCCGACTTCGGCCAGGATGTCCACACCCTGTCCCTGGGGCTGGATGTTGATGGTGCCGTCATCGCCGATCTCGAGCTTGTCGAACGGCGGAATGGCCACAGGGCCACCTTCCCCCAGAACGGCGAGACCGTCGGCGGTCAGCAGCTGGCCCAGAGCATCGACCTGCAGTCGCCCTGCACGGGTGTAGGCCTCGGTTCCGTCGAAACCCTGCACCGCGATCCAGCCATCCCCGGCGATGGCGATATCCAGGTCGCGACCGGTCTGGCGAAGCGTACCGGGGTTGAAGTCCACCGCGGGGCTCTCGGAAAGGGCATAGGCACGGGTGGGATGACCCTCACCGTAGTAGACACCCGTGGCCCGGGCCTGGGCAAAGTCGGCGCGAAAGCCGTCGGTGTTGGCGTTGGCCAGGTTGTTGGCGTGGATGGCCTGGGCGCGGTTGATGTGCTTGCCCCCGGTCATCGCGATGTAGATGGCTTTGTCCACCCTCGGCTCCGTATTACTTGCTGGACGTTACGCTGTCGCTTGCAAGCCGGGTGCCAGGTTGGGTTTGTTTTTAGGTAATTGATATTAAAGGGTTATTTTTTGTGTGTGGTGGTGTCGGGCGGCGCTGGGGGTATTGGGTGGCAGCGCCTTGCCGGCTCTCGGCGAGGGATTGCCGCGATGGATTGCGGTGCTCACCTCCCGCCGCTGCTGGTTCGAAGTGCTGTGGGCCACGTAACCCAGCGTCACCACCCGAGGCATGCTCTCCACCGGGCCCGCTTGCAACGCCCGAAACCAGGTGCTCTGTAAATGGCCGTGGCGCGTGGATTGGGACGATGGTGAGAGCGCCGGGTTACGTGGCTTCGCCGCTAACCCGACCTACAGCGCTGCGCGCAGTGCCTGCTCCACATCGGCCAGGATGTCGTCGATATGCTCGATACCGATCGACAGGCGCACCATATCCTCACTGACCCCGGCCGACTTCAGCTCCTCCGGTCCCAGTTGGCGGTGAGTGGTCGAGGCCGGGTGGCAGGCCAGCGATTTGGCGTCGCCGATGTTCACCAGGCGCAGGATCATCTGCAGGGCGTCGATAAAGCGCGCCCCGGCCTCGCGCCCACCCTGAATACCAAAGCTGAGAATGCCCGAGGCCTTGCCGCCGCAGATTTTCTCGCACACCGCGCGGTAGGGGCTGTCGGGCAGGGCGGCGTAGTTGACCCAGTTCACCTGGGGATGACGGCTGAGGAACGTGGCCACTGCCTCCGCGTTCTGGCAGTGCCGCTCCATGCGCAGGCCCAGGGTCTCGAGGCCCTGCATGATCTGGAAGCTGTTGAACGGCGACAGTGCCGAGCCGGTATTGCGCAGCGGTACCACACGGCAGCGGCCGATGAAAGCCGCCGGGCCCAGGGCTTCGGTATAGACCACCCCGTGGTAGGAGGGGTCGGGCTCGTTCAGCATGGGATACTTCGCCTTCTGGCCGGCCCAGTCGAAGCGGCCGGAGTCGACGATGGCGCCGCCGATGCTGGTGCCGTGCCCGCCGATGTACTTGGTCAGGGAGTGGACCACAATGTCGGCACCAAGGTCGAAGGGCCGGCACAGGAAAGGTGTCGCCACGGTATTGTCCACGATCAGCGGCAGACCGTGGCGGTGTGCAACATCGGCCCAGCGCTGGATGTCCACCACGTTGCCGGCGGGGTTGCCGATGGATTCGCAGAACAGCGCGCGGGTATCGGCGTCAATCGCCTTTTCCAGAGCATCGAAATCGTCATGTGCAACAAAGCGGGTGTGGATGCCCTGACTGGGCAGAGTATGAGCC
>JBJHBY010000310.1:0-3140 GCA_050485745.1 Gammaproteobacteria bacterium | reverse complement strand
GGTCGATAGAGATGAAGAGGACCCGAGGCCGAGTTTCTTCTCGGATGGTATGTCTCTGACGGCTACCAAGCAGCAACCCTGAGCAACTTAGGGTTATCGTGTAGCCAGTAAGCTAAGCCCTGCTGCGATTGGTCGCAGCAGGGCTTCTTTGTTCAACGGACTCCTTCGTCTGACGAGTATCTCTAACGATAAAGCTGCACCTCCTGCACCCATTCCATGACCCCGCGATTGGCACAAAACTCCTGCACCATTCCGTCCGCATAACGCACCTTCATGTTGAAGCCCGCCCCCGGCGGGTGGTTCAGCGCAACCAGGCGCGACTCGCCGGGCCGGATCTGTCCCTCGTACAGGCTGGATTGCCGATGCCCATGGCTGAAGTCGAACCAGATGGCCTCGATCAGTACCGGGCTGTCATTGTGCACGGTGACCATCAGCGTCTCGGGTTCACCAGGGTCTGCGAAGATCAGCCAGCCAAGCAGCAGGCCGACCAGGAACATGAGGGTCGCCCGTGAACGCAGGGTGTCGACCAGGCGGTCGTTCCAGGCGGGCCTTGAGGTGTGATCGGTCATGGTGAGGGTGTCGGACAAATAAGCATTAGTAGATGCTAATATTTCTTTGTCCCCTTGGCCAATCAAGACGCGGGCTTCAATGCGTGGTCTCTGTGATCATCAGCCGTGCCGCCAGGAGATTGCCGGTTCAGGATGGCGGGGAAAGCACCTCGATCCCGTCCAGAGCCGTCTCCCGCACCTCCGCGTCCGGATCATCGCTGCAGGCCAGCAACGCAGCGAGGGCGTCCTCACCGCCGATCAGGGTCAGGGCATAACAGGTGTCCGAGCGCACACGCGGTTCGGCATGGGCTATGTAGGGGAGAAAATGCGCCGCCTGGCCCTGTAGAAGACCCTCTTCCTTCAGTTCCTCCAGGGTGGCCATCACGCCGATGCGCACGCTCAGTTCGCTTTCCGGGTCGCCCAGCAGGGCAGCCAGGTGGGCGATGAGGACCAGCTCACGCCGGGTGCGGGCCAGCACCTGCGCCCGTTGTCCGTTGCCCAGCAGGTCCGCCAGGTGCAGGTCCAGACCCTCGGGGTGGGCGGCGAGCGTCGCCCAGTGGCGCAGTTCTGCGAGGCTGTGCAGGCCCGAGAGTTCGACGCTGCCGATGCGGGTCCAGGGCACGGAGCGCACCCCCAGTTCGGCGGCCATGTTCGGGTGGCTGGCCACATCGACCACATCGAACCTGGACAGCAATCCTTCGCTCAACAGGGTCTCGAGACCGCGGCGGACCGAGGCGCAGTGGGGGCAGCCGGGGCCGACCAGTAACAGTGCTTCGGGGGCGTGGGGCATGGCTAGACGGGAATCCCGGGTGAATGGCGTGGTGCGGTCTACGGGGAAAGCCGGATGTCGTCGAAGTTTCGCACCCGGCGGTGCGCCACCGGGCCGGGCGGCAGGTGGTCCCGCGCCAGCCAGGTGGTGTGCATGCCTGCCTCGCGGGCGGCGTCCAGTTCCTGACGTACATCGGAGAGGAACAGGATCTGCGCGGGATCGAGACCGATGGCGCGGGCGATGGCCCGATAGGCGCCGGCTTCGCGCTTGTGGCCGATGCGGGTGTCGAACCAGCCGGAGAACAGGGGGCTGAGATCACCGTGGCGGGTGTGGCTGAAGATCAGCGTCTGGGCCTGCGCGGAGCCGGAGGAAAACACGTAGAGCCGAAGCCCCTGAGCGTGCCAGGCGCGTAAATGCCGGGCAGCATCTTCATACAGATCGGTGATCAGTTCCCCGTCCCGGTAGCCCTGTGCCCAGAGCATCCCCTGCAGGTCTTTCAGGGGCGCCACCTTGCGGTCCGCCCCCATCCAGGCGAGCAGCTGCGCGATGACGCCGTCCTGGTCCAGGTCGTGACCAGAAGCCTCGCGCACCTCGTCGATGATACCTTGCACCTGCGGATCGTCACCGTGTTCGTGAAGGTATCCGGGGATGCGCTGCCGGGCGTAGGGATAGAGCGTCTCGGTGACGAAGCGGATGGGCGTCGTGGTGCCTTCGATATCGGTGACGATGGCCTGGATCATGGGGAGGCAGAACTCGATGGTTCCCACGGATTGATGACGCTTACGCCGGCGGCCTTGAATGGGATTGTGTCACGTGTGGCCACGGTGAAACGGTTTGCAGCGGCAATGGCTGCGATATAGCCATCGGCAGCGGCGATAGCCAGTCCTGATTTTCGGGCCTTGGCGATCAGCTCCGCATAGGCCTGTGTGCAGGAAAGGTCGAATGACTGGACGCGCCCGGTAAACAGTGGCAATACCCGTTTCTCAAGGTTCTCTTGCAGACCGGCCCGGCGCTTCCCTGTGGGTAGAAGCGCGATGCCCGCCCTCAGCTCGGCCACTGTGATGGCAGAGAGGTAGAGGGTTTCCAGGGGCTGGTTGTCGATCCACTCTACAACGCGGGGTTCTGGCTCCCTGCGCAGTGGCTCCGAGACCACATTGGTATCGAGCAGGATCACTCGAAGTCAGCCGGCCGCGCAGGGGCTTTGTCGCGCACCTGTTCCAGAACAGCGAACTCATCATCGGTCAGCCGGGCCTGGCGACCAATCTCTGCCAGCAGTGAGCCCAGTTTCACCCGGCCGTCGGGCGACACGGCAGATTCCAGAATCTCGCGTACTTCCGCCTCCATGCTATGGCCGTGCCGGGCGGCACGGACACGCAGGGCGCGATGCACCTCGTCGGGCAGATTGCGTACAGTCAGCATGGCCACTGCGATATCCTCAAATTGCATTCAATGCATGCAATATATTTATCTGAAGGCAAATGTGCAAGGGTATTCCCGGCGCGACTGTAGGGGTGTCGTCATGTCGATGGTCTGACTCACCTTGACTTCGTGGCTTTATCGGAGGTGTTCGGGATGTACGAGTCGAGCACAGCCCTGTGAGGCAGGAAGCTGGCTGCGGCGAGGGGACTCTGAAGTCAGGGATTATTTCGAGGGATTAAAAAATGGTGGGCCCGCTCGGACTCGAACCGAGGACCAAGGGATTATGAGTCCCCTGCTCTAACCAACTGAGCTACAGGCCCAGGAAAGCGCAGATGCAAGATACAAGAGACAAGATCCAAGAGTGGTTTATCTTGCCTCTTGTATCTTGTCTCTTGCATCTGTGC
>JBJHBY010000309.1:0-3175 GCA_050485745.1 Gammaproteobacteria bacterium | reverse complement strand
GGCGTCCACCGGGCAGGCCTGGATGCACTTGGTGCAGCCGATGCACTCATCCTCGCGGATGAAGGCCACGGACTTGGGTTTTTCCACGCCGTGTTCCGCATCCAGCGGTGGTGCCTCCACATCCAGCAGGTCCGCCAGGGCCCTGATCGTGGTTTCGCCGCCCGGGGGGCATTTGTTGATGGCCTCGCCGTTGGAGATGGCCTCGGCATACGGGCGGCAGCCGGGGTAGCCGCACTGGCCGCACTGGGTCTGGGGCAGCTCGGCCTCGATCTGGTCGACAATGGGGTTGCCCTCGGTGCGGAAGCGCACCGCGGCGAAGCCGAGCAGGGCGCCGAAGGCGAGGCCGAGGGCCACCAGCGCCGCGAGGGCGGCGACAAAGGGATATTGGGCCAGGAGCTCGTACATCGCCTACACCAGTCCCGCAAAGCCCATGAAGGCCAGTGACATGAGGCCGGCGGTGATCATGCCGATGGCAGCCCCCTTGAAGGGGATCGGCACATCCGCCACCGCCAGGCGCTCGCGCATCGCGGCGAACAGCACCAGGACCATGGAGAAGCCCAGCGCCGCGGCGAAGCCGTAGAGCGCCGACTGGGTGAACGTGTGGTCCTTGTTGATGTTGAGCAGGGCTACCCCTAGCACCGCGCAGTTGGTGGTGATCAGGGGCAGGAACACGCCCAGCACCTTGTACAGCAGGGGGCTGGTCTTGCGCACCACCATCTCGGTGAACTGCACCACCACGGCAATCACCAGGATGAAGGAAATAGTGCGCAGGTACTCCAGCCCCAGGGGCTTGAGCAGCCACTCGAAGGTCAGCCAGCTGGAGATCGATGCCAGAGTCAGCACGAAGGTGGTGGCGCTGGACATGCCGATGGCGGTCTCCAGCTTGTTGGAGACACCCATGAACGGGCACAGCCCCAGGAACTGCACCAGCACGAAGTTGTTGACCAGAATGGCGCCAATCAGCAGCAGCGCATAATCCGCCAGCATAGTGTGGGTTTGCTCCCTGTCGCCGGTCTGCCCACCCGCATGCAACGGGTGGCGCTACCGCCTATAAGTCTATAGTTTTTCCGGGGCCGATGCATCCATCGGCGGATCCATCGGCCACGCCGCCCGGTGCGACCCGGCCCCGGACGGGGCTGGCCTGTCGTGGTGAACTCCAGGCCGGATGGCGGCAAGATAGTATAATTCAATTTACTATTTTGCCGCCATTCCCGTCGCGATCCTACTTGACCTGCATCCCGGGCTGCGCGCCGCTATCCGGTTGCAGCAGCCAGATCTCCTTGCCACCCGGCCCGGCGGCAAGGACCATACCTTCGCTGAGGCCAAACTTCATCTGCCGTGGTGCCAGGTTTGCCACCAGGACCACCAGGCGATCGAGCAGTTGTTCCGGCGCGTAGGCGCTCTTGATACCGGCGAACACCTGGCGCTGGCCCAGTTCGCCCACGTCCAGGGTCAGCTTCAACAGCCGGTCCGCGCCCTCGACGTGCTCGGCGGCTGCCACCCGCGCCACGCGCAGGTCCAGCTTCATGAAATCCCCGATCTGGATGGTCGCGGCGGCGTCATCCGTTGTGGTTTTGCTCTCGCCCCTTGCGCTCTTCTTGCCGTCGCCCTTTTCCTTGTCGCCATCCTTCCGCTGGTCGCCGCCCTTCTGCGGCGCCACTGCGGCGGCATCGGTGGTGGCCCCCAGGGATTCACGATTGGCCGCCAGCAGCGCCTCGATCTGCTGCGGATCGATGCGGGTCATCAGGTGCTGGTAGGGCTGGATACTGTGGCCCGCCAGAATGCTGTCGCCGTCATCCCAGCGCTGCGGCGGCAGGTTCAGCAAGGCCTCGACCTGCTGCGCCAGCTGCGGCAGCACCGGTTTCAGGGCAATGCTGAGCAGCCGGAAGGCGTTGATGGCGACCGAGCAGACTTCATGCAGGGCCTGCTCCTGTGCCGGATCCCGGGCCATCTCCCAGGGTTTGAAGTGGGCAATGTACTCGTTAACCGCATCGGCAGCGGAGAAGATTTCACGCATGGCGCGGGCGTAATTGCGGTTCTCGTAATCGTTGCCGACCTGGGGACACAACCCGACGAGCCGCTCGAGAAGTTCCGCCGAGGCGCCGCTCAGCGTGACGCGGGTTTCGCCAGAAGCGGAGATGGCGCGTACGGCAAGGGCTCGCTCACTGGTGGACGGCAGTGCGAAGGGGGTATTGAAGTCACAGAGCCTGCCGTCGAAGCGCTTGCCGATGAACCCGGCGCAGCGCGCCACGATATTGATGTACTTGCCGACCAGATCCGCGTTGACCCGGGCCACGAAGTCCTCGAGGCTGAGGTCGATATCCTCCATGCTGCCGTTGAGCTTGGCCGCGAAGTAGTAGCGCAGCCACTCCGGGTTGAGGCCGAGGTCGAGGTAGCTCTGCGCGGTGATGAAGGTGCCGCGGCTTTTCGACATCTTGGCGCCGTCCACGGTCAGGAAGCCGTGGGCGTTGATCTGGGTCGGGGTGCGGAAGCCCGAGTGCTGCAGCATGGCCGGCCAGAACAGGGCATGAAAATAGAGGATGTCCTTGCCGATAAAGTGCACCATCTCGGTGCCCTCGCGGGCGGCGGGCTCCGCCTCCAGGAAGCTGGCTTCGTCGATCTCGACGCCACGGCTGCGCTGGCGCTGAACATAATTGCGGAAGCTGCCGAAGTAGCCCACCGGGGCATCCAGCCACACGTAGAAGAACTTGTCCTCGGTGCCGGGGATACGGAAGCCGAAGTAGGGTGCGTCGCGGGAAATGTCCCAGTCGGACAGGCGGCTGTCCCCCGGCTCCCCCAGCCATTCCTTCATTTTATTGGCGGCTTCGGGCTGCAGGGCTGCCGAGCCCTGGGTAAATTCGCGCAGGAACTGCTCGCAGCGGGTGTCGGACAGCCGGAAGAAGTAGTGCTCGCTGGATTTGCGCACCGGTGCGGCGCCGGATACCACGGAATACGCGTTCTTCAGTTCGGTGGGCTGGTAGGTGGCGCCGCAGGCCTCGCAGGAGTCGCCGTACTGGTCGGCGGCGCCACATTTGGGACACTCACCCTTGATGAAGCGATCCGGCAGGAACATCTGCTTGATCGGGTCGTAAAATTGCTCCACGTCGCGGCGCGCGATCAGATCCTCGCGCTCCAGGCGCTGATAGATGATCTCGCAGAAGTGCCGGTTCTCTTC
>JBJHBY010000308.1:0-3242 GCA_050485745.1 Gammaproteobacteria bacterium | reverse complement strand
TGGCGGAGGTGCGCACACTCGCCAGGTCCGAGCCCACGTCTGGCTCACTGAGTCCGTAGGCGAACATCAAGCCCTCGGCGGCAACACGCGGCAGCAGCGTGCGCTTTTGTTCGTCGCTGCCCACTTCCAGCACGTTCAGTCCGGCATAGCACGCGGTCTGGATATAGGCACAGCCCACCGCCATACTGCGCGAACACAGCTCCTCGATGACGGCAATCGTCGCTGTAATGTCCCGGCCGCTGCCGCCGTACTCTTCGGGCACGGTGATTCCGGTGACGCCAATTTCCGCAAGCTTGTTGTGGACATCACGAGGGAAATAATTTTCCTTGTCCCATTTTGCCACCTTGTCGCGCGGCATTTCCCTATCGATAAAGCGGCGCAGGGTATCGCGCAGCATAACGATGTGCTCCGCTTCCTCGAACTGCTGCATGTACCATTCCTCGCTTTCAGTTCTTGATGGACCGAGAAATCGGAGGGAGGCCCACCGAGACCTTTTCGTCGCAGTTTATGCGAAACACAAACTCACCTTTCACTCGCCTTGGGCCGTTCACTCACTTGGGCTGGGGGCCCTGCCGCGCTAAGCGAGTTCAATGTGAGCTGCGGCTCACTTTAGCATTCCCCCTACTGTTCATCCTTGTGCCGACGCGACCGCAGGTCGGGGGCAGCCCGGTCATGGCGCTCGGTATTTCAGTGCCTTCAATCATTACGGGGATATGCCGTGTCACTTACAGGTATCACCTCCCTGGGTGTCTACCTGCCGCGCCGACGCCTGCAGCGTTCGGCTGTGGTCGGAGCCAACCGCTGGGCCAATCCCAATCTTGGCGGAAAAGGTACAAAGGCTATTTGCGCCCAGGACGAAGACAGCCTCACGCTGGCCGTAGCCGCGGGCCGGCATGCACTCTCGCACAATGGCGGAAACGGCATCGAGTCCGTGCTGTTTGCCTCCTGCAGCATGCCATTTGCAGACCGCCAGAATGCCACTCTGATCTCCGAGGCCCTGTCCCTCGGGGACTCCCTGCAGACTGCGGACATCGGCGGTTCATCCCGCGCTGCGACCACAGCGCTCATCATGGCGCTGCGCTCCGGCCAGCACAGCCTGGTCACCGCTGCGGAAAGGCGGGTCATGCCACCCGGCAGCGCACAGGAGCTCATCGCAGGCGATGGTGCCGCCGCCCTGATTGTTGGCGAGGAACAGCCATTGGCCACGCTGATCGACAGTCACTCCCTGGCGGTCGACTTCGTTGATCATTACCAGTCGAGCGGGGCCAGTTTCGGTTACTACCTTGAAGAACGCTGGGTTCGCGACGAGGGTCATCTCAAGATCCTGCCCCGTGCCATCACCACGCTTCTGGAGAAATCGGGAACGCCCGGCTGCGATATCAGGCACGCTGTATTGGGCATCAGCTCCTCACGTACGGCGCACAGCATCGCAACCTCATGTGGCATACCGGAAGCATCATTGTGCGAAGACGTGCAGGATCGTTGTGGCCATACCGGTTCGGCTCACACCCTGCTGATGCTGTGCCACGTGCTGCAACAGGCCAAGCCCGGTGAACTGATCCTGGTTGCAGGCTTCGGCCAGGGCTGCGATGTCTTGCTGCTGCAGGCGACCGACGACATCCATCTGGCACGCCGGCATCATGGCCTGGACGCGGCCCTTGCCGAGGGCACGGAGGACGGCAACTATCTCCGCTATCTGTCCTTTACCGGCTCTGTCCAGATGGACTGGGGCATGCGCGCCGAACGCGACAACCGCACGTCCCAGTCGGCCTTTTACCGGCACCGGGGAACGGTGACCCACTTTATTGGTGGACGGTGTTCACGCTGTGGGACGAAGCAGTTTCCGAAATCACGCGCTTGTGCCAATCCGGAGTGCGGCGCCATCGACACGCAGACCGACGAGCCCTTCCGGTACAAGGCCGCCACCATCAAGTCCTTTACCGAAGACTGGCTTGCCCTGTCATACAACCCACCGTTGATGTACGGCAATGTGAGTTTCGAAGGGGGGGGTGTCGTGATGATGGAGTTCACCGATTTCGATCCGGGCGAACTCAGGGTGGGGCTGCCACTCAGTATGCAGTTTCGAATCAAGGATCACGATACCAAACGCCACTTTCGCCGATATTGCTGGAAAGCGGCACCACTCGTTTAGCTATTGCGTTGCATCGACTACAGGACCGCTTCATGGCCACGGGAATCAAAGACAAAGTCGTCATCATCGGCATGGGTTGCTCGCGCTTCGGCGAGCGCTGGGACTGCAGCGGTGAGGATTTGATGATCGAGTCCTTCCAGGAGGCCCTGGTGGACGCGGGCATTGAGCGCGAGCGCATCGAAGCTGCCTGGTTCGGGTTATCCGCGGATGAACAGAGTCTATCCAAGTCCGCACTGTCCATGATGCAGGCCCTGCGTCTTCCCAACATACCCGCTACCCGCGTGGAAAACATGTGTGCCACCGGAACGGAGGCTCTTCGCGGGGCCGTTTACGGGGTCGCCGCGGGGGCCTGCGACATTGCCCTGGCACTGGGTGTCGAAAAACTCAAGGATACGGGCTATGGCGGCCTTCCTGAGCGCACCAAAGGGACGTTCGAAGACCTCTGGTATCCAAGCGTTACCGCACCCGGCTCATTTGCGCAATTTGCCAGTGCCTACGTCGAGCGACACGGCATTGCCATGGAGCAGCTGAAGGACGCCATGGCGCATATCTCGTGGAAAAGCCACGAGAACGGCGCGATCAATCCGAAAGCACACCTGCGCAATCGCGTCTCCACGGAGACCATTCTGAAGGCCCCCATCGTGGCCTATCCGTTGGGTCTTTTCGACTGCTGTGGGGTGAGCGATGGCTCCGCCTGCGCCATCGTCACCACACCAGAGATGGCGCAAAAACTTGGCAAGACCGGCACCCTGGTGAGCGTCAAGGCCATGCAGGTGGCATTAAGTAACGGTGCAGAAATGTCCCACAATGCCTGGGATGGCAGCTACGCCCTGACGGCGCGAATCGCGTCTCAGCGCGCTTATCGCGAGGCCGGCGTCAAAGCCCCCCGTGAAGAGCTCGATCTCATCGAAGTCCACGACTGCTTTTCGGTCACCGAGCTGGTCACCATGGAGGATCTTGGCCTGTCGGATCCTGGTGGCGCCTGCGACGATATTCTCAGTGGACGCTACGATCGCAACGGTACCATTCCCTGCAATATCGATGGCGGCCTGAAGTGCTTTGGCCATCCGATCGGTGCGACCGGATTGCG
>JBJHBY010000307.1:0-3252 GCA_050485745.1 Gammaproteobacteria bacterium | reverse complement strand
CACTCGGTGCACCCACCGCCAACCTGCAACTGCACCGGCAGAAGGCACCGCTGTCCGGCGTTTATGCGGTGGAGGTCAGCGGGCTCGGCCCGCAGCCGCTACCCGGCGTGGCCAATGTCGGCACCCGGCCTACCGTGGGGGAGCTGACCCGGGCCATTCTCGAAGTCCATCTGTTCGACTTCGACCGCAACATCTACGGCCGCAACATCAGCGTGATGTTCCGCCACAAACTGCGCGAGGAAATCCGCTTCCCCTCCGTGGAAGCGCTGCGACAGCAGATTCACCGAGACATCGCCGACGGACGGCGCTACTTCGGGCTCGCGCCCGGATCCAACGACGCACAGGTGCCATGAGCGACTACAAAGCGACACTGAACCTCCCCGATACCGCGTTCCCGATGCGCGGCAATTTGCCCAAGCGGGAGCCGGAGCGGCTGCAGCAGTGGCAGGCGGCCGGCCTCTATCAGGCCATTCGCCGTGCGTCGGCGGGGCGTCCGCGCTTCGTCCTGCACGACGGCCCGCCCTATGCCAATGGCGCCATCCACATCGGCCATGCGGTCAACAAGATTCTCAAGGACTTCATCGTCAAGTCGAAGACCCTGGCCGGTTTCGATGCCCCCTACGTGCCGGGCTGGGACTGCCATGGCCTGCCTATCGAGCACAAGGTCGAGACCGAGATCGGCCGCGCCGGTGACAAGGTGCCGGTGCGCGAATTCCGCCAGCGCTGCCGGGAGTACGCCGCCAGCCAGGTCGAGACGCAAAAGGCGGATTTCATCCGCCTCGGGGTACTGGGCGACTGGGACCACCCCTACCTCACCATGGATTACCGCACCGAGGCGGATATCATCCGGGCGCTGGGTCGCATCATCGACAACGGCCATCTGGTCAAGGGCTACAAGCCCGTGTACTGGAGTGTGGTGGGGCAGTCCGCCCTGGCGGAGGCCGAGGTCGAATACCAGGACAAGACCTCGATCGCCATCGACGTGCGCTTCCCGGTGGTGGCGCCGCAAGCGCTGCCCGCGGATCTTGCCAGCAGTGACGGCGAGGGTCCGGTCTCGGTGGTGATCTGGACCACGACCCCCTGGACCCTGCCCGCCAACCAGGCGGTATCCCTGAACGGCGGGCTCGACTACGCCCTGGTGCAGGTGGATGCCGGCGCCGGACCGGAACGCCTGCTGCTGGCCGCGGACATGATCGACGACATCATGGCGCGCTGGGAGGTCGGTGCATGGCGTGAACTGGGGCGCTGCGCCGGCGCGGCCCTGGAACACCTCGCCCTGCAGCATCCGTTCTATGATCGGCAGGTGCCGGTGATTCTCGGTGACCACGTCACCACCGAGGCCGGTACCGGCGCCGTGCATACCGCACCCGACCACGGCATGGAAGATTTCGTGGTGGGCCAGGTCTATGGCATCGGCACCCTCAATCTGGTGCAGGCCGACGGCACCTACGCGGCGGGTGCCGGTGAGCTGGCGGGTGTGCATGTGTACAAGGCCGACAAGCAGGTCTGTGCCATTCTCGAACGCGAGGGGCGGCTGCTGCGGCAGAAGTCGTTCCAGCACAGCTACCCGCACTGCTGGCGCACCAAGACGCCGCTGATCTATCGCGCCACGCCGCAGTGGTTCATTTCCATGAACGAGCGCGGCCTGCTGCAACAGGCCCGTGCCGCGGTGGAGCAGGTGCGCTGGGTGCCGGACTGGGGCCGCAACCGCATCGATGGAATGCTGGCCCAGAGCCCGGACTGGTGTGTGTCGCGGCAGCGTACCTGGGGCGTGCCCATCACCCTGTTCGTGCACCGCGACAGCGGCGCCCTGCATCCGCGTACCCCGGAGCTGATCGAGGCGGTGGCCCGGCGTGTGGAGCAGGGCGGCATCGACGCCTGGTTCGAGCTGGACCCGGCCGGGTTGCTGGGCGAGGAGGCCAAACAGTACGACAAGGTCACCGATACCCTGGACGTCTGGTTCGATTCCGGGGTCACCCACTACAGCGTGCTGGAGCAGCGCGAGGGCCTGGGGGTGCCGGCGGACCTGTACCTGGAGGGTTCCGACCAGCACCGCGGCTGGTTCCAGTCCTCGCTGAAAACGAGCATCGCCATGCGTGGCGCGGCGCCCTATCGCCAGGTGCTGACCCACGGCTTCACCGTCGACCAGCAGGGCCGCAAGATGTCCAAGTCCCTGGGCAACGTGGTGGCGCCGCAGAAGGTCATGGACCGGCTCGGCGCGGACATCCTGCGCCTGTGGGTGGCCGCCACCGATTACTCCGCCGAGATGGCGGTCTCCGACGAAATCCTTGACCGCACCGCCGACGCCTATCGCCGCATCCGTAACACCGCGCGCTTTCTGCTCGCCAATCTCAACGGTTTCGAGCCGCAACGGGATGGCGTTGCGCCCGCGCAGATGCTGGCCCTGGACCGCTGGGTGGTGGATCGTGCCCTGTTGCTGCAGCAGGAGCTGGAAGAAGCCTACGACCAGTACCGCTTCTGGAATGTGTATTCGAAGGTGCACAACTTCTGTGTGCAGGAACTGGGCGGCTTTTACCTCGACATCATCAAGGACCGGCAGTACACCACCCGCGCAGACAGCCTGCCCCGGCGTTCCTGCCAGACGGCGCTGTACCACATCGCCGAGGCCCTGGTGCGCTGGATTGCGCCAGTGTTGTCCTTTACCGCCGAGGAGATCTGGGAACATCTGCCCGGGGAGCGCCCGCCCTCGGTGTTTCTCACCACCACCTACCAGGGGCTGTTCCCCCTGGCGGGGGACGCGGTCGCCGAACGCGCCTTCTGGGATCAGGTCATGGCGGTAAAAACCGCGGTCAACAAGCAGCTCGAGGAGGCGCGCAACGCCAAGCGGGTGAAGGGCTCCCTGGCCGCGGAGCTGACCCTCTATGTCGACGATGCCCTGCACGCCACGTTGTCCCGCCTCGGCGATGAGCTGCGCTTTGTGCTGATCACCTCGGTGGCCGAGTTACGTCCGCTGCGGGAGGCGGGCGCGGATGCGGTGGCCACGGAACTTGCCGGCCTCACCGTGGCGGTGCGCGCCAGCGAGCAGGCGAAGTGTGCGCGCTGCTGGCATCACCGCGCCGATGTCGGTACCGATGCCGGCCACCCGGAGCTGTGCCTGCGCTGTGTCGATAACGTCGAAGGCGCGGGGGAAGTTCGTCATCATGCCTGATGCCCACGCGTGGCGCAGGGCCTGGCGCTGGTATGCGCTGGCCCTGCTGGTGGTGGCGCTGGACCAGCTCAGCAAGGGCCTGG
>JBJHBY010000306.1:0-3277 GCA_050485745.1 Gammaproteobacteria bacterium | reverse complement strand
GCACCGAGATCAGGTCACCTTTTTCGCACAGCACCTCGTAGACACGCTCGCCGATGTGCAGTGTGAACAGGCCGCGGCCGTCGACGAAGAAGCGCACTTCATCTTCGCTGTGGGTGTGCTCCTCGAGAAACTTCTGGCGCAGCGTGGCCTTGTCGGGGTGTGACGGATCCAGGCTGATCACATCCACGGTCTGATAGCCATCCGCGGCCACCAGGCGGTCGATGTCTGTACGGTATGCGGCCATAACCGCCTCGCTGCTGGCCCCGGCGCTGACCGGCTGTGCGGCTTGCCATTGCTCGAAGCGCACGCCGGCCGCACCCAGTTCACGGGCGATCACTGCGGGCTCTTCGCTGCGCAGCAGGGCGTCCCCGGGTGCATTCTCGGCAAAAATCTGCAGGCGGCTCATGGGTTCAACTCCTTGCGCGGTCAGTGAAATGCGCTCTTGCATGCTGTCGTTTTCGGGGCTTGCCAGCGGTGTTGTACACCGCTCAGAGTTGCAGATGCATCAGCTCGCACTGTAACAGAAAATCCAGCGCTTCCAGGTGGCGCATACAGCTGTCCGGGCTGTCGCCCCAGGCATAGGCGCCATGGCCACGGATCAGGTACGCGGGGCACGCAGGGCCACTGTCGAGCCAGCCCTGGACCTCTCGTGCCAGGCGAGGAATATCCTGGTCGTTGTCGAAGATGGGCAGGTCGATACTGACCAGGTGGCTGTCGATTCCGGGAAAGGCCTTCAGCAGTTCATAGTCGCGCAGGCGCAGGTGGTTCTGGCCGGCGAGACGCCGCGACAGCACCGTGGCGGCCGGGCTGTGGCAATGCAGCACCGTGTCGATATCCGGCTGCCAGGCATAGAGCTGGGTGTGGAGCAGGGTCTCCGCCGATGGGCGGCCTTCCCCCAGGGGCTGCCCCTGCAGGTCCACGGCAAGAAAATCGGCTTCGCTGAGGCGCCCCTTGTGGCGTCCGGACAGAGTCAGCAATACCCGTTCCGGCCCCAGGCGCATGGACAGGTTGCCGCTGGTGGCGGGCAACCAGCCGCGCTGGTAAAGGTCGCGGCCGATGGCGGCGAGATCGCGGGCGCGGGCGAGCAAGTGTGACGTGTGGCTCACGGCAGGGCTCCGGCTTGTTCGAAGTGGTGCGCGACGCGTGCCCGGTCGGGGTTCTCGATGACGCCGTGCTCGGTGACGATGGCGTCGATCAGCGACGCCGGGGTGATGTCAAAGGCCGGGTTGACCGCGCTGCAACCCTGCGGTGCGATGGCCTGGCCGCGCACATGGGTAATTTCCGTCGCCGCGCGCTCCTCGATGGGGATGGCGTCGCCGTCGGCGATATCCAGGTCGAAGGTGCTGGACGGTGCGGCCACCATCATGCGTACACCGTGGTGGCGTGCCAGCACCGCCAGGTTGTAGGTGCCGATCTTGTTGGCGACATCGCCGTTTGCGGCGATGCGGTCGGCGCCGACAATGACCCAGTGGATCCCCTCGCGGCGCAGCAGCAGCCCGGCCGCGCCCTCGACGCACAGGTCGAAGGGGATGCCTTCGCGCTGCAGTTCCCAGGCGGTCAGGCGCGCACCCTGCCACCAGGGGCGGGTTTCACCGGCGAAGACGCGGTCGATGCGCCCCTGCCGGTGAGCGCTGCGAATCACCCCCAGAGCGGTGCCATGGCCCCCGGTGGCCAGGGCGCCGGTATTGCAGTGGGTATAGACCCGGGCCCGCTGTGGCAGCAACGCGGCGCCGTGCTCGCCCATGCGCTGGTTCATGGCCAGGTCTTCCGCGTGGATGGCGCAGGCCAGGGCGCCGAGCCGGGCGGGGATATCACCGCCGCCGGCGATGACCGCACGCACCCGGTCCAGGGCCCAGAACAGGTTCACCGCGGTCGGGCGCGAGGCGGCGAGCCGCTCCAGGGCGGGTGCCATGGCTGCCTGCCAGTCCGCCGGCGCATGCACGGCCAGGGCGCGCGCCGCCAACGCGGCACCGTAGGCGGCGCTGATGCCGATGGCGGGTGCACCGCGCACCACCATATCGCGTATGGCGTCGGCCACCGCGGCGGCGTCCTGCAGGGCCAGGTAACGGGTCTCGCCCGGCAGCAGGCGCTGGTCCAGCAACTGCAGGTGGTCGCCCTGCCAGCGAATGGCATCGATCGATTCCACAACATGCTCCCGAGGCAAAACACTGATTATATCAAGCGCGAATCGGGATGCGGTGTCGCGGATGCCGAGGCCGTGGCAGCCCGGGGATTCGGTATCTGGCATTCCGGTGGCCGGCATTCCGGTGGCCGGCGTCCCGGCCCGTGGGTCGGGTACAATTCCGGGAGATTCCTGATGCTGGAGCGGTTGTGACGACATCCCCGACTTTCTGGCTGCTGTGCGCAGCCCTGCTGGTAGTGCTGGTGCTGGCGGCCGTGGCGGCGCGTCTGCTGTGGCTATTGTGGCGCCAGGGGCGGCGCCAGCGGGCGGTGGCGCAGGCACAACAGCAGCGCCTCAACGAGAGCCTGCAGGTGCTGGCCCAGTGCGTGCTCACGGACCAGGTCGGTGTCGGCGAGGCCAGCATCCGCATCCGTGTTCTGCTCGATGCCCTGCAGGTGGATGATGCGGTGCGCGAGGAGTTCTCTGCGTTCTACCAGCTGGCCGCAGCCCTGGACCACCTGCCCACCCACGGCGACTGGCGCGCCCTGGAGCGCGGCGAGCGCCGCCGCCTGCGCCGCGAGCTTGAGCAGCGCGAGACGGATTTCGACGAATTCATACGCGATGCGGCTCGTCGATTGATCGGACGCGAATTCGGTACGCTTCAGCGACGCTGACCCACCCGCGTCGGTTCACTGCCTTGAGCCGCGCCGTGGCCGCCCCGGCCAGGTGAACGCCCTGTAATGGTCCCGTGGCCTCAAGGGTGTATGCTGAAGCGCCCCTCCAGAGGACGCGAACATCGTGGAATTCAAGGACAAGGTGGTGATGATCAGCGGCGGTGCGTCCGGTATCGGCGCCGCCAGTGCCGAGGCCTTTGCCGCCGCCGGTGCAGGGGTGCTGATTGCCGACATGAATGCCCGGGCCGGTTCCGGGCTCGCGGCGCGGCTGCCCGATGCCTGCTACGTCGACTGTGACGTCACCTCCGAGGCCGCGGTGGCCGCAGCGGTGGAGATGGCGCTGACGCGCTGGGGCCGCCTGGACTGTGCCGTGAACAGCGCGGGTACGGCGGGGCAGCCGGCCAGCCTCGATACGCTCGACCTGGCCGAGTGGCGGCGCGTCATCGATATCAATCTCACCGGCGTGTACCTGTGCATGAAG
>JBJHBY010000305.1:0-3282 GCA_050485745.1 Gammaproteobacteria bacterium | reverse complement strand
CGCCCCAGAGCCCCCTGCGCATCGGCGCGCACCCCGTCGACGGCATGCACGAGCACCACCGCCCCGGCGGCGGTCTCCACCTGCAGTTGCACACTGCGCAGCCCATCCCGGGCTTCCGGCCAGGCGGCCCGGTGCTCGCACAGGCGCCGATGCATGTCCGCCATCGGCTCGACCAGGCTGTCGCCCAGCCAACCCGCCGTGGTGGCCAGGCCGAGGTCGCCGCGACGGGCCATGCGCGCCTGCAGTTGCTGCAGATGCCGGTCGAGCTCATCCGCATCCGCCGCCGGTAGCACCGCCTCGCGGATCAGCTCCTCCTGCAAGGTGTAGCGACCCAGGCCATCGAGGGTGAAGACTTCGCTGTCTTCCGCGGCGGCGGCCTGCTCGCGGAAAAACACCTGCAGGCGCTGCTCGTGAAAGGCCCGCGGCGGGTCGCGCAGGAAACGGCTCAGGTCGGTCAGCTGCAGTGCTTCCTCGGGCGCCTGAAACGGCAGCGTAACCTCGGCCGGACCCTGCACCAGCGCCTGGTGTGCCTGGCGCCAGTCATCGTCACAGGTGAACAGGCGTCCCGCCGCCAGTGCCTCCGCCGGTGCGGTACCGGCGCGGTTGGCCGCGGGAAAATAGGCCGGGCTGAACGGCTGAAGGGGGTGCTCGGTGGTCAGCGCCCGGGACACACTCGCCAGCGCGCCGGGGGCGGTGTCGGCGAGACGCCAGCCGGCGTCGATATGGTCGCGCAGCTGCGCCACCAGCACCGAGGGCGGGCGCTCCGCGTTGTCACGCTGGCTGCGCCCGACCCAGCTGATGTAGAGCTGGTCGCGGGCCGAGAGCAGGGCCTCCAGGAACAGGTAGCGGTCGTCCTCGCGGCGCGAGCGATCCCCGGGGCGGTAGTCCAGAGCCATCAGGTCGAAGTCCGGTGGTGGCCGGCTGCGCGGGTAATCGCCGTCGTTCATGCCCAGCAGACAGATGCGCCGGAACGGGATCGCACGCATCGGCAGCAGGGTGGCAAAGTTGACCCTGCCGGCCAGAAAGCGCTGCTGCAGGCCCTGCTCCTCCAGCCCTTCCAGCCACAGCTCGCGCACCACCGACAGGGGCAGGGCCTCGTCGACACCGGCCTCCTCGCAGGCGGCCAGCCAGGCTTCGGCGGCCTCTTGCAGGCGCGTGAACAGCAGCAGATCCTGCCCTTCCAGCTCACCGAAAAAATCCGCGCGCAGCCCGGCCAGGCGCTGCAGCCAGGGCCGCGGTGCCGCGTCCTCGCGCAGCTGTTGCCACCAGCTGCCGAGGCGCTGCAGCAGGGTGTCGAGCACGCCCACCAGGCTCGCCTCCAGGCCGCCAATCTCGGGGTAGGGTTCGATGTCCTGCCACGCCTCTCCCGAGCCGACCGCATAGCCCAGGAGCATGCGGCGCAGGCCAAAGCGCCAACTGTTGCGCTCCAGCCCGGCGGGCAGGTCCAGGGCTTCGCGCTGCCCCGCATCAAGCCCCCAGCGCACATTGGCGCCCTCGGCCCAGGCATGCAGGCGCGGCAGGTCTGCCTCGTCGATACCGAAGCGCTGGCGCAGGGCCGGCACCTCCAGCAGGCTGAGCACATCGCTGAGGCCAAAGCGCGATTCGGGCAGGGACAGCAACTGCTCCAGCGCCACCAGCAGGGGCTGCCGCTGGCGCCGGCCCTGGTCGGAAATACTGAAGGGAATACAACGGCGATCATCCCGGCCATAACGCCCGAACACCGCCTCAATGTGAGGCGCGTAGCGATTGATGTCCGGCACCATCACGATCACGTCCCGCGGGCGCAGGCCGGGGTCGGCATCAAAGGCCGCCAGCAGCTGGTCGTGCAGGATTTCCACCTCCCGCTGCGGCCCGTGGGCGACGTGGAACACCAGGGAGTGATCCCGACGGGCGTCCAGCGCCGGCCAGGTATCGCGGCTCTCGGCCAGCGGCCGCAGACAGCGCACGTCCTCCTGGATCTGGCGCAGCAAGGTGTCCTCGCCGAAGGACGTGAACAGGTCGACCCGCTGGCCGGCGCGCTCGAAGCCGGCACGGTAGTGCTCCGGATCATCGAAGCGATCGAGCAGGCGAATGTAATCCCGTCCCTGCCGCCCCCAGGTCGCCAGCAGTGCTTGCGCGCCGCCATGCAGCGCCTCCAGTGGCGGCGCGCCACGCAGGCTGCGCCGGCGCTCGGCACGCAGCAATTCGCGATCACTGACGATATCCGCCCAGTAGAACTCACAGGGATTGTGCACACACAACAACACCTGGCAGCAGCGACCCAGTGCATCCAGCGCCTCCAGCCACTGCTGTGGCAGGGAGGACACCCCAAACACCACCAGACGCCCGGGCAACCCGGGGGGGCGCTGCTGCGGCGACAGGCCGGCCATGTGAGCGAGGAAACGCTGGTGCACCCCGGCGCGCCCGGCCACCGCGCTGTCGCCTGTCGCGGCGACGTCCTGCAACAGGGCGCGCCACAACTGCGGCTGCCAGCATTGCGCTTCATCCAGAGCCCGCGTGCCACCCCGCGCCAGGGCAATCCGGTCGTCACCCTGCGCCCAGTCCGCCAGCCAGTCCGCCCGGAACACCTGATACTGGTCGAACAGGTCGGCGAGCCGCTCCGCCAGCTGGAAGCGACGCCGCAGCGGCTGCGGGCCTTCCAGAAAACGCGCCAGGGGTGCAAACACGGGTTGCCGGCACAACGCCGGCAGCAGGCGGTAAAGCCGCCACAGCAGGCGCGGCTTGTCGAAGGGCGAGTGCTCCGGGACCTGGTCGGCGCCCAGCACCGCACGGTAGGCCTGCCACACGAAACGCGAGGGCAGCAGGAACTGTGTCGCGGCGGCAATACCGAGCCCGCCTCCGTCACCCCCCGCCGCGGGATCTTCCGCCAGGGCCAGCTTCAGCCACTGGGCGATGCCATTGCTCTGCACCAGAAAAATCTCGTTTTCCAGCGGCGCCAGTGGATGTTCGCGCAGCAGCCAGACCACCACGCGACGCAGATCCTCCATGCGGTTGGCGTGGATCACCTGAAACCCGGGAGGCAGGGAGGATGGGGCGGTCATGCTGCGGAATATAACATGGCTCCTGCGCGGTCACGCGCCTCCGCCGGCAGCAGTGGCCGATTGACTGCCGCGCGAATCTCCCGATAATGCCGCCTTGCGACAGGTGCAACCCATGACCTCCGGAGATACCAGGTGGCCGCCAGAAAAACCGTTCCCGCCGATGCTGGCCCCGAGCCTGGCCCGATCACCCAATTCGACCCACAAGACCCCGCGTTTTCGGACAACGTCCTGCGCCTGTGGC
>JBJHBY010000304.1:0-3288 GCA_050485745.1 Gammaproteobacteria bacterium | reverse complement strand
GCCCAGGCGAAGCCGTCGAAGGCGATCGCCTGGGGCTGCAACCAGGCCACCAGCAGCAGCAGACCGGCGTCGAGCAGCAGCACGATGATGAAGCTCAGCCCCGCGGTGAAAGGGATGCGCAGCGCCGCGACCAGTGGCGGGAAGAGGATGTTGAGCACCCCGATCAACCCGGCAGCGATGAATGCGCCCCAACCGATCGCGAGAAAATCGTTATTCTTGGCGGCGGGCCAAACCGGATTGGGCAGGGAATCGAATTTGATTATTGTTGCGTGCATGCCGATTTTGCCCTCGCGGAAATGGGTATCGAGACCATCATGGTGAACTGCAACCCGGAGACGGTATCCACCGACTATGACACCTCCGACCGCCTCTATTTTGAGCCGGTTACCCTGGAGGACGTGCTGGAAATCGTCGATGTCGAGCAGCCGAAGGGGGTTATCGTCCAGTTTGGCGGGCAGACCCCGCTGAAACTCGCCCGCGACCTGGAAGCCGCCGGCGTGCCCATCATCGGCACCACCCCGGACGCGATCGACCGCGCGGAAGACCGCGAGCGCTTCCAGCAGATGATCCATCGTCTCGGCCTGCGCCAGCCCGCCAATGCCACGGTGCGCTCCATCGATGAGGCCATCGCGGCGGCCAAGGGTATCGGTTATCCACTGGTGGTTCGCCCCTCCTACGTGCTCGGTGGCCGGGCCATGGAGATCGTCTACAAGGAAGACGAGCTGCGGCATTACATGCGTACCGCGGTGCAGGTGTCCGAGGAATCGCCGGTACTGCTCGATCACTTCCTCAACGCCGCGGTCGAGGTCGACATCGACGCCGTCAGCGATGGCGAGACCGTGGTGATCGGCGCGATCATGCAGCATATCGAGCAGGCGGGTGTGCACTCCGGCGACTCCGCCTGCTCCCTGCCTCCCTATTCACTGGATGCGGCCCTGCAGGACGAGATGCGCGCCCAGGTCAAGCGCATGGCCCTGGAGCTTGGCGTCGTCGGCCTGATGAACGTGCAGTTGGCGGTGCAGGATGGCGAGATCTATGTGATCGAGGTCAACCCCCGCGCCTCGCGCACCGTGCCGTTTGTTTCCAAGTGTATCGGTGTCTCCCTGGCCAAGATCGCCGCCCGCTGCATGGCGGGGGTTTCCCTGGCGCAACAGGGCTTCGAGCGCGAGCGCATTCCGCAGTATTTCAGCGTGAAGGAGTCGGTCTTCCCCTTCAACAAGTTCCCCGGGGTCGACCCGATCCTCGGGCCGGAGATGAAATCCACCGGCGAGGTCATGGGCCTGGGCGAGACCTTTGCCGAAGCCTTCACCAAGGCGCAGCTCGGTGCCGGCGAGCACCTGCCGCGCAGCGGCCGGGTGTTCATCAGCGTGCGCGATCCGGACAAGCCGGGCGCGGTGGCGGTGGCCCGCAACCTGGTGGAGCATGGCTTTACCCTCTGCGCCACCGAGGGCACCCACAGGGTGCTGACCGCGGCGGGGCTCGACTGCGACCGGGTCAACAAGGTCAACGAGGGCCGGCCGCATATCGTGGACATGGTGAAGAACAAGGAAATTGCCTTTATAGTGAACACGACCGAGGGGCGTCAGGCCATTGCCGACTCCTCGACCATCCGGCGCTCCGCCCTGGCCAACAAGGTGGCCTATACCACCACCCTGGCAGGCGCCGAGGCGGTGTGCATGGCCCTGGGGTATACCGGGAGCGAAACCGTGCGTCGACTGCAGGACGTACACGAGAGGTTACTGGCATGAGTGGACAGGTCCCCATGACCGTGGCGGGTGCGGCGCGCCTGCGCGATGAGCTCAATCGCCTCAAGACCGAGGAGCGCCCGCGCATCATTCAGGCGATCGCCGAGGCCCGCGCCCACGGCGACCTGAAGGAAAACGCCGAGTACCACGCCGCGCGCGAGCAGCAGGGGTTCTGCGAGGGGCGCATCAAGGAAATCGAGGCCAAGCTCTCGGATTCCCGCGTGATCGACATCACCACCATTCCCTGCACCGGCAAGGTGATCTTCGGCGCCACGGTGGACCTGATCAACTGCGATACGGACGAGGCGGTGTGCTACCAGATCGTCGGCGAGGATGAGGCCGACGTGAAGGAGAACAAGATCTCGGTGACCTCGCCGATTGCCCGGGCCCTGATCGGCAAGGAGGTCGGTGACGTGGTCACGGTCAAGGCCCCCGCCGGCGATATCGACTACGAAATCGACAATGTGCGCCATCTCTGAGGGGATGGTGGCACTTTTTTATCATTGAGGCAGCCTCAGCTGCTGCGGGAGTCCTGCCGCAGCAGGTTCGACAGCCGCGGATTGGGCTGGCGGGAGGGGCGCAGGATCAACGCCGTCTTGCCGATGGCCTGGACCAGGGTTGCCTGGTGTGCCTGACACAGCTCCCCGATCAGTTCACGCCGTGCCTCGCCATCATTGATGGCCAGCTTGATCTTGATCAGCTCGTGGTCGTCGAGGGCGCGCTCCAGCTCCCTGGCCACTCCTTCGCCGTAGCCGCGCTCCGACAGGGTCACGACGGGGCGCAGGCCATGACCGATGGCGCGCAATTGCTTTTTCCGGGCCTGACTGAGTTCCATGGAGCCTTCAATGATCAGTTTGCAGCGTGGCTGCGTAGTTTATCCCAGATCCGCGGGGCAGTGTGATGGCGCGCAGAAAATCCGGTAGCAGCAGCAAGTCCTGGCTGCGCGAACATTTCGACGACCCCTACGTGAAGCGTGCGCAGACCGAGGGCTACCGCTCCCGTGCCTGCTACAAGTTGCTGGAGCTGCAGGAAAAAGACCGCCTGATCCGGCCCGGCATGACCGTGGTGGACCTCGGCGCCGCCCCCGGGGGGTGGTCCCAGGTGGCGGCGGCGCTGGTCGGGCACCGGGGCCGGGTGGTGGCCTCCGACATCCTGCCCATGGACAGCCTTGCCGGGGTCGAGTTCATCCAGGGGGACTTTACTGAAGACGCGGTGCTGGCGGCGATCCTGGCAGCCCTGGGTGACGCGCCGGTGGACCTGGTGATCAGCGACATGGCCCCGAACATGTCCGGGCTGAACGCCGTCGACCAGCCGCGGTCCATGTTACTGGTGGAGCTGGCGCTGGAGTTCGCCGGCCGGGTGCTGCGCCCGGGCGGGGATTTTGTCACCAAGGTGTTCCAGGGCGAGGGCTTCGAGGCCCTGTTGCGGGACATTCGCCCGCGCTTCGAGCGCGTGGTCAGCCGCAAGCCGGCGGCCTCGCGGCCGCGCTCCCGCGAGCTCTACCTGGTGGCCCGGGGGTTCCGCGGCCCGGGCCACCAGGTAG
>JBJHBY010000303.1:0-3316 GCA_050485745.1 Gammaproteobacteria bacterium | reverse complement strand
GTCGGCGGGCCTGGGCCAGGCGCCCGCGCGTCAGGCAAGCCTCGCCGCCGGAATACCGGCGAGCGTCGGCTGCACCACCATCAACAAGGTGTGCGGCTCGGGCATGAAGGCGGTGATGCTGGCTCACGACGCGATCCGCGCGGGCAGCGCCCGTATCGTCGTCGCCGGCGGCATGGAGAGCATGAGCAATGCCCCGCACCTGCTGCCCGGGGCACGTGGCGGTGTGCGCACAGGACACGCCGAATTCAAGGACCACATGTTCTTCGATGGCCTGGAATCCCCCGACACCGCTCGCCTTATGGGCAGCTACGCCCAGGAGACCGCGGACGAGCAGGGGCTGAGCCGTGAAGACATGGACGCCTTTGCCATCGAATCACTGGGCCGTGCCCAGAGAGCCATCGAGAATGGCTGGCTGGACGCCGAAATCGTGCCCGTCACCCTGCAGACGCGCAAGGGTGAGGTCGTGGTCAAGGATGATGAACAACCTCTGAGCGCACGCCTCGACAAGATTCCGCAGCTGCGCCCGGCCTTCAGCAAGGACGGCACCATTACCGCGGCCAACTCCAGCTCCATCTCCGACGGTGCATCAGCCCTGTTGCTGACCAGTGCCGCCGAGGCGCAGGCGCGCGGACTCAAACCGCGCGCACGGATCCTCGGTCACGCCCGGCATTCGCAGCAGCCTGAGCGCTTCACCACCGCCCCGATCGGTGCCATCAACAAGCTGCTGGAGCGCACCGGCCTGCAGATCTCCGACATCGACCTGTGGGAAATCAACGAGGCCTTTGCCATGGTCACCATGCTGAGCATGCGCGATCTCGGCCTCGATCACTCACAGGTCAATATCTACGGCGGCGCCTGCGCCCAGGGTCACCCCATCGGATCAACCGGTTCGCGCATCATCGTCACACTGTTGAATGCACTGGAGCGCGAGGGCAAACAGCGCGGCATCGCATCACTGTGCATTGGTGGTGGCGAGGCACTTGCGGTTGCCATCGAACGCATCTGAAGTTCTGGCACCGACGCAACAGCCGCCACGCATACAGCACACGTATGTCTGGCGGCCGCGCTGTGAGGCATTGAGCAACCTTGCTCGAAAAATGTGAACCAGCGCACAACAACCCGCGTTTGACACGGCATAATGGCTTTCAATAAGCTTTGGGGCCGATGCTGTCGAAACCCGAACAACATCCAGCGGCAAATGGATTTCCGCCATGCATTGCTCCCCGCAATGACAGTATCGAGCATGTTTTCCGCAGGCGCAGACACGGCCCTCGCGGAGCTTCAGCTCCATCCGCTCATGTTTTGCAATGGGACTATCACAACACTATGCAAGCAACGGTGAAGTGGTTCAACGCGGCCAAGGGCTATGGCTTTCTCGAAAATGGCTCAGGCCCTGACATCTACGTCAACACCAAAAGCCTCAAGGGGGTGGACCGCCTCCGCAACGGCGAGAGTGTCGAGTTCGAATGTCACGTCTTCGACGGCAAGCTGGTTGCCCGTCACGTCCGGCCGGTGCGACGTGGCCGCAATGACTATCCTCAGCCGCAACAGCCGCACTTTGTGATGCAGTAAGTGGTCATGCAGTAAATGGTCATGAGTGAGTTGTCGTGTGGTGAATGGCCACGCAGTGACTGATCGCAAGGTGTGAAGGCAGGGTGTGAAGCCACACCCTGCGCAGTACTTGTTCCGGCTTCAGCGAAACTGCCTGAAATCCGGCTGGCGCTTTTCCAGAAAGGCCATTACCGCTTCGACGTTTTCCGGTGACCCGGCAAGGCGAGCCATGGCGGCCTCCTCTGCCAGCAGCGCCTGCTCCATTTCATGCAGGTGGTTGCGGCGCAAAAGGCGCTTGGCCTCGCGCAGGGCGCTCACCGGCCACTGCGCCATCTCCCGCGCCTTGGCCAGGGTGTGCTCCAGCAACTGTGCATCGGCAACAGATGCCGTGGCGATACCCGTCTCCAGCGCGCGCGCAGCGTTGATCCACTCCGCAGTGAAAAACAGCTCCGAGGCGCGACGCAGGCCAATATGCTGCTGCAGGAGATAACTGCTCGCCAGTTCGGGCACCAGCCCCAGGCTGGCGAACGGCAAACGCATGCGCAGACTGTCACCCACATAGATCACATCAGCATGCAACATGATGGTCGCGCCACCGCCAACGGCAATCCCCCTGGCGGCCACCAGGAGCGGCTTGTCAAAGCTGTTCATGGTGCGACAAAACGCCGGAAACGGATGGTCCGCTCCCGCTTCGGCAAACTCGCTCAGATCGGTACCGGAGGAAAAATCATTCCCCGCGCCGGTCAATACCACGACGGCGACGGAGGCATCATCCCGGGCATCGGCCATGGCATCACCAAGCGCCTGCCACAACTCGACATTGAGGGCATTTTTCTTTTGCGGACGATTCAGTGTCAGCAGCAGGACGCCGTCGTCATCCCTGCTTGAAATCAGTGTGTCTGTCATTGCTCTGTCCTCGGAAGCGACTGGATCAGTTGCCCTGAGCCTCGGCTACTGCCCCCGCATCCAGCAGTTGCTTCTGCTCGTCGGCGCCATAGCCCAGCTCGGCAAGAATGTCACGGGTGTCCGTTCCGGCGGCCACCGGGGAGCGCTGGATCGCACCCGGTGTGCGCGAAAGGCGGGGCGCCGGAGCGGACTGCAGAACACCATCGCGCTCGACGAAGCTGCCCCGCTCACGGTTGTGCGGATGCTCCGCCGCCTCGGCATAGCTCAGCACCGGAGCAAAACAGACATCGGTGCCTTCCAGCAACTGGCACCAGTGATCGCGATCTCGACTGGCAAAGGTTTCCGCCAGACGCGCCTTGTACTCCGGCCAGCGGCTCTGGTCGAACTGCTGCGCAAAACCGGCCTCGCCCAGATCAACGCCCAGCTTCTCCATCAGCAGTGCATAGAACTGGGGCTCGATCGAGCCGATCGAAATCCAATGGCCGTCGGCACACTGATAAGTGTCGTAAAAGTGTGCACCACCATCCAGCAGATTGGACTGCCGGGGGCCATTCCACATGCCCATAGCACGAAAACCGAAGATGGCGCTGGACAGGGAAATGACCCCGTCGGTAATGGCCGCATCAACCACCTGGCCCTTGCCGGAGCGCTGCGCCTCGATCACTGCTGCCAACACGCCCATCACCAGGTAAAGGGAGCCACCACCGAAGTCACCCAGCAGATTCAGGGGGGGTACCGGACCCGAGTCCTTGCGGCCGATCGCATCCAGGGCACCGGTCAGCGCGATGTAGTTGATATCGTGCCCCGCTGCCTGGGCCAGGGGGCCATTCTGCCCCCAGCCGGTCATCCGCCCATAGAC
>JBJHBY010000302.1:0-3317 GCA_050485745.1 Gammaproteobacteria bacterium | reverse complement strand
CTACCTCGACACCTTTGCGGAGAGTGCCGCCGGAAGCGAAGGCGGACGTGGCAACCCCCGCTGGCAGCGTGCGCTGCAGCAGATGCAGGCCCAGGCCAGCCGCATGGAAAACCTGATCGAGGATCTGATGTTGCTGGCGCGCCTGGAGAGTGTGCCCCCGGACAATGACCAGGCACGCTTCGACGTTCGTCCCATGCTCGAGAGCATCGCGGAGGAGGCCCGGGCCTCGGTCAGTGGCGAGCGGCATATCGAGATTGAATGCGACGATACCCTGTCCCTGGTGGGGCATCCGCAGGAGTTGCGCAGTGCGTTTGCCAACATCATCTACAACGCCGCCAAGTACACGGCCCCGGGCGGGCATATCCGCATTTTCTGGGGTGCCGATGGCAGCCGTGCGCGACTCAGTGTCGAGGACGACGGTATCGGTATCGACGGCGAGCATATTCCTCGCCTGACCGAGCGCTTCTACCGTGTTGACAAGAGTCGCTCAAGCCAGACGGGTGGCACCGGGCTCGGGCTGGCCATTGTCAAACATGTGTTGCTGCGCCATCAGGCGGAGCTGGAGATTCAGAGCGAGCCCGGCAAGGGCAGCTGTTTCAGCTGCGTATTCCCTCTTATGCGCACCGTGCGCCAGCGCCTCGGCCAGGGTGCTGCCTGAACGCGCTGCCCCGGCAATATTCATCGCCGGGTCAATAAAGCGTCACACGATTGTCATTTTCATCCACTAACGTACGCCTCGGTTACAGCAAACCTCTTCGTCCTTACAGTTAGGAGATACGGATGAAAATCAAGTCCATCCTGCGCGGCCTGACCCTGTCGGCCGCCGTCATGAGCGGCGCCGGCGCGATCGCCGGTGTTGATTCCGCGCTGCCCGAATATCAGCGCGCCAGCGGTGTATCCGGCAACGTGTCCAGCATCGGCTCCGATACCCTGAACAACCTGATGACGCTGTGGGCGGAGGAATTCAACAAGTTCTACCCCAACGTCAACATCCAGATTCAGGGTGCTGGTTCCTCCACGGCTCCGGCTGCCCTGATCGAAGGCACCTCCAACTTTGGCCCGATGAGCCGCGCCATGCGCGACTCTGAAATCCAGAACTTTGAAAACCGCTATGGCTACAAGCCGACCGCGATTCCGGTCGCCATCGACATGGTGGCGGTATACGTCAATAAGGACAACCCGATCGAAGGGCTGAGCCTCCCGCAGGTTGATGCAATCTTCTCCGTGGGCCGCCGCTGTGGCTATGAGCGCGACATCACCCGCTGGGGTCAGGTGGGCCTGAGCGGTGCCTGGGCCAACCGCGATTTCGCCCTGTACAGCCGTAATGCGGTATCCGGCACCTACGGCTACTTCAAGGACAACGCCCTGTGTGGCGGTGACTTCAAGTCCAGCATCAACGAGCAGCCCGGCTCCGCCTCCGTAGTCCAGGGCGTGACCGAGTCCATCAACGGCATCGGCTACTCCGGTATCGGCTACATTACCTCCGGTGTGCGTGCCGTGCCCCTGGCCCGCGAGCACGGCCAGCCCTTCGCTCCGGCCACCGCCGATGCGGCGGCTGACGGCAGCTACCCGCTGGCCCGCTTCCTCTACGTCTATGTCAACAAGCACCCGAACCGCCCGCTGGCCCCGCTGGAGCGTGAGTTCGTCAAGCTGGTCCTGTCTAAAGAAGGGCAGGAAGTGGTCCTGAGGGATGGCTATGTGCCCCTGAGCGCCAACGTTGCCGCCCGCATCCGCAAGGAACTGGGTATCGAGTGATCCGCTGTGCGGTCATCGAGGGCCGGCCGGGAAACCGCCGGCCCTTTTTGTTTCCGCTCAGGCGTTTCCACCCAGGTCGTTTCCGCCTCCTTCAGGTTGCTCCTGCTGAGCAGCGTCTCTTGATGGGCGGGCAGTTTCATATCGTCACGACGCTGTAACAATTCTGTCATCACCGCGGCGTAGCCTTGTCGCCGCACCTGACATTCACCGGACACGCCGAGCCCGCCCATGTTCGATGCTTCTTCCGACGCCGCTGGCACCCGCCGAGCCTCCCTGCTGCCCAATGCGGTGCAGCGAGAGCGTCGCCGCCGCTGGCGCAAGTTCAGCGACCGGGTCTCCCGCTACGGGATCAGCGCTGCCGGCCTGGGCGTGGTAGGTGCCCTGACGCTGATCTTCGTCTATTTGTTCAGCGAAGTGGTACCAATGTTCCGGGGGGCCTCGCTGAGCGAGGAGTTGCGCTACCCGGCGCCGGTCTTTGCCGCCGACAATACCATCCGCTTCCTGTCCCTGGAGCGCTATGAAGAGCTGGGACTCAGCTTCAATACCGCCGGCGAGATCACGTTCTTCGATGCCATGACCGGTTCGCCCAGGGTGACCGCGCAGATGCCGGCTCCCGAGGCTGCCGTTACCACGGCCAGCGCCGTGTCAGAGCCGCGTTTCGGTCTGGTGGCCTACGGCTACAGTGATGGCCAGGTTGGAGTCGCTCACTATGCCTACAGCCTGAGTTACCCCGATGACCGCCGCCTGATCACGCCTCGCCTGGAATACCCCCTGGGGGACGCACCGCTGCAGCTCGATCCGGAGGGGCGGGCCATTGAAGTACTGGCCATCCAGGAGGGGCAGCGGGGCACGGCGATAGCTGGCGTCACCAGCGACAACCGTCTGCTGCTGAACCTGTTCACCACCCGGGAAAACCTGTTCACAGGGGAGGTCAGCGTCAGCCAGGAGCGCTTCGAACTGCCCACGCCGCCAGCGCGGGCCCGGCACCTGCTGCTGGATCGCTCCATGCGCAGCCTGTTCGTGGCGGACGACTCGGGCGCTCTGCACTATTACGATATCAGTTCACCGCGCAGCGCACGGTTGGTGCAGTCAGTGACGGTCGGCGGTGGCAACATCAGTGCCATGAATTTTCTTCTGGGCACGGTATCCGTCGTCGTGGGTACCGAACAGGGGGAGTTGAGCCAGTGGTTCCTGGTCAGAGACGACGAGAACCGCCACAGCCTCGAGCGCATCCGGGATTTCCGGCAGCACCCGGGTGCCATTACCAGCCTCTTTCCGGAATACAATCGCAAGGGCTTCATCGCAGCGGATGAGGCCGGATACGTGGGTATTCACTACGGCACGTCGGCGCGCACCCTGCTGCTGAAGCCTTTCGCGGACAAGCCGATCGATCTGGTGACGGTGTCACCCATCAACAACCGTATTCTGGCGCTGGACCGTGACGGGCAGATCATTGTCGGTGATCTGTGGAACCGCCACCCGCAGACGTCATGGAATGCCCTGTGGAACCGCGTCTGGTATGAGGGGCGCAACCAGCCGGAGTTTGTCTGGCAATCCTCATC
>JBJHBY010000301.1:0-3385 GCA_050485745.1 Gammaproteobacteria bacterium | reverse complement strand
CTCTTGCACCACTCACCATCGATGTAGTTTCTGAATTCGCCTGTTGTGCTGGCCAAGGCTGAAACCTCTCGTTAGTTGGTGTGGACAGGGGGGCTATGGAAAATGCGGAAATACACACAACCAGCGCATCGCCCCTATCCCCGCGATGCGCCGGCTGGTTGATCCGGCATTCCGGGCAGCACCACGCGGGCGCCGCCGGAGACGACGCCGCTAGGCGGCTTCGGACATGCCGAGTTCCGACAGCGGCAGATCCTTCGCCACGTAGTCGTAGTAGAGCGCCGTGGTGTAGAGCAGACGCATCTGCGCGCCAATCTCACAGATCTTCAGGCACTCCTGCTGCAGCTCCACCGTGTCGGCGTGCTCCAGCACGATCTGATAACCACGCTCGCCGTGGATCTCGTCCGACACGATGTGCAGATCGAAGAACTCCACCTCTTCATCCGTGAATCCGTACTTCTCACGCAGCGTCGGTGTCTGACGGCGGTAGATCGACGGCACCTGGCTCTCAAGACCAACCACCAGCCCGGCAACCGCAACCACCCACTTCTCGCGCATCGCCACCGAGTAGCACCACGCCTGCAGACCACGCGTGGTCGGCGACATGTTGTCCGGGTTGACCACACGCTCGCCCGTCGTGCCACACGCCTCGGCAAACCGGATCAGAAGATCGGTGTGACGGTCACCACCAATCTCCTCCTCATACATGTTCTGCAGCAGGAAGTCCTTCGCCTCCTGGCAGTGATCCGGCGTACGCGCATAAATGTAGGCCAGATAGTCCGCGAACGGACCCACATAGTGGTAGTGGTTCTCCGCCCAACGGGCCAGATGCTCGCGATCCAGCTTGCCGCTCGCCCATGCAACCGAGAACGGCGCCTTGTTCGCGCTCTTGCCCTTGATCGCCTCTTCCAGCGCACTGCGGAAGGTATCCCGATCCATCAACTCTGCCATGTCTGTGCTCCTCAACTCTTGCTTGCCCGACTGCCGATTGTCGACCCGAACGGGCTGTCACTAAAAACAGCTTCCAGCCTCACCGGAACCTGTCGGGGGTCGGAAAATGCACCCGCATCTTCCATTTAACCTGTTTTGTATACTATATACTAACGAGCTGAAAAATAGCGCCTGACCCGGCACCTGTCAAGAAAACAGGGCCATGATTCCCCGTTGCCAGATGCCCGCGCAGAGCGCTTGTATACGGAAAACATCGAAAGCCCAGCGAGATGCGGGCGGCATCTCCATACAGGCTGAGACACGCAGTGCCACATCACAACACAACGGGGGGAGTCGATGGCGATCAGGAGCAGACCCGGACAGGCCAGCCCAATGGTGGAACGCCTCCGCAGGGACCTCATCAACGGACGCTTCGCAGCGGGCGAAAAGCTGGCCATCAACGCATAGCGCGACAACTACTGCGTTGGACTGAGCCCGCTGCGAGAGGCCTTGAATCACCTGGCCGCCACTGGTTTGCTCATACAGGAAACCCAACGCGGTTTCCGGGTACCGGAGCTGACGCGTACCGAGCTGGACGACCTCGCCCTGCTACGCAAGCAATTGGAATGCGCCGCCCTGCAACGGGCTATTGCACTCGGTGACGCCGAGTGGGAATCGCAGCTCCTGGCCGCCGCCCACCGCCTGAGCCGCACCACCGAGAGCAACGCCGACCAGCAGAGCTGGGAGCGCCACCATGCCGAGTTTCACCAGGCGCTGGTTGCCGCCTGCGACTCCCCCTGGCTGGAGCGCTTTATCACCCAGTTGCACGACCACTTCGACCGCTACCGCCGTGCCGCTCCAGCAGCCAGGGATATGCGTCGCATCCTGGACGGCCACCACGGCGAGCTCGTACGTCTCACTCTGGATCGTGACGCCACTGGCGCCTGCAAACTCCTGGAGGAACACATTCACCTCGCTCACCAGGCCGCGGCGGGCAGCGTGACGCCTCCACAGCCCCCACCAGCGCCTGAACGTGGGCATCGGTCGATTGACAGCCGTCAGAGCGCTCCCTAGAATCTACCGACGTTTTCAGGACGCGTAGCTCAGCGGGAGAGCACTGCCTTCACACGGCAGGGGTCGCTGGTTCAATCCCAGCCGCGTCCACCAGAACTACCAGCAAAAACAGCCGCTTACGGGACACCCTGAGCGGCTTTTTGTTGCCCGCCTACTCACAGCGCCCGCACCGGACGAATTGAAGGCGGGCGACTGGTGATCCTGCACGCTGGCGGCCAGGGACGCGATTGCAGAAGCTCGATCCTTCAACGCATCAGCGACGGCAGGAACGTCGCGATGCCTGGCCAGACCATGATAATTACGAGCGCCAGCGTCTGCAGGGCAATGAAAGGGGCCACCGACCTGTAGAGCTCTACTGTGGTCACGTCGGGTGGCGCTACTGCTTTGAGGTAAAACATCCCGTAGCCGAAAGGCGGCGATAGAAATCCGATCTGGATGGTAATGGTGAAAAGGATTCCGAACCAAATCGGATCAAAGCCAAGGCCGACGATTATCGGCGCGAAGATCGGGACGGTTAGCACGAGCAGGCCGATGACGTCGATGACCATACCCAGAATCACCAGGATAAGGAGCAGCGCGATCAGCATGCCCCATGGCTCGAGCGCGAAGCTCTCGAGTAGCTGCACGAGCATGCGGCCGGCGCCCAGCCGCTGTACGACCCCCGCAAATGCGTAGGCGGACAGGGTAATCCACATGATGACGCCGACGGTCTTCATCGTGGAGACCAGCGCCGCAGTCAGGAGCTTCAAGCTGAGCTTGCGGTGGATCGCCGCGGCAAGGATTGATCCCGCGGCGCCTACGCCGGCCGCCTCACTGACGGTGGCGATTCCCATGTAGATGGAGCCGAGTACGCCTGCGACGAGCAGCGAAGGCAGTGCCAGGGTACGCGTCGCGGCGAGCTTCTGGTGCAGGCTGAAGCGCTCCTCGGGAGGGAGACTGGGGGCGACCTTCGGGTCCATCAGGGCGCGTATCCAGATGTACATCGAATACAGTAGGACCAGCAGCAGCCCGGGCAGGATGCCACCGATGAACAGGCTGCCGATGGAGACTCCTGCAAACTGGCCGTAGAGTATGAGCATGATGCTGGGCGGGATCATGTAGCCAAGCGACCCGCCGGCCATAATGCTGCCCATTGAAAGGGTTCTGTCGTACCCCCGGCTAAGCATGGCGGGCAGTGCGATGAGACCCATTATGGTGATGCCTGCCCCACCGGTGCCGACCATGGCAGCCAGGATTCCGCAGGTCGCCACCGTGGCGATGCCCAGGCCTCCGCGTAGACCACCCATCCAGCGGTAAAGGGTCTCGAACAGATCGTCCGCAATCCCTGATGTGCTGAGTACGTTCGCCATGAACACAAACAGCGGGATCGCCAGGAGGCTAAAGC
>JBJHBY010000300.1:0-3431 GCA_050485745.1 Gammaproteobacteria bacterium | reverse complement strand
GCGCCGGGTTACGCCGCTGCGCGGCTAACCCAGCCTACAGCTCAAGGCTCACCATCGAAGGGGTGTCCGCGATTGGTCCCGGGCTGGCCACCGGGGGTGTCCGCGATTGGTTTATGCCGGCGCGAAATTCGTGTGACCGGGGTCAGAGGTCGCTGTGCAAGGGGCGGCGGTGCTGGAGGACGGGCATCTGCTCGCGGGCTCGCTGCTGGGCCGCGCGGTCGAAACACGCGCCGAGGCAGGCCGGGCCGAAGCCGGCCTCGGCGCGCACGGTACCCCAGTGATCGACGATGGCGGAGCCACCGGAGGTGTAGCGCGTAGCGCCGTGCCAACCGCCCTGGTTGGCGCCGATCAGCAGGCACTGCTGCTCGATGGCGCGGGCGCGCAGGAGCGGCAGCCAGTGCGCCAGACCGGTGCGCCGGGTAAACGCCGAGGGCACCGCAATCAGCTCCGCACCGGCCTCGCGCAGGGTGTCGAACAGGGTGCCAAAGCGCAGGTCATAGCACACCGCCAGGCCGAGGCGGCCCAGCTCCGTATCCACCACCACCGGCGTGTCACCGTGACGATAGGTATCTGATTCCCGGTAGCGGCCATGGGCGTCGCCCACATCCACGTCGAACAGGTGGATCTTGTCATAGCGCGCCACCCGTTCACCCTCGGGGCTGAACACCAGACAGGCGGCACTGACGCCACCCGCGGCAGCGGGCAGCGGGATGGTACCGCCAACCAGCCACAAGCCGTGCTCGCGGGCCATCGCCGCCAGAGCATCCTGCAATGGACCGCCGTTTTCCCCCTCCGCCGCCGCCAGCTCCGCCTGCCTGCGGCTGTCGAACATGGCGAAGGTTTCGGGCAGCACCGCCAGGCGCGCACCCTGCCCTGCTGCCCGGGCCACCAGGCTCCGGGCCTGCTCCAGGTTGGCGTCGAGGTCCGCGCCGGAGACCATCTGCAGGGCGGCGACGATAGACAAGGGCTGGGCCATGGCAGCGATTCCGTATTGATGTCGTGGGGTGATGCATGGGGTGATGATATAGCGCCTTACCCGCTCGTGCTGCTGTAGGCTGGGTTAGCGGCTGTGCCGCGTAACCCAGCGTTACCACCCTCATCGAATCCCGTACCGATGTGGGTTCCGGAGCCTCCCGCCATCATCGAACCCCGCACCGACGTGGTTTCCGGAGTGATCCCGGGGAGCTTCGTGGGAAACTCCCGGGAGCCTCAGACGTTGGGGGTAACGCTGGGTTACGCGGCGTTGCCGCTAACCCAGCCTACTGCACAACGTGAGCCGTTCCGTGGAAGCTGCACGTGCGGTGGGAGCGCTGGGTTACGCCGCGCAGCGGCTAACCCAGCCTACCGCACAACCTGAGCCGTTCCGTGGAAGCCGCGCATGCGGTGGTGACGCCGGGTTACACCGCTTGGCGGCTAACCCGACCTACCGCTCGGGGGAACTGGCGGCCTCTCCGTCGGCGGGGTCGAAGACGCGCAGGAACTCGACCTGGGGGTCGTGCCAATCGCCACTGATGCGGTAAATGGCGCTGGAGTAGCGATCCACCTGAGACTCAAACACCCGGCTCATCAGATACACTCCCGCGGCGGCAGGCAAGCCCCCGGCAATCGCCGCCACCCAGGGCAGGTTGCTGGCAATGGGCAGGGTCGCGGCCAGTTCCAGATCGACCTGGTCGGTGTTGAAGTCCAGCTCACCGCTGGCGCGGAAGCCCGTGGAGGGAGACGTGATCGCCAGGGGGGTGCGCGTAATCACCCGGCCGTGATCGAACACCAGATCCCCATCCAGCCGGTTGAAACTGACTCCTGCTCCGAAAATATCCGAGAAATCCAGGCGCAGCCGCCGCAGCAGGTTGGCCAGGTTGAACACACCCACGACCCGCAGGGCACCGGTAGTGGTGGCCGGAGCGCGCATGAAGCGCCCGTCCTCGATACGCATCAGCAATTCGCCGGAGACGTTGTCGATGCGGAATTCCGCCGGGCCGCCGGGCCAGTCGAAGTCCAGGTCGGCGCGACCGCGGCGGCTGACCAGAATTTCCTCGTAGCCCCAACTGGCCAGCACCTTGCTGAGGTCACCGGCGAGCAGGCGCCCCTCGAAGCGTGTGTAGGGCCCGGATGCGCCCTCGCGCCATTCCAGGCTGGCCCCCCGCTCATCCTCGCGGCCGGCGATAGAGATGTCGCGCAGGTTGCCGGACACCTGTTGCAGGCGCAGGCCGTCGGGCAAACGGCGCAGCTCGAAGCCGATGCCACCGAGGAGCTCCTCGCCCAGGAACAGTTCACCGACGGTGACGTCGAGGTCGATCACGCTGGGTGGCTGCATGCTGACCAGGCCTTCGCCCTCGGAGGTGAGCAACCCCGGCTGCAGGCGCAGTGTATCCAGGCGCAGGCTGGGCACCGGGTCATCGACGGAGAGGCGCAGCCGCCCCGCCAGCTCCCGTCCGGCGACACGCAGATGCCAACGCCCCTGATTGACGCTGCCGTTGATGATCAGGTCGTGCAACTGCTGACCGGCGACATTCAGCTGCGCGATGGACAGATCCCGCAACAGCAAGGGCAGCTCGGTGTCCAGCCGCCCCGGTTGAGCCAGTGCCTCGCCGTGGCGTGCCTGCGCGGCCTGCCAGTCCGCGACGCTGATTTCGCTCAGCCCGCCAGTGACCAGGATGCGACCGGGCTGCAGTTCCGGCGCTTCGGTGCGCCCCAGCTGAAAGGCAAAAGCGGGTTCGTCACCGCCCCAGCGCATGCGCATGCCCAGGCGATCCTCCAGGCTCAGCTGCAGCTCTCGATCAGGCCCGCCGGCCAGGGGCAGCACGACGGACAGCGCCGCACTTTCCTGTGCCGCCTTGCCCAGCGGGAGGGGCAGATCAATACCGATGCCCTGCAGGTCGGACTCCAGGCTGAGATGCGGCGCCCGCTCCGTGTCGCCCTGCCCCGGCAGCTCGATCAGCATGTGTACCACCGCCTCGCCCTGCAGCGGCGCCAGCAGGGGCAGGTCCAGCCATTCGCGCACATCTGTGGCCGCCACCGTCGTCGACGCCGTGACCCGCTGTACCCCATCGCGCATGCCCACCTGGGCCCGCACCGGGCGCTGGAACAGGCGGGCCCGCAAATCACTGGCGTTGAGGCCGCGGGCCGTGTCGTAGCTCAGGCTCCCGGACACCTGCTCCAGGGTCAGGTTGAGCGGGGTTATCTGAAGCCGGCCCGGCTCGATCCCGGCCTGCACCTGCACTTCGGGCGCGCCACCGCCCAGGGGCAGGCCGAGATCCAGGGAACCACTGATCGCCCCCTGCCAGCGCCAGTCCTCGAAGGCGGCCCCCACCAACTGGCGCATGCCCGGCTGGGTGAGCAGGCCGGGGAGGTCCTCGTCACGCATTGCGACGCTGGCGCTGGCCTGTAGCCAGGGGCCGCCGGCACGCGGGCTCATGTGCACTTCGATGTCC
>JBJHBY010000299.1:0-3458 GCA_050485745.1 Gammaproteobacteria bacterium | reverse complement strand
GAATCGCGTCGCTGGATCCTGACCGTTGGAGCCAGAGGCGTTAAATCAAATAACGGAATCTAAGCATGTAGAGCCAATGGGCGAGTGCTGGCGGACGCGGGTTCAATTCCCGCCGCCTCCACCACACAAGGGTTTCAGAAGGTTCCATAACACTTCAGAAACCGCATGAACAGGGGCCTCAAGGCCCCTTTCTTGTGTCTGGACGTTTCATAGCATTCCTTGACATGCCCCCACCCAAGGGGGCATATCTGGGGGCACAGCGTCGAAACCAGCCACCTGATGCCCCCAACCCCGCCAGAACCCGCGCCAGCCGGCGCCCTCCTGGCCAACAGCCTGCCCCCTGCACTTGGGGGCACCCGGCACAGCCGAACGGGGGCATGAGGCGATCACCAGCCCGAGGTGCCCCCATGAGTCGCCAGACCAACAAGCTGTCCGCCACTGCCGTGAAGATGGCCAAGCCCAGGGACAAGATATTCAGGATGGCCGATGGCGGTGGCCTCTACCTGGAGGTCTCACCGAGCGGGAGCAAATACTGGCGGATGAAGTATCGCCACGCCGGCAAGGAGAAGCGGCTGGCCATTGGCGTCTACCCCGATGTCACGCTTGTGGCAGCCCGTGAGGCGCGGGACGCGGCCAAGCGCCAGCTTGCCCAGGGCATCGACCCCAGCACCGCCAAGCGCATCGCCCGCCAGCAAGGCGAACAGGCTGCCGCCAACACTTTCATGGCCGTGGCCGTGGAGTGGCTAGAGAAGGTTCACCAGCATGAGGTCGTGCCTGACCACTACCAGCGGAACAAGCGCCGCCTGGAGCGTGACGCCTTCCCGATCATCGGCAAGCGCCCCATCTCCGAGATCACCCCACCTGAACTGCTGGACTGCCTGCGCCGCATCGAGGAGCGCGGCCACATCGAGACCGCCCACCGCGTGAAGACGCTATGCGGCCAGGTCTTCCGCTACGGCATCTCCACCGGGCGCGTCGAGCGAGACCCAACCCCCGACCTTCGCGGCGCTCTGCGGCCCAGCAAGACCAATCACTACGCCGCCCTGACTGACCCCGGAGAGGTCGTTGGCCTGCTGCGAGCGATTGATGGCTACGGTGGCCAGCCCACCACCATCGCCGCGCTGAAGCTGGCGCCCCTGGTGTTCACCCGCCCCGGCGAGCTGCGCCAGGCCCGATGGAGCGACATCGACCTGAAGGAAGCCACCTGGACCTTTCACGCCAGCAAGACGGGGCAGCCTCTTATCGTGCCGCTGCCGACCCAGGCGGTGTCGATCCTGCACGACCTGCATGGACTGACCGGGCGCACCGAGTTCGTTTTCCCCGGCATCCGCAGCAGCAAGCGCCCGATGAGCAACAACACGATCAAGGCCGCATTGGACAGGATGGGATTCAAGGGCGAGATGACGGCGCACGGCTTCAGGGCGATGGCCAGAACGATCCTAGCCGAGCGGCTGAACTACCCCGAGCAGTACATCGAGCAGCAGTTGGCCCACAAGGTTAAGGACAGCAACGGTCGCGCCTACAACCGGACCTCACACCTGGAGCAGCGCCGGGAGATGTTGCAGTCATGGGCCGACTACCTGGACGCCCTGCGAGCAGGAGCTGACAACGTGGTGCCGATTCGCACCGGCACCTGAGACACGCGGCAAGCGCCGCCCCCGTTGGCTGGCTAGGGCCGATCACCCGAAAGCATGGCAACTCCACCATGCCCGCCAGCCTTCCCCAACCTGGAGTGCGCGAGGAGCAGCGCGATGATGGACGACTCACACCCACCCTTCGTCCTGCCTGACAGCGTGCTGAAGCGGCGTCGTGGCTTGCTGGAGTCCGCGATGCCAGAAGCACCACCGCGTCAATGGGCTGAACACCTGGAGCTGCTTACGACAGACAGCAAGCTGACCGGCGTGGACGACATGCTGGCACTGATGCAGAGCGAACTGGACAGGCTTCAGGGTCAAATCAACGCCGACGAGGAACCAGACAGACACTCTGAGACAGTGCTGGCCGCAGCTACCGCCAGCTTTCTGGATGGCAAAGCCTCTCCTGAGCAACGAGTCAATCAGCGAGAAGTGTATTTCTCGATCTTGCTTGGCTACCTCTATGGTCGCCTGACGAAGCCGGGGGAGAAGGCCATGAGCGAAAGCGCAGCAGTGCATATTCGCGACTATCAGGCCCAGATAAAGCGACGACAAGGTGGTAATAGCAGCGCCGAGAAGAAGCGCGCTGAGAAAGCCCTTCGCATGGCCGAGGCCAGGCGCGTGTGGGAGGAGCTGCTGGCATCCGGAAGGCCCGAACGTGGGCTGGCAAATATCGTCGCAAATCGCATGAACGTAACGGCAAAGACGATACGCGAGTGGCGCAAAGCCGGCTGGAGCAACGAAACGAACGAGTAGTAAGCGCAACGGACATTCCGCCATTCATCATTGCCATGTCACTTCATTCCGAGAGGAACAACGACATGGCAGACGCTACCGCAACACCCACCCTCATCCGCCGCCCCGAGGTGCTTCACCGCTGCGGCATCTCGAACACCACCCTCCACCGGCTCATCCATGCCGACGACTTCCCCGCCCCGATCCAGCTTGGCCCCCGCGCCGTTGCTTGGATCGAGTCTGAGGTGAACGAGTGGATCGAGCACCGCATTGAGGCCAGCCGCGCCCAAGGCGGTGCAGCATGATGTTGACCGCCCCCAGGCTGCCGGCCTATTCTGCCCCTGCTGCTGCAAATTCAGCAGCCGACCTTGGCCGGTCGAGAGTCTTCAGGCGCACAAGCGCCACCATCATGTCGGGCGCTTTTTTCGTGCCTGCCATGCGCAATGGCGGCTGTGCGCGGGACACCTCCGGGTGTGCCGGGTTCCTGAAGTCCCGGTCGGCCAACCTGCGTACAGTCGCCCCCATCCGCTGCTTGGCCGCAGCCGGGGACGACTCCTCAACTTCAGGAGTCCCACCCATGTTCCCTACCCGCAATCCGTCTGCACGCGCCGCCGCCCACCGGGCAATGGCCCGCGCTGCGCTGTTCGCTGATTCCAGCGCCATCACCCGCCTCCGCCGATACCGCCGTCACATCGAGCAAGCCCGTCGCCTGGAGGCCGCTGCCCGTGGCCAGGAGGTGGCGTCATGAGCTTCACCAAGGACCACGCCACCCAGATCAAGGAGATCGTCGGCGCCATCTACGGCCTGTCCCGCATTGCCGAGGACGACACCTGCCGGGATGCCTGTGCCGGCACCGAGTCGGTACTTGGCCCCTTCGAGCTGGGCGCGATCAACACCGCCATCATGCACCTGGCCAACCGTGCCGATGCGCTTGCCGAGGCCATCGAACAGGAGGAGGAGCGCCACGCCAAGGGAGGTGAGTCATGACCCCCACCGACATCGTGATGGAGACCGGCGCCCTGAGTCTGGGCGATGCCATCGACCACACCAAATGGGCGATCCGCGAGCAGGCGCCTACCGCCTTTCAGG
>JBJHBY010000298.1:0-3474 GCA_050485745.1 Gammaproteobacteria bacterium | reverse complement strand
AGTGTTCACCGAATCCGGAGAGCTGCAGGACGCGGCCGGCGAGCGCATCAGTGATGGCGCGCCCAGCAGCCTGCGGCCGCTGCTGGCCGATGACGCCACGCCCGCCCCGCTGCGCCGTCTGATCGAGACCGTTGTCAGCAGCGTGCAGGCCGGAGTCAAACGCGCGCACATCATCAGCTTCCGCGAGGATGGCGCCCTGCTGCAGGAACTGTTCACCCGCGACGGCGCCGGCACCCTGATCACCCGGGACGAATACGAGCGCCTGCGCACCGCCAGCATCGACGATGTCGGCGGCATTCTCGAGATCATCACGCCGCTGGAAACCCAGGGCGCACTGGTGAAGCGCTCCCGCGAGTTGCTGGAAACCGAAATTCATCACTTCACGGTGATGGAACGCGACGGCATGGTGGTCGCCTGCGCGGCGCTGTATCCCTACGCGGAACAGCACACCGGCGAGATCGCCTGCGTTGCCACCCACCCGGACTACCGCGGCGCCGACCGCGGCGAGCGCCTGCTTGCGGCCCTGGAGGCACAGGCCCGTCGCACCGGGCTGCGTGAAGTGTTCGTGCTCACCACCCGCACCGCGCACTGGTTCCGCGAGCAGGGCTTCGTCCCCGCCGGCCTCGACGCCTTGCCACCCGGGCGCCAGGCTCTGTACAACTACCAGCGCAACTCGAAGGTGTTCGTGAAGCGACTGGGTTAGGGCCTGTTCACAGAGCCCGATGCAGCCTTGGCGACAAGAGGCATCCTTGCAGGAAAGGGTTGTGGCTCCTGCGCGTGATGGGTATCGTAATCAAGCCAAATGGGGTGGTTACGGCCCGAGCAGCCCGACACTTTTTTGCAGTGGACGGCTGCTGCCAACGCCCGCGCCAACCTGATAACAAGATTATCCGGCCTTCCGGGGCACGCGCCAAATGCTGCTCATTCAGTGACTGCGCGGCTTGATCAGCGGCAGTGCCCGATGCATTCAGCTGCCGTTCAGCAAGGCCGGGGCAGGCTTTATCCGGAGCGTTGATCGCTCCAGGTATTCTTGACGATATGACCAAAGCCATCTGGGGTCCGTGCAGAGGAGTCAGGCACGAGGGATAGCACCGGTCGGCGCGACAAGCGCTGGACAGGGAGCGAAATGCACATGGAGACTGCATCACTCACCCATCGCCGTTGGGTTCGGGTTCAGACACTGCTGTTATGGCTCTTTACCATGCCCGCGCTGGGGGATCTGCATGATCCGCCCTCCGGCATTCAGCCAGCCAACGAAAATACGTACACGTATCTCGAAGGCATTCCGGTTTTCATGGGCCCAGCCGGGAGCCAGGGAACCCACGCCGGGCTTCCCTACTTCTTTGACTTGATTGCCGTCGCACAGCTTGACGACCCGATGCGACGGGATGCGGGCATTCATCGGGGTGATCGCGCTCTTGAGCTGGCTCGGCGCTTTGTCGCCAGTGAAAACCGGGGCAACTATCTGGGCCAAGGTGCACAAAACTGGGCCGGTGCCACTGAGTTCGATCGCGCCGACGCCCGCGCGGCTTTTTTGCGTGACTACGAGTCGCGTCTGCGCGACATGGCGCCGTCGCTACCCGTGGTGTTCGGCATCGCTGAGGAACGACGGGTAGGCGATTACGATGCCGATCGCGGCGGCTTTCCCATCGTGACCAGCCAGATGCGCCCCGCAAACATCGATATCCATGGCGCTGGCCTTGGCTGGTTTCTCACGGCACAGACCCGTGAACTGGAGCTTCCGGCGCCATTCTGGGAGATCGACGCAGGTGCGGCCAGGGCCATGGCCGCGCGCTTTGAGGGTGATCTGAGGCCCGGCGATCGTACCCGTCGTCCCCGCACCGTACGCATGGTGGCCTTCTTCGAGGCGACCTCGGTGGATGCGGCTCAAGGAGCCGTGCAAATCCGCCGCTTGCATACGGACATCTACGACCACGGTCTTGGCGAACGCCTGCACCGCTTGCCAGACGCCCTTGCGGGGGCTGCAGTGGTGCGAGGTGGCCGAACATCGCCCCCGGGCATCCTGCCGGGCAACTGGGATGTAGTTGACGGTGTTTATGTCAACCTGACCCCGGAGCAGGCGCGGACGATTGCCAGGGAAAGCGGCGGTCTGCTGGAATTTTACGCGGCATTGATTCTGGGGGCCGAACTGGACCGCCTGGATATTGATGAAATTCCCGCACTGGCCCAGCGCTGGATGACGCGACCGGCGTTTCGGCAATACGTCGAAAGCCGCCAATGGGCTGGTGCCAGCGAGGCCGAGCGCGCCGCGACTCGTCAGCGCTTCGAGACCGAGATCCTCCCCGCCCTGCGGGGCTGGTTGCCACAGACGCCGGCCCGAGTTCGTATTGAGGAGGTGACAAGACTGAGTCGTGACGACTCCGGTGATCACCATTGGCGGCTATTGCCAGCTCCGTCCATGCACCCGACCGGGCCACAGGGCATTACTACACCCACACAGTCACGGGGAGGGCAAGTGTGGGGCCCCAGCCCCGACATCTCCTATATGATCGAGCAGCGTGTCGGCTCTGGTCTGGAGAGATCACGCGAGGGTCACCAGTGGTTTGAGGCGGATGCAGCCGCCAGCGAGCGCCTGTCAGGCCTGCGAGTGGTCGATACCGACCGGAGGACCGGGCGGGATGTGTACGAGGTGATTCTGCAGACCGAGTTCGAGGTGGAGCGGCTGGACCCCCATAGCCGCACCATGATCGTTGCCCACCGCTCGGTGTCGGTGCTGGATGCGGCAAGCAGGCAGCGCTTGTTTGAGCTTCCTCTGGCCGAAACACCACTTCCCTTTCTCGTTCGGGAGACAATCCCTGCAACGCTTGATGTGGCTGAACCGCTTTTTCTCGGCGACCATTACCTCCAGTTGCTGCTACAACGCGAAAGTCTGGCACCTTTCAGTGACGCAGACCTGTCGGCGTTGGCTCACGAAATCCTTCGCCGCGATGCGTTGCTTCGGCAGCCACGACCCGGCACCACACCACCCGACACCCGTGGATGGTCAATCAACGATGCAAGGTGGCCCTTCTGGCGCGCGGATCTTCGCGCCGGGCAGGTCGCACCAGCGCAGGCAGCCGATCCAGGTTACGAGCGCCTGAGAGCGTGGCTCCAGGCCTATGCCCGGGGCCTGGGTGATACCGTGCGCCTGTATAGCCTGGAACAGTTGCCACGCGAGTCGGAGTGGTTCGTTACGCCATTGCGTCATCGCGGCCAGCGCCTTGGCGATCGGGATGCAGCCGTTGCCGCTGCATTGGGAGTAGACCCGGATCGCCTGCTGATCCTGGGGCAATTGACAGCGCATCAGGCAGGAGGTGCACCAAGAGTATACGGGCTGCTGCCCGAGCCCCTGAGCCACTACCGGGATATCGAAGTGTCGCCGACGATGCTGGCGGAACGCGCCAGGCAGCCCATTCCGGCGGGGCAGCGCTTTGATCTGCACACCGAACTGGGCGTGACCGGTATTGAAGCGAT
>JBJHBY010000297.1:0-3502 GCA_050485745.1 Gammaproteobacteria bacterium | reverse complement strand
CGCGTGGGCGTTGCCCGGAGGCAGGGTAACTACCTCGCGGTCCGAGGCCGAGGCCGCTTGCTTGGTCCTGTCGGAATATCCGCGGACGTTTCGGCCCTCCGAAGCGACGATGAATCGGGCACTGGAAACCGCGCTGGCGGCCACCTACCCCCGAGAGGGGCAGCAGATACAACGATCTGACGAGTGGATGAGCCAACAGTCTCGCATTATCGCGACGATTCGCGAGGCCATTGCGGCGAGCCCGGTGGCGGCATAAACCGGCGATACGTGAACCCATAACGGAGGCCAGTATGGCGCGGGGTGTGAACAAGGTAATTCTGATCGGCAATCTGGGCGCTGACCCGGAGCTGCGGTATATGCCGAGCGGCAACGCGGTGGTGAACGTGAGTGTCGCGACCAGCGAGACTTGGAAGGACAAGCAGACGGGCCAGCAGCAGGAGCGCACGGAGTGGCACCGGGTGGTGTTTTTCAACCGCCTGGCCGAGATCGTGGGCGAGTATCTGCGCAAGGGCAGCAAGGCGTACATCGAGGGCGCGCTGCGCACGCGCAAGTGGCAGGACAAGGACGGCCGCGATCAGTACACCACGGAGATTGTGGCCAGTGAGATGCAAATGCTGGATTCGCGCACCGATTCAGCCGGTGGGGCCGGGAGTGCCCGGCCGAGCGCGAACCCTGACGCCGGGCGGGGTGCTGGAGCCCCGGCAACGACACCAGCCTCGGGGCCTGCACCAGGTGGCGGGGACGGCTTCGACGATGACATTCCGTTCGCCCCGGCGGGCGATGGGTTGCCGGTATGAGGGCCGGGCCATTTTCGGCGCCGAAATTTTCGGGGTGGGGGTGTTGTTGTGAGGTTGATCGGGAGCGCGCTGGATGATGCCGGATAACGCGATGCCGCCGAACAGGGCGGGTGGGCTGTTCCTGTCTGATGACGAGCTGGAGCGGTTGCAGGAGCTGATGTGGGCGGGGTATCCCTTCGCCTATGTGCTGTATGTGCAGGAGCTGAGGCGCTACATGGATGCTCGCACGGGGGTGGTGGGCGACCGCCGCAAGGTTTGTGAGCAGGGCATGAGGGAGACGCTGGAGCGTGAGTCGAAGCGGGGGCCTGATGGCGCGCCGAAAGTGCGCTCGCGGCACTTTGTACAGCGGCAGTTGAAGGCCCTGGTGAAGTACGGGCTGGTGGAGCGTCTGCCTAAGGGCGGTCGCTTTTCGGCGATGCGTTTTTTCCTGCCGTTGGCGGTACCGGGGTTAAAAGGTCCTCAGGAAATGCGCACAGTAATGCGCACAGTAATGCGCACAGGCGACGACCAAAAAACATCAACAGTAACAGATGCTTCCGCGCTTTTTCGGCCGGATGGCGAACGTAAAAGCGCACTTAAATGCGCACAACATCAAGAGGTATTACAAGAAGAACACCGCGAGGCCCTGAGCATGGACGATCTGCGGCAGGTGGACCTGGCCATGGTAGTCCGGCTGTACCACGAGATTCTGGTCCCGCTGAAGGTCCCACCGCTGCGGGTTTGGGACACGACGGGGTACCGGCATTTGGTGGCCCGGGTGTGGTTCATGGGGGACGACGGGCGGCACCAGACCGAGGCGTTCTGGCGGGCGTATTTCCAGCAGGTGGCTGGCTCGGATTTTCTGACCGGCCGGCAGGCGACACGGGGTCGGGATCGGTTCAAGGGTAATTTCAAATTCCTGGTCGACCCTGACCGGGTGATAAAAACACTGAACGGGGAGTACACCTGATGCGGGGCGATGAATCTGAGCTGCTGGGCAGCCATGCGGCGGAAGAGGCGGTGCTGGGCGCGGTGCTGCTGGATGGTGCGGCGCTGGGCGTGGCGCAGGAAGCGGGGCTGAAGGCGGGCCACTTTGCCGGCGCGGGCCGCCGGGCGATCTGGGAGGCGGTGGAGGCGCTGGATCAGCAGGGCGTGCCGATCGATGCGATCACGCTCGGTGACCACCTGGAGCGCGAGGGTCTGAACGAGCGCACGGGCGGGCTGGTGTATCTGCTGGATCTGGTGGGCAACGTGCCGAGCGCGGTGAACGCGGGGGCCTATGCGGCCATCGTGGTGGAGAAAGCGCAGGCGCGGCGGTGGTTCACGGTGCTGACGCAGGCGCGGCAGGTGTTTCTGGACCCGGATTGCGCGAACCCGATTGCGCAGGCGCAGGTGCTGCTGCAGGGGCTGGACAGCGTGGACGGCACGGCGCGGTTTGTGTCGCTGCGCGATGCGCTGCAGGCCGAGGTGCGGCGGTTGGACCACCAGTTCAACAATCCCGGCATTCACGGCCTGCAGACGGGGTACCACAACATCGACCACCGGCTGGGTGGGTTGCAGGCCGGGGAGCTGGTGGTGGTGGGTGCGCGCCCCGGCATGGGCAAGACGGCGTACGCGCTGAACATTCTGCGCCAGGTGGCGCTGCAACGGCAGCCCGGGGCGGTGCTGGCGTACTCGCTGGAGATGACCACGGGGGCGCTGGTGCAGCGGCTGATCGCGGCGCAGGGGAAGATCAAGAAGGACCTGTTGCGGTCTGCCCAGGTGTTTGACCACGGCGACAGCACGGTGCGCCTGACGGCGGCGGTGCAGGTGCTGAGGGATCTGGACGTGCGAGTGTGCGACCAGCCGGGGCTGGCGGTGCGGGATATCCGCAATCTGTCGCTGGCGGAGAAGCGGCGCAGTGGCGTGCGGCTGGTGATCGTGGATTACCTGGGGCTGGTGGAGCACGAGGGCCGCGAGCGCAGCACGGCAGATCAGATCGGCGAGGTGACGCGCACGCTCAAGCGCCTGGCCCGTGAGCTGGATTGCCCGGTTCTGCTGCTGGCCCAACTCAATCGGGAGGTAGACAAGCGCGCCAACAAGCGTCCCGTGCTGCCGGACCTGCGGGACTCGGGGTCGATCGAGCAAGATGCGGATGTGGTGCAGTTTCTGTACCGCGACGAGTATTACAACCCGGAAAACACGCAGTGGCCGGGGCAGGTGGAGGTGATTACCGCGAAGGTGCGCGAGGGCGAGATCGGCAGCGACTACCTGACGTGGGAGGGCAAATATCAGCTGATGAGCAGCAACAGCACCTACGACCAGGCGGTGGAGCAGCAGGCGGCCGGGGCGGATCGCTCGGCCGGGGCGGACTGGTATGCAGATTTACCAACGAGGGGAGGGCGATAACGATGAGACTGGTATCGGCGAGGCAGGCGATTTCGGTGGCGTATGACGCACAACTGGGGGCGTCGTGGGATGTGAACGGGGCAGGGCCGGGCAGGGCGGACAACTGTGGCCGCATCTGGGCGGGTCTGGACAAGGGCCGCGTGATCGCGGCGGTGGAGAAGATGCCCGCGGCCCACCGGGCGTGGGCGCTGTGGTGCTACACCGACCAGGGTAGCGCGGCGCACGAGGCGGCGATTCTGGACTGGCTGTGCGATGAGGTTGACGGCAACCCGCCGGTGAGCCTGGAGGGGTTTGGCCGGATGCGCCGCCTGCTGCAGGTGGTGCACATGCTGATGCAG
>JBJHBY010000296.1:0-3510 GCA_050485745.1 Gammaproteobacteria bacterium | reverse complement strand
CCGCGGCTGCGCAACCCGCGCTTCGCCGGCCCGGTGAAGTACATGCGCTCCTACTTCATCAATGGCATTCGCGAGATGCCAATCACCTTCACCCCCGAAATCGCGGCAGCCACGGCCTGATCCGCCCCGCCGCCGCTGGTGGGTTGGGGCGGCGTGGCGGGCGGCGGGTGTCCGATCTGACCATTGAGTTCCATGGCGAGGTCGTTACACTGTGCCCGATTTTTACCGGGAGTGACCATGAGCAGTCCAGAGCAGAAGTCCCCGTTCGGTGCCGATCAGCGCCAGGCCCTCGGCCAGATCGTCGAGCACCTGCGCCAGTTGATCGAGCACAGTGTTTCCCTGAATGCCGACACCGCCACGCTGAATGACTGGGCCGGACAACTCGGCGAGCTGGCCGGACAGTGGGCCGCCCACGGCGGGCAACGCGGGCTGGAGCAGTACAACCGCGACCCGGGTGAGGACCTTAACAGCATTCTCCCCACCAGCCCGATCACCGGGGACTACAACCCCCTGGCGCCGCCGGTGCGCATGCGCCGCGAGGGCGGACGCCTGCTTGGCGAAGTCAGCTTCGGCCGCGCCTACGAAGGCCCGCCGGACTGTGTTCACGGCGCCCTGGTGGCGGCGGTGTATGACCAGCTGCTGGCCGTAGCCAATGCCCTCAACGGCAGCGCCGGCCCCACCGCCCGCCTCGATGTCGAGTACCTGCGCCCCACGCCGCTGGAGCAGCCCCTGGTGTTCAGCGCCTGGGTCGAGCGTCAGGAAGGGCGCAAGGTCACGGTGCTGGGTGAATGCCACGCCGGCGACCAGTTGGTCAGCCGCTGCAGTTCGTTGTTCATCCAGTTCATGGGTTGATCCCCCCGGCACGCCGTGCCGGGCATCCGCGTTCACAAGGGAGCTGTCCACGCCATGATGCCGACACGCCGAATCCTCGCCCACGCCGTCACCGCAGCACTCGCCCTGCAGGCTGCCCCGACCCTGGCAGCAGCCACGGCGGCAGCGGACACGCCGCTCCAGGACACCATCATCGTTACCGCGACCCGCCAGGCGGAGTCGGCGGCGCTGTTCAGTGGCAGCATCGGTGTGGTCGACCGGGACGCCCTGGAGCAGGTGGCCCATGTGCATATCAACGAGGCTCTGGCACGGGTCCCAGGTACCTGGATCAGCCGTGGCAATGGCCAGGAGCACCTCACCGCAGTGCGCTCCCCGGTGTACACCGGCCCGGGGAGCTGCGGCGCCTTCTACATGGCCGAGGACGGGGTACCGATCCGCCCGGCGGGTTTCTGCAACGTCAACCAACTGTTCGAGATCCACACCGAACAGGCTCAGCGCATCGAGGTACTGCGCGGCCCCGGTGGTGCCCTGCACGGTGCCAACGCCCTGCACGGCGTCATCAATGTCATCAGCCAGGCACCGGCGGAGCAGCGCGAGACGCGCCTCGCGCTGGAGGCCGGGCCCGACGACTACTACCGGGTCAAGGCCAGCCACAGCGACCGCCAGGGCCACCATGGCCTGCGTCTGGGCTTCACCGGCACCACTGATGGCGGCTACAAGGATGACTCCGGCTACGACCAGCAGAAGCTGAGCCTGCGCCACGACTGGCAGGGTGACGGCATCCGTGTCGAGAACCTGCTCAGCTACACCAACCTGAACCAGGAAACCGCGGGTTATATCCTCGGCCGCAACAGCTACCGGGACAGCAGCCGCAAGCGCGAGAACCCGTTCCCCGAGGCCTTCCGCGACAACCGTGCCAGCCGCGCCCACAGCCGCATCAGCATTGACACCGCCGGCGGCGGCCAGTGGGTGCTGACGCCGTACCTGCGCTATCAGCGCATGCGCTTCCTGCAGCACTTCCTGCCGGGCCAGCCGCTGGAGGAAAACGGCCTGCGCAGTGCCGGCTGGCAGCTGGCTCACTACTGGCCAACACAGAACGGCCTGAGCCTGATTGCCGGCAGCGACGGCGAGTTTACCCGCGCCTACCTGAAGGAGACCCAGTTCAATCCCGCGGGCCCGCCCTTCCCCCTGGGCAAACACTATGACTACGAGGTCGACGCCCTGGGCGTGGCGGCCTTCCTGCGCGCCGAATACGCCGCGACAGAGGCCATCCGGCTCAACGCCGGGGTGCGCGTCGAGCACCAGCGCTACGATTACGACAACCGCATGATCGACGGCAATACCCGGGAGGATGGCACCCTCTGCCCCACCCCGGATGGCGCCTGCCGCTATGCCCGGCCCGCCAATCGCAACGACGATTTCACGGATTATTCCGTCAGCCTCGGTGCGATCCATGACCTCGGCGGCGGCCACAGCCTCACCGCCAATCTGGCGCGGGGCTTCCGCGCGCCCCAGGCAGCGGAGCTGTACCGGCTGCAGCAGGGCCAGCTGACCGCGGACCTGGATTCTGAGGAAATGGACGCGCTGGAAGATATCGGCGACGCGGTGATCGATCAGTTCCGGCCGGGCTGGAGCGAAGCGCTCCGCGAGGAGTCCGCGCAGGTCCTTGGGCAGGTCGGTCATCTCGTCGGGGTCGTCGACTCCGCGGACCAACCAGGAACGGATCTGATCGACGCGGTAGCCAGGCTGCCCCAGGTCCTCGACCAGCGCGGCCAACCCCTCCGTCGTCAACGAGTAGGGATCGATCGGGGTGGCGGGATCGGGCACGTGAACCTCGAGGTGTGACGGCCGGATGTCCAGCGCGTAGCGCGGGTCGCGGCGTGATCGGGAGGGTACGTCAGACGGGGTGAACCGTTGCCGGGGTCACAGCACCAGGACGGCCGCGACGTACCCGACGGGAAGCGCGAAGAGGATGCCATCCACACGATCCAACACACCCCCATGTCCCGGGAGGACGTCCCCGAGGTCCTTGACGCCGAAGTCGCGCTTGACCATGGACTCGGCCAGGTCACCGACGACCGATGCGATCGCCGCCGCCCCCGCGATCAGGCCACCGATCAGGGGGGTGAAGCGCTCGTCGAACAGCGGCAGGACGATGGCGCCGGCGGCGGTCGCCACCACCAGCCCACCGAGCAGTCCCTCCCAGGTCTTGTTGGGACTCACGCGGGGCGCAAGCTTGTGACGTCCGAGAGTCACCCCGAAGGCGTACCCCCCGATGTCCGAGAGGATGGCCGCGCCGATGACGGCCAGCACCGCGAGCGGTCCGACGCCGGGGCGCTGGACCAGCAGGACGGCGAAGGATCCGAGGAACCCGACCCAGAGCCCGAAGAACACCGTGGTCGACATCGTCTGGACCGCGGGCCGGTCCTCTCCCTCGATCAACTGCCACAGGACCGCACCAACCAGCAACACGAGCACCCCGGCGAGCTGCCCGACGTGGCCGACCAGGTAGGTGCCGAACGACATGGTGAGCGCAGCCACCAGCAGCACGGGCACCTGCAGAGGAGAACCGACCGGCTTGAGCACGCGGTGCGATTCGAGGTAGGCGACGATCATCACCACGGCGACCACCGCGGTGAAAGCCATCGGATCCCAGAACAACGAGGCGAGGAACAGTCC
>JBJHBY010000295.1:0-3515 GCA_050485745.1 Gammaproteobacteria bacterium | reverse complement strand
GTATCCTGCCTTCATTGACCGCAAGCTCCGCCAGCACCTCGGTCACGTCGTCCCGGATATGGTTCGATGGGGGCTCTGCAGCGGCGGGCCAATTGGCCAGCCACCAAATACATATCATCCAGCGGATCATCGAATGTCGGTCGCGTATCAACATGAGGTCGCCTGTGACTGGGATGGGGGTTAAGCGTACGTGCGGTATCAGTATAGACACAGCAGCGAGAACGTCACCCCTTGGAGTGATGGCTGCCCGCTGACCATCGGTGGTGTTAAGCTACGCCCCTCGTTTCCGCAGCGGGGCCTTTCCGGCTTCGGCATGACATGAACTGAACGGCACCGGGTGGGTATGGATATCGCGATCACATTCGATATCGAGTTTGATATCAATGGTGCTTTTTCAGAGCCGGGCAAGCGCAGTCCCAGGGGCCGGGAATCGCTGGTTTGCCTTGCCGATGGTCAGGATATCGGCATCGGCCGCATTCTCGATATGCTGGAAGCCCATGATCTCAAGGCAACCTTCTTCATCGAGACACTCCAGACCGCCTGGTTCGGACCCGAGCCCATGGGCGCCATCGCGCGTGATCTGCACAGCCGGGGTCACGACCTGCAGCTGCATCTGCATCCCGTGTGGCTCAGGTTCGACGAGCCCGACTGGGCTCGTCGGGTGCAGGAGCGTCGCCCGGTGGCCTCCCGCGACGACTCGCTGTTGGCGATGGCGCCCGAACGGGTGGTCGAGGTGATTTCCCGCGGGCTTGCGGTCTTCGACAGCTGGCAGTTGCCCAGGCCAAAGGCAGTGCGCACCGGCAGTCTCATTATGGGGCGCACGTTGTACAGCGCATTCCGCGCCTTTGGTTTGACGTTGTCCTCCTCGGTGGGGTGCGGCATTTTCCAGCCTCGTGATCCGGACCTGGTGCTTCACAGCGGAGCCCGGTGGCTGGATCAGGTCATGGAGGTTCCGGTGACCACCTATCTTGGGGCAGATCGATGGTTGCGCACGACCAACCGCCTGGCCACCCTCGTGGGCATGGGCATTGACGAGCAGCGAGCGCTACTGGCTGTTGCGGCTCGAGAGAAGGTTCCGCTGTTGGTGTTCCTTTCCCATGTGAGCGAGTTTGTAAGATTTTCCGACACCAACGCCAAGGCTGCGGCCAATCGACTGACCGTACGCAAGTTCGAGCGGCTGTGTCATGCAATCGCCACCAGCGATCACCTGCAAGCTGTTACCATGTCGCAGCTGGCAGACAGGTCGCCGGCGGGGTACCCCGACATCCGTCTGGCGCTCCCCAAAGCCGTATCAGCGGCTCGATTTCTGGATCGTGCCTTGCCAGGGAGGGGGTTATGGTAGAACCGATCAACTACTCACTGAAGTTCAGCATCAGCAGTCGTACACTGCTCAAAAAGTCGCTGCGGGTGGTGCCCTGGCGCGGTTTTGGCAAAGCTACGCTGGATGACTTTCATCAGTATCTGCCGGAGCGATCCAGCCACGAAGCCGATGGCTACATGATCCGATCGGTCGAGGCCCCGGTGCTGCCCGAACGGGCCATATCGACCCGGGAGGGACGGCTGCTGTACATCATGGAGTCCTTCCCGCGCCACATGACCCGCCTGGAAGGCAGCTTCGACGATTTTCTGGCATCGAAGTCGGCCAAGACACGCTCGACCCTGCGCCGCAAGGTACGCCGCTTCGCGGAGCTGTCGAGTGACCAGCAACTTCACTGGCAGACCTACCGGACACCCGCCGAGATGCAGGTGTTTCTGGACCTCGCGCTGCCGCTGGCAAACACCACCTATCAGGCTCGGCTGTTTGATGGGGCCTTGCCCGATACCGAGCAATTCCGGCAAAAAGCGTTGGCGCTGGCTGCCGAAGGCAGAGTCAGGGCGTACCTGCTTTTTCTGGACGACAAGCCGGTGGCCTACCTGTATACACCGCTGGTGCAAGGGGCCTATCTTTATACTTATCTGGGTTACGACGCCGATCTGGCCAGGATGTCGCCGGGGACGGTGTTGCAGTTTCTTGTGCTGGAACAGTTGTACGAGGATAAATCGGCGGATTACTTCGACTTCACCGAAGGCGAGGGGCCTCACAAGGCGCTCTTTGCCACGGAGTCGAGCCGGTGCTGTAACGCGCTTTACCTCGACAATACCCGGCGCAACCGCTGGTTGGTAAAGCTGCATTACCGCTGGAATCGATCCATAGAACGCCTCAAGCAGGTACTGGATCGCCTGAAGCTCGGCCAAAGGGTCAGGCGACTGATGAAGTCTTCTGGACGCAAGGACGCTCAGGACTCCACGAGCACCAGTTGACCGCCTGGAACCCCGGCGGCCTGCGCCAGCGGATCACCAGGCAGCGCACCACCACAATCAACTCAAGCCGTCCCAGCATCCTCATGCCCGCCTTGATAAGACCGCGTTGCGACGCCAGATTGTCCGGGCTTGTTTCGGCATAGATGGCCGTAAAGCCCGCTGCCTTCGCCAGATGCGCCCGTGCGAGCACCGATCGAGCCTGGCACCCCCTGCCGCGGTAGGAGCGAACCGTATACGCATGGCCGATCAGGGCTGCATCGGCAGGCAACCCCAGCAGGCAGCGGTTGCGATTGCGTTTCATCAGAAAGCCATAGTGGACGATGCGTTGGTCCACGAGGATGAACACCCCCTCGATACGTCCAAGAGCAATATCATTAAGGTACGCTTTGTTGGTGCGATTGAAGCCTAGGAGTTGTTCGCAGATCTGGGAGTGTCGATCCAGAGTCGGTTTGTCCACAACCACCAGCTCTTCCTCTGGCAAAAGCTCCAAGGGTGGCAGGGCGTTGCAACACAGTTGCGCTATGACATGAGACCGGAACGATAGGCATAGCCCCAGCACACGACGGAGCGTCCTCATGGCAGCCCTTGTAAGTATCTGAATGGCAAGCCGCATCTTATCAGATGAGTGAGCCCTTGTGGTGGCCTATGACTGGTCTAGTGTTTAGCGTATATTCACTCCCTCAACAGGATCGTTGCGAGTTAAGTGCCGTGCTGGATTTGGAGAAAATTTTATTCCGATCTGCGATGGGCGTTGTCGGAGGGAGTCGACGCTTGTCGATTCTTATCTACCATCGTGTGCTCGCAGAGAGTGACCCGATGCGTCCCGGGGTCACCACGCTGGAAACCTTTCGCTGGCAGATGGCACTGCTGAAGCGGCATTTCAATATGCTGCCCCTGTCCGAGGCCATAGCGAGGATGAGGGACGGAACCCTGCCGCCAAGAACCGCCTGCGTCACCTTCGATGACGGCTATGCCGACAACGCCACCGTGGCCTATCCTGTCATGAAAGCGTACGGCATACCGCTTACGGTATTCGTGGCGTCTGGCTATCTTGATGGTGGATGTATGTGGAACGACAGCATTGTCGAATCGATGCGTCGCATGCCCGAAGGCGAGCTGGACCTGGCGCCGGTTGGGTTGCCCAGCTATACCATCAGTGACCTGGCTTCGCGCCGCCGGGCTGCCTACCAGGTCATCGATGCGGCCAAGTACCT
>JBJHBY010000294.1:0-3540 GCA_050485745.1 Gammaproteobacteria bacterium | reverse complement strand
ATGCTGATCCTCGCCGGCTTGCTGGTGGGTATCGGTACGCGCTATGGCAGCGGCTGTACCAGCGGGCATGGTGTCTGTGGCCTGGCGCGGTTGTCTCCGCGCTCCCTGGTGGCGACCCTGTGCTTCATGGCCACAGGGTTCGCCACGGTCTATGTCGTCCGTCATCTGCTGGCCGGTTGAGGAGTCATCCATGCTGCCTGTTCTGAGCGCCGGCCTTGCCGGCCTGCTGTTTGGCCTCGGCCTGATCCTGTCGGGCATGGCCAATCCGGCCAAGGTGCTGGCCTTTCTCGATCTGGCGGGGGCCTGGGATCCCTCTCTGGCACTGGTCATGGTCGGTGCCATTTCCGTAGCCCTGGTGCCCTTCGCCATCGCCGTGCGCCGCTCCCGCTCCTGGATCGGTGAACCGATGCAACTGCCAACCTCGCGTCACGTTGACCGCCCACTGGTGATCGGCAGCCTGGTCTTCGGCGCCGGCTGGGGCCTGGCGGGTATCTGCCCGGGTCCGGCGTTGGTTCTGGTCGGTGCGGGCGTGCCCCAGGGGCTGGTGTTCGTGCTGGCGATGCTGACCGGGATGTGGCTCTTCGGTCTTCTCCGCGGGCGTGCCGGAGCTGCCTGACGCAATGCGCTGGATGCCGTCCTGGCTGCGCACCTACCCGCGGGATGCCGTGGTTCCCGATCTGGTGGCCGGTCTGGTGGTGACGGTCTTGCTGGTGCCCCAGGGGCTGGCCTATGCGATGCTGGCCGGCTTGCCACCGGTGATCGGCCTTTATGCCAGTGTTCTGCCCCTGCTGGCCTATGCCTTGCTCGGTTCGAGCATGACCCTGTCGGTGGGGCCGGTGGCGATCACCGCACTGATGACCGCATCGGCGCTGGCGCCGCTGGCGGTGGCTGGCAGTGACGAATACGTGCTGCTGGCCGCGGTCCTGGCACTGATGGTCGGGGTGCTGCTGCTGGCTGCGGGGCTGCTGCGCCTGGGCGCCATGGCCCAGTTCCTGAGCCGCCCGGTGATTCATGGTTTCATCACCGGTGCCGCGCTGCTCATCCTGGTCAACCAGCTGGCTCCCCTGTTGGGCCTGGACACCGTCTCCGGCAGTGTGCTGGCGCAGTTGCGCGCCTTGCCTCCTGCGCTCGCCGGGGTGGTGCCGGCGGCGGCCACGCTGGGGCTCGTTACCCTGATACTGCTGGTGCTGTCGCGCACGCTGTTGCCACGACTACTGAGGCTGCTGGGCATGGGGCAGGGCGCGGCTGCCTTGCTGGGGCGGCTGGTGCCGATGCTGCTGGTGCTGCTGGGCATTGGCCTGGTGGCGCTACTGGACCTGGAAGCCGCCGGAGTGCCGGTGGTCGGCCCGATGTCTGCGCAGTGGCCCGGGTTGAGCGCGCCCTGGCCCGGCAGCGACAAGCTGGGGGCGTTGTTTCTGCCGGCACTGATGATTGCCCTGATCTGCTTCGTCGAAAGTGTCGCCGTGGCGCAGGCCCTGGCGCTGCGCCGGCGGGAACGCATCGACGCCAATGCCGAGTTGCGCGGCCTGGGCGCGGCCAACCTGTTCAGTGGACTGTCCGGGGCCTTCGCCGTCGCCGGTGGCTTCTCGCGCTCGGTGGTGAACGCCGATGCCGGGGCGCGGACCCCCATGGCCAGTGTGGTAGCAGCACTGGCGATGCTGCTGGTGCTGTGGCTCCTGACCGGCCTGTTCGCCCTGCTGCCAAAGGCGGTGCTGGCGGCTTCCATCATCGTCGCGGTGGTGGGGTTGATTGACCTGGAGGCCCTGCGTCAGGCCTGGCGTTATGACCGCAGCGATGCCCTGGCCTACCTGGGCACCGCGGCCGGCGTTTTGGTCCTCGGAGTGGAGTGGGGCATTGCTCTCGGGGTGGGCTGGTCCCTGGCGGCCCTGGTCTGGCGCAGCAGCCACCCCCATATTGCCGTGATCGGACGCATTCCCGGGACGCAGCACTTCCGCAACAGTGATCGCCACAACGTGGAGAGCCTGCCCGGCACCCTGGCGCTGCGCATCGATGAGAACCTGTTCTTCGGTAACGTGCAGGCGGTGGAGGATTTCGTGCGCGCCGCCATCGAGCGCAACCCGTCTGTCAGTGAGGTGCTGCTGGTGATGTCCTCGGTGAGCCAGGTCGATGTCACGGCCATGGAGACCCTGCAGGAGCTCAATCGCGAATTGATCGAACGCGGCTTGCGCCTGCACCTTGCCGAAGTGAAGGGGCCGGTTCTCGATCGTCTGAATCACTCGGCCCTGATGGAGGAGCTGTCTGGTGAGATCTTCCTTTCGACCCATCAGGCCTTCGAGGCGCTCGAAGCGCTGGCGAGGGAGGGTTCGGATACTCCATCGATTTGATTTGTCGGTATTTTTTACAGAAATTTCCTGGGCAGTGCCGGTTTTGGGGTGGAAATCCCGGCAGATGCACCAAACCTGGTTAAATAATGGTCGATCGATATGTGTTGGTTGCCCTGGGCATCAGGAAGTGTCGGGAAGGCTTACGGTGAATGGGAGCAGTCAACTATGTTGTACTTTGTGCCGTCAGGCCTGATGCGGCCTGGGCCGGTCTGGCGTGCTTCTTGCTGAGCTGTCACTGCGCACTTGCGCCGGCCGGTACGGTCTCCACCGTTCCGGGTGATGCACACACAAGAAGCCTGTTCTTCCGGGAACCGGGCATCCCCCATAACGACTCTAAAAGGAGGATGCGAATGAGGACGCTCAGCACCTTGCTCGCGACGGCAGTTCTGGCAGTCGGCTCAACCATGGCCCATGCTGCGACCACCAACTTCAATTTCACCGGTAGCGGTTCCAGCAATTTTGGACCTGTGGTCTACCGGACCAGCGCCGATGGCAACATCAACGCCACCATCACCAGCTTTGGTGGCAGTGGTGTTTCCGGCTACTCCCTGGATGGCCTTGGGGTCGCCGGCAACGGCTATCGTGGCATCCAGGGCGGCGAGACCCTGCGTATCGACTTCGACCAGTACGTCGACATTGAGACCCTCTGGCTGCGCCAGTGGGAGGGGCCGGATCGGGCACAGGTGACGATCAATTTCCGGGATGGCAGCACCCAGGTGATTCAGGTCAACACCGATTCCAACGCCTTTGACACTAATGAGTACGTGGCTCTGAATGTTGCCGGCGTCGACTTTGTTGATGTCACCGGGGTATGGAACGGGTCCATTCTCGGCATTCCCCAGACGATCTTCTTCGTGGCGGGTTTCCAGGGTGTTTCCGTTGCGGAGATTCCGCTGCCCGCGGCGGCCTGGCTGTTTGGCAGTGCCCTTGTGGTGCTCGGGGGTGTCGCGCGTCGGCGTGGCCAATCCGAGCCTGCCTCCGCCTGAAGGCTTGCTCCTGGCCTGGCCCCGGTGGGGCCGGGCCGACACTGATCTGGTAGGCTTGACGCCATCGTCCAGCGGTGATGGCGGAACCGGTAGCATGTCGCACCCCCAGCAGCAGGGCCACTCGCGTGAGGTGGTCTTCCGCACCCGCGGACTCACCCGCAGCTATCGCCTTGGCGATGTGGAGATTTTGGCGCTGCGCGGCGTTGACC
>JBJHBY010000293.1:0-3549 GCA_050485745.1 Gammaproteobacteria bacterium | reverse complement strand
CTGCAGGCGATGGCGATTCGTCCGGCGCCCAGCCCCGCGCGGCGCCGCTCGTGGTGTAAGTGGGTGAATGTCGCCGCCGTGTCAAATCGCTTCATATACGCCCGGCCCCGGGAAAAGCCGACCGAACCTTCCCCAAGGCTCGCGTTTGGCGAGCGGCGTGGCCGAGCTGCCCCTCGGCTCTCCCATGGTCGCGGTGGGCGCGCAGCTTGGAGTCGCTGGGCTGTTTCTGGACGGCCTCGTCTGCGGCCCAGCGCACCAGCCGGGAGCCCTGCTTGGTGATGTGCCCACGGTGCACGGTCGTGTCGGACTCGCGGTGGCGCGGGGTGAGCCCGGCCCAGATCATCGGAATCGTGGTATTGCTGGTGTTGCGCAGCACCCGCAGCAGGCGGTCCATGTCAGGGACTTCCTGCTGCAGGTAGCCCATGGGCGCAATGCGCAGGGCGGTCAGCATGGCCTCCAGCTCCAGGGTGTCCGCGCCCTCCATGCGCACCTGGGGCGTCATCCAGGCGCCGCTGTGACGGGTGCTGAGCAACTCCTGCCGGCGCCGCACTGGCTCCAGCAGGGCCTCGTACAGCGGGTTGAAGGCGAAGATGTCGCTGTAATCCGGGCTGATGCGCTTGGGGTAGTTGTCGGTCAGTGGCGGGTGGTCCGCCGCCAGGTCGCGCAGCGTCTCGCCGCTGGCGAGGAACAGGCTGCCGAACTGTTCGGGTTGCTCCAGGCCGATACGCTGCAGCAGGTCGCCGATGGACTGCCAGGCCCGGTCACGCTGTAGCGTGTTCAGCGGCTGGATGCCATCGCGTGAGCCGAGCAGGATGAAGTCCAGGGCGCTGCCATTCCACAGGCTGCAGTCCTCGAACACGGCGCAGAAGGCCTGGATAATGGCCAGGGTGTCGCCACTGTGCAGGTTGTGTGTCGGCAGCCAGTAGCTGACCAGGCCACCCGGGTTGAGGCGCTCCCGGATCAGCCCGAAATACTCCCGGGTGTAGAGGTTGGCGATGCGCGCCATCTTTGGCGGTGGTGGCTCCCCGGTGATCAGGTCATAGCCGCGCCGGGTGGTTTGCAGGTAGAAGCGGCCATCCTCCACATGCACGTGGGTGCGCGGGTCGCGCAGCGGGAAGATGCCGGTGGCCTCGTGAATGACGTCACTCAGGCGCAGGATTTCCGCCGAGGTATCGACGACGTCGAAGCGTTTCACGCCCTCCAGTTGCACCATGGCCTCGGCGGTGTTGCCGACGCCATAACTGATCAGCAGGACGTCCCTGATGCCCGGGTGCAGGATGTATGGAATGTGTACGAACAGTTCCATGTAGCGCCGGGAATAGAAGTCGGTGCTGGACATGGAGTAGTTGTCGGTGGCGAGGCGGAAGTACTCCGGCTGACCCAGGAAGTCCCTGCGGAAGTACTGCAGTGTGGCGTTGACCTCTTCCCGGGTCAGGATCCAGGTCTCTCCGGCATAGCGTGCCTGGGCCAGGTGGCGGTTGCTGCGTTCCAGACTGCCGCTGGGAAAGGCCAGCGCCAATACCAGAGGCAGCGCAATCAGGGCGCCCCAGCGCAGCGCCGGGCGCTTCAGGGGGCGTGTCGCCAGGGTGGCCAGGGCGCTGAGCAGGAAGTAGGCCAGTGCCAGCAGCAGCAGGGACGTCTCAATGCCCAGGCGTGGCAGCAGCAAAAATGTTGCCACCACGCTGCCCAGCGCGGCGCCGGTAGTGTTGGCAACGGTCAGCAGGCCCGAGGCCGCGGTATTCAGGTTCAGGTGTCGATATAGCTTCTCGCCCCAGAAGGGAAACAGCATGCCGGAAAGGATGCTGACCGGCAGCATCAGGCCCAGGGCCGGCAGCGCGAAGCGGTACTGGCTGGTCAGCAGCAGTGCCGGCTGGCGCAGGGTCACCCACTGGAACATCAGGTAGCCCGCCACCACGCCGGCGGCGGACAGCATCGGCAGCAGTGTCAGCCAGCGCTCCAGGCGTGGCCCTGCTGTGTTGCAGCGCGTGGCCAGCAGTCCGCCAATGGCAAGGCCGGCCAGCACGATGGCCAGCATCACCGCGAATACGGTGCTGGTGCCCAGCTGGGTGAGCAGGATGTAGCGGAACCAGACCATCTCCAGCGCCAGCAGGATAAAGCCCGCCAGAAAAGTGGCGCTCAGATAGATCCACAGTGGCCCGAGGCGGACCTGCCCCCGGATCGGTGCGGGTACCTCAAAGCGTTGCTCCGGGCCCGCGCGCAGGAACAGCAGCACCGCGAGGGCCGCGGCGAGGTTGAGCCCCCCGGCAAACCAGCCGGTCAGGCGGATGCCCAGGGTCTGGACCAGCAGGAACTCCGTGGCCAGTACCCCGACCACCGCGCCGACTGTGTTCCAGCCGTACAGTCGGCCGATCGATGCCGAGAAAGAGGTATCCAGGTGGTGCAGTGCCTTCTGCACCACCGGCAGGGTCGCGCCCATGGCGACTGCCGGCAGCAGGAACACGGCAAAGGCCAGGCCAAAGCGCAGCGCGGTCAGTGATCCTGGCTGCTCCGTGGCAGCGGCCAGGGCGTTGCTGGCCAGGGCGGAGAGCGCGGGCAGCAGATAAATGCTGGTGATGCCGGTAATTGCGATGATCAGCTCGATAGCGATGTACCAACGGAACGGGCGCCTGACATGCCGCCCGAGCCAGGCCAGGCCGGCGTTGCCCAAGGCGAGGCCGGCCATAAAGGCCGCCAGTACCGAGGCGGCGCTGTGTACCGAGGAGCCGAGCACGGTGCTGGCAACGTGGAACCACACGGTCTCGAAAGTCAGGGCCGCGCAGCCGGACAGAAAAAAAACCAGTGCGGCCAGGCGCTTCGCGTAGGCAGGGGCGGGCATGGGAAAACTCCGGCTTCAGAAAGTCTTATCGTTGTGTGGGCAAGTATAGGGAGCTGCCCCCGCCATGGCCACCTGTGCGAACTGTCGGTAATTCTTACAGCTCATCGGGCGCTGCTGCTTGCCCTTAGAGCTGGAAAAACCCTTGGCTAGCGGGCGGGTTGTGATCGACTTCACAGTTCTGGCCCGAAGCTGCCGGGGCTTTTATTGATCATTTGACCGGTTTTTGGAGTTTGACACCGATGTGTCGACGATTTTTTTTACACTCCGCCGCCTTTTTGTCGGCAATCGCCCGGGCTCTATCGTTCGATATGTCCTAAGTTCTTGTTTATTTGGGTCAAGTTTGGTATTGGCACAGGATTTGATTGTCTATGGGCGCCTGACCGGTATTCGTCGGTGCCCGGCGAGGGATGGTACGGCCAGGTCGGAAGGAAGAGTAAAACTGTCATGTCAGGTGATCGGCGCCTCTGGAGGAGGATCGACCACTCTGATGCAAACAACGTGATGAACGTTGTGCCCATACCGGGCACAGGCTGCGAGGAAAAACATAAAAAGAGCAGCAAGGCCACCGCGGAACCAGCAGGGGAAGCGGCGCCAGGACCGGAAAGAACCAGTCCCATCGGAGATGGGGCCTCAGAACCGGCGGGTAGGCCTTCACGATAACCGACAAGAGGATTTGCACTATGAAGAAGCTTGCAATTGCAGCAGCAGTGGCC
>JBJHBY010000292.1:0-3576 GCA_050485745.1 Gammaproteobacteria bacterium | reverse complement strand
CTGCAAGCGTACTTTCGCGACCCGCAGGGCCTGTGGCCCAACCTGATGGCCATCGGCTACATCCTGCTCGCCTATTTCGGCGGCTGGTGGGCACTGTTCCAGGGCGGCCCCGTGCTGATGACCCTGGGGGTCATCGCCCTCGCCCATGGCATGGCGATTGCTGCCTATCTGCTGCACGACTGCGGCCACAACGCCGTCTTCCGCGAGGTCGAGCACAACACCAGGCTGGGACGCTGGCTCAACGTCATCACCGGCAGCAATTACGGCACCTATGAAGACATCCGCTACAAGCACATGCGTCACCACGTCGACAATTGCGAGCTGGTGGCCTTTGACTACCGCGCCTGGCTCAACCGGCATCCACGGGTGCGGCGCGTGGTCTATGCCCTGGAATGGCTGCACATCCCTGCGGTGGAGCTGATCATGCACGCCATGCTGATCGCCGCGCCTTTTGTCTATCCATCCCGGCGCGAACAGCGCGGGCGCGTGGTGCGCGTGACCCTGGTGCGCTTTGGCCTGTTCGCGCTGATCGCCTGGTTCGCTCCGCTGGCAGCCCTGGGCTACGTCATTGCCTATCTGTTGTTCCTGGTGTTTCTGCGCTTCTTCGATGCCTTTCAGCACAACTATGAGATCGACTACGCACTGGATGCGCAGGACTTCGTGCCGCAACACAAGGGCGACCGCGCCTACGAAGAGCGCAACACCTACACCAACCTGATCTCCACCCGCTGGCCCTGGCTCAACCTGCTGGCGCTGAATTTTTCCTATCACAACGCGCACCACACCCGCCCCACCCTGGCCTGGCATCGCCTGCCCGCGCTGCACGCACAGCTCTACGAGGGTCGCGAAAGCCCGCAGCAGTTTGGCCTGTGGCCGCAACTGGTGTGCTTTCACCGCCACCGCATGGCGCGGGTGATGGCTGAGGACTACGGCGACAACGATGTGCGCGAGACGATCCACCGCGGAGACGCCGTGGGCATCAACGGCCTGTCGTTTCTCACCGCCTTCTGATCCAGCGCGCAGCAGCCGCAACACGACGAGGACCGCGCCATGCTCGAACCGATTCCCGCCAGTGTCTCGCCCGGCGCCGTGCCGGTGGCGGCGAGACCCGCGCCTCCCCGGCCGGGACCGACGCGAACCGAAACCGCAGCCGGCCCGGTGACGCCGGTGCCACGCCCGCGCCGCCTGTTCGAGTTCGGCCAGCCGGTCGGCACCGGCATGAAGGTGGCCCTGGGCATCAGCGCCTGGGCCCTGTTCCTGACCCTGTGGCAGCAATCCGCCAGCGCACAGGACAACCCGTTGTTCCCCACCCCGGTGCAGGTGCTGGAAGCCCTGCACGTCCTGTTCACCGAGCGCGGCTTTGCCAGCGACGTGCTGGCCAGCCTCAAGCGCATCCTGATCAGCTTTGGCCTGGCCGTGGCCATCGCCCTGCCCATCGGCGTGCTGATGGGGTCATTTCCCACCGTGTCGGCGTTCTTCAACCCGCTGGTCTCGGCCTTCCGCTACCTGCCGGCGCCGGCGTTCATCCCGCTGCTGCTGATGTGGCTGGGCACCGGCGACACGCAGAAGATCGCGCTGCTGATGCTCGGCGTGATCTGGTTCCTGATCACGCTGATCAGCGACGCCACACGGCAGACACCGGTGGACTTCATCGAGACCTCGCGCACCCTGGGCGGCTCGCGCCGGATCATCCTGTGGACCGTGATCCTGCCCGCGTCCCTGCCCGGCATTGTCGATACCTGCCGGCAGATGCTGGCGGTGAGCTGGACCTACCTGGTGATCGCCGAGATCGTCGCCGCCACCGACGGCATCGGCGCGATGATCATGCGCGCGCGGCGTTTTGTTCACGTCGACGACATCATGGCCGGCATCCTGGTGATCGGCCTGCTCGGCCTGACCTGCGACCTGTTGTTCCGCGGCCTGCACTGGCTGTTGTTTCCCTACCTGCGGCGCAACCGCCGCTGACCTGACCCAACCTGTTTCCCGACGAGGAGTCACCGCCATGCCAAACCGAGAGAGCCGAACCCTGCGCGGGCTCACCCGCCTGCTCGCCGCCAGCCTGTTACTGCTGTTCAGCAGTGCCGGCCTGGCCGCGGAGAAAGTCCGCGTGTCCCTGTTTTCCTGGCCGGGCTACGGCTTCTGGTACATCGCCCGGGAGAAAAACCTGGTGCCGGAAATCGACCTCGATATCCAGATTATCGAGGACCCCTACGAAAGCTTTGCCCTGATGGCCGCGGGCCGCATCGACGTCACCTCCAGCACCGTGGAGTACGGCCCCATCGCCGTCGACGAGAATGTACCGGTGCGCCTGGTGACCTACACCAACCCCTCCTACGGCACCGACAAGATCATCCTGGCACCGGGCATCGAGTCCGCGCAGGACCTCGTCGGCAAGCGCGTCGCCGTGCTTGAGGGTGGCCTCACCCAGATCTTCATGGGCATGTGGCTGGAGCAGAACGGCGTCGGCCTCAACGACGTCACCTACGTCAACGTGATTATGGATGAGGCGGTGGGCGCCATGCTCGGTGGCGACGTCGCCGCCGGCGAATTCTGGGAGCCCTTCGGCAGCGCCGTGCTGCGCGGCATGCCGGGTGCGACCGTCGCCGCCACCTCCAGCGAGGAACAGTGGATCAGCAGTGCCCTGCTCGGCGATGGCATGTACATGGCGTCTCGCTTTCTGGAGCGACGCCCCGAAGCCGCACGCCTGGCAATGAAGGCCTACTTCGCCGCGGTGGAGTGGTGGAAGCAAAACCCCGAGGAAGGCAACCGCATCATCGCCCGTGCCATCCAGTTCAGCCCGGATGACGTGGCCATGGTGATCGGCGCCGATGGCGACATCCACAAGGGCGGCATCATGGTCTTCGACCGGGAGCAAGCCGGTCGCTTCATGGGCCTGATCGAGGGCGACCTGCCCCTGGGCATGCGCAACGGCCAGATCGTCGAGCACTGGAACACCACCAGCGAGTGGTGGCAGAAGTTCGGCATGGTCAAGAACACCCACCCCTGGCAGAAGGGCGTCAAGCTGGGCCCGCTGTACGGCGTGCTGAAGGAGGCGGGCCTCGACCCGAAGATGCCATGAACAGCGCCGCGCTGAACCTGGAGCTGCCCACACCTACACCCACACCCGCAACGGCGCAGCGCGGCGCACTCAGCCTGCGCGGGGTGGGCAAGACCTTCAGTGCGCGCCGCCGCGAGGTGGTGGCGGTGCAGGATGTCAGCTTCGACATCGAGCCCCAGCAGGTGTGTATCCTGCTGGGCCCCTCGGGCTGCGGCAAGTCGACGGTGCTGCGCATGATCGCCGGGCTGGAGGCGCCCACCACCGGGCGCATCAGCCTGGCCGGAGAGGCCGTCACCGGCCCGCACCGGGACCGCGGCATGGTGTTCCAGGGCTATACCTCCTTCCCCTGGCTCAGCGTGCGTGACAACGTCGCCTACGGCCTGCGCATCAACGGCGACCGCCTGGCCCTGGCCGAGGGCACCGTCGACCACTTCATCGAGCGCGTCGGCCTGACGAAGTTCGCCAGTGCCTATCCCCATGAACTCTCCGGCGGCATGCGTCAGCGCGTCGCCCTGGCC
>JBJHBY010000291.1:0-3585 GCA_050485745.1 Gammaproteobacteria bacterium | reverse complement strand
ATCGAGGGGGTCGCTGTGTTGCCCCCCCGCGGCGGCCAGCCGCCCACGGTCGAGGACCATTTGCTGGACATTACCGACCGCGTTGACCAGCCCCCAGGCGTTGGCGCGGCCGCTGCCCACCGGTACGGCACTGCCACCACGCCGCAGCCCGCCAGCACGAACCGTGCAGTTGCGGTTGGGGTCCAGTTCGCCATCGGCGCGGGCTGCATGGGCCCATTGACTGGAGGTGGGCAGTTGATAGGCCTGCCCCGTCTGCTCCGTCAGCCAGACCAGATAGGCCTCCGCCAGGGAGCGGCTCAGCCCCGTCGCCGGCAGGTCACCGCCGGTGAAATCCGAGGGCTGGCACAGGGGGCTGCCGGCACAGAATCGCGCCAGGTCCTCGACCGCCAGCTCGAGGCGGCCAATGGCGAATGCAGGCCCGCCGTCGACTCCTGGAACAACCACCAGCTGGGGACCGCGACCACCATCGCGCAGGGGGTCGGTACACGTAAAACGGGCGCCGCGTCCTCCGGAACCGGGCGCGAGAGGGGCGCAGTGGTCGATCACGAGCTCCGCCAGGGGGGCGCCCGGGAACAGGGGAAGAGCCGCGTCGCGCAGGCGCTGCGCCGCGGCCGGATTGCTGTGGCCCAGTTGCCGGATGCAGCGCGCCAGTTCTCCAGCCAGCTCGGGGCGCAGGGCACGCTCCCTGGCGGCATCGAGACTCTGCAGGGTCTGCAGGGCCGCGGCGGCGGCGTCAAGATCAGGGGGTGCGGCACAGGCCAGGCTATCCCGCACCGCGGATTCCGCCTCGCGCACACGCTGCATCGACAGCTCGCGCTGCTCGCGTTCTGCCGCCGCCTGCTGCTCGCGGGCACGGCGCTCCCGTTCCTGCTGCACCTGACGCTCCTGCTCGCGGGCAGCCGCGGCCAGCCGCTCTCGCTCCGCCGTCACGGCCTCCCCCAGTCGCTCGCGTTCGGCGTGGGGGTCAGCCCCCCAGGCCGCTGCCGCATCGAGCAGGCGCTCCGCCTCGGTCAGCTCTCCCGCCTCGCGTTGTCGCGTCGCCTCGGCCAGCAGCGCCTGTGCCAGCTGCTCGCGACGGCCCAGCATCTCCGGGTCATCCTCGGCGACCAGGGCACGGTAATCGTCGAAAACCGCCGCAAAGGCCCGCAGCCAGCCGGGGCCATAGCCGATGTCCGCCAGCAGGCGATCGACCTCACCCTGGGCCATACGCCGTTCGACCTCGATCTCGAAACCGGCACGCAGCTCCCCGAGGTCGGCCTCTGGCGCTCCGCGCTGGGACAGCACCACGGCGGCCAGGCCCAGGGCCACAGCCAGAATCACCCCGGCTGCCAGCAGTAGTGGCTTGCGCCTGCCATCAAAGGCCCGAATCAGCTCATCGACACTGCCGATGCGCGCCTTGCGCTCAAAAGCCAGCGCGCCCTGCAGGGCGCGCCACTGTCGCCGGGACAAGCCGGGGATGCGCCGCGGCACCAGGCCCTCCCGGCGCGCCTCCAGCGCGGTCTTGCGCTCGAAGGGATGGCGCCCGGTGAGCAACTCATAAGCGATACAGCCCAGTGCGTACAAATCATCGCTGAGCACCGGTTCGGCCCCCTCCAGCATCTCGACACTGGCATAGGCCGGGGTCAGCGCACCGAGACTCGCAGGGTCGAACCGGGTCAGGGCCACGGCATCCGCTGCGGCGTCATCGCTGCCGATATCCGAGACGGCACGGGCGATGCCGAAGTCCAGCACCTTGGCCACACCGCGTTCGGTGACGAACACGTTGCCGGGCTTGAGGTCCGAGTGGGCGATGCGATGGGAGTGGGCATAGCTGAGAGCGGCGGCAATGTCCTGCAGAATGGCCAGGGCGCGGGAGCGCTCCAGCCCCTGCGGATGCTGGCGCAACAGCTTGTCCAGGGGTTCGCCGCGCAGGTATTCCATGGTCATGAAGACCCGGTCGCCATCGCGGTCGAAGTCGTGGACGTTGACGATATTGGGATGGGCGAGGGTCTGGGACTTGCGCGCCTCGCGCTGCAGCGAGATGAACGCGTCGGGGTGACGCCTGAAATCTTCGTTCAGCAGTTTGACCGCCACATAGGGGTCGCGATCGTCGGCTTCCTGCTTGCGCAGGTCCAGCGCACGGTAGACGGCGCCCATGCCACCGCTGCCCAGCACCTCCTCGAGCACAAAGCGCTGCTTGATGACCGCGCCGCCGGTGGGCGCCACGGAGGCCTCGCCGGGCCACGTCGACTGCGGCGACGACAGCACCCGGGTGGCCTCATCCCCGGCCGCAACATCGCCCACCGCGGCACCCGTGCCGACCACGCGGGTCTTGTCGTCATCGCCTGCGGCCATCGCTGCAGCATCCTTTGAACCGGCCGCAGCCGAATCCCGGTGCCCCGGGAACCACGCTCGGCCCGGGATCAAACCACGCATTCTAGAGGGGAGTATTGTATATATCCATGCCCCACAGTGCTTCCCGGGGATGCGCCATGGGGCGATCAGCACCGACAGAGGGGCCAAACCCGTCTATAGTGAAGCTCCCGACGGCCCTGCCGGCCAACACACGCTTTTTTGCAAGCACGTCAGCGGATAAAGTAGCCACCATGGAACTCGTCCTTACCGTCATCACTGCCCCGCCGCAAACCGGACTGGCCGGCCAGAGCCAGGTTCTGGCCGGCACGGGCGGCAGTTTCGGGCGCGCCGCCGACAACAGCTGGGTGCTGCCGGATCCGGAGCGCGTGGTGTCATCACACCACGCCACCATCAGTTGCCAGGGCGGCAGTTATGTGCTGATCGACCACAGCACCAACGGCACTTTCATCAACGGCGCCGCACAGCCCCTCGGCCAGGGCAACAGCGTCGCGCTGCGCGACGGTGACCTGGTCGACATCGGCCCATTTCGGCTGCGTGCTGACCTGCGTCAGCCGGCACGGGCCGCGCCCGACCTCGGCGGCAGCGTGCTCGACGGCCTCGGCGCCACTCCCGCAGCACCTGCGGCCGCCCCCGTGCCGCCAGCACCGCCACCGGCTTCGGCCTCGTCAGCGCCGCTGGACGACCTCGATCGCTGGCTCGAACCTGCAGCCACGCCGCCGGCACCGGGCTCCACCTGGTCCACCGCCACTCCCGTGGACAGCGGCGGCAGTGCCGGCTGGGAGCCGCCCCAGGATACCGACCCACTGGCCCTGCTCGGCGGCACATCGGGCCGGAGCCCCGACGACGCCTGGTTGCAGCCCGGCGCGGCAGCCGATGACGACGCCTGGTGGCAACAGGGCAGTCGCGCCGACCATGCTCCCGCCGAGCAGCAGGCGATACGGGTGCCGAACCCGCAGCCCGCCCCGGACGCCGTGGACATCGACGCCCTGTTGAACTTGCCACCGGAAACCAGCGCCACCGCCGGGGACATCACCGCACGCCCATCCACACCACCACAGGGTAACGGCGACACTGCAGTACCTCCTGGCACCCCCCCCCGAACCGAACCGCCCCAACCGTCTTCCCCGGCGCCCGCAACCGCGGCCACACCGGCATCAGTGCCCCACCAAGCTGCCGCGCTGCGCCAGCTGGCTGATGAATTGGGGCTGCAGCGCCTGGAAGAGGCAGCCC
>JBJHBY010000290.1:0-3600 GCA_050485745.1 Gammaproteobacteria bacterium | reverse complement strand
GCATGCCCCAGATGGCAGTAGCGCGCTGCTCGTCGATCAGGGTGATTTCCGGCATGCCCACCAGCCACCAGGAGATCTGCCTGCCGGTGGCGTTGGCCTCGCGCAGAAAGCTCATCAGCGCCGCGCGGCCGTTGAAGGTGTACTTGCCATCGGAGTAGGCGGATTCGGCATCTTCCGTCATCAGGGACTCGAGCTCATCCCACTGGTTCAGGGCCATGTGGCGAATGTAGCGCGCCTTGAGCACCTTGATCGCCTCGATATCGCGCTGTGCCTGCAGTTCCTGCCGGAGTTGTTCGAGTTCATTCATACCGGATCTCCGTGGTTATTGTGCGTTGACTGATCGTCGGGCCGTCCACGTTGCTGCCGTTTCAGCCCGGCATTGGCGCCCGGACCGCCCTCCGGCATCTGCAGGAATTCGATCATCAGGCCATCGTGCCGGCTTTCCAGATAGGCGAAGATCGTGTCTTCGCTCCACTTCTTGTACCAGATCACCTCGAAGCCCAGCGGCTTGACCTGTTCGATCCAGCGATTCGTGTCCTCTACGCGGAAGCGGATGTGGTGCATGCCCTCGCGGCCGCTGTCGATGAATTCGCGATGGGGACCGTGACCGCCCTGCCACTCGATGAACTCGATTTCCAGGTCGCCACTGCGACCGAATGCGATCGCCAGTTTCGCGTCTTCCTCGCGCCCGCGATAGGTCGCCGCCTGGACCGAGCCGTCCATGTAGCGAAACGGGCCAAACATCGGTTCGTAGCGCTGCGTCCATTCACGCAGATTACGCACCACGAAGCCGATCTGGTCCGCCGGTGGCAGGCCGAGGTCGCGCAGTTGCTGTTCCGTGTTCATGATCGAAGCTCCTGTTATCGAATGACGCTCAGTCAAAGTGGCGGATAACGCTGTTGGCAAACTGCTCCATGACCCGCTTCTTGTCGTCCAGCGAGGAGCGCAGCCCCAGACTGTACAGAAACGGGTAGCTGACCCCCGATGTCATGCCCTGATCCCGCAGGCGCTTGAACGTATCGACATCCGGCGGCGTGGTCAGGCCGATGATGGTCTCGAAGCCCTCCCAGCCCTTGCCCGCTTCGGCGCGCAGACGTTTGAGCTCTGCCAGAATCCCCGGGACCTCATCGGGGTGGTTGCCGGCGCCGATCCAGCCATCACCACGCTGCGCCGCGCGCCGCAGGGCCGCCGGGTTGCCGCCACCGACGATAATCGGTACCTGCCGTTCGGGAGCGGGGGCGATCTGCAGGGGCTCGAAATCGAAGTATTCGCCGTGATGTTCCACCATGCCCCCCGCCCAGAGCTTGCGCAGGACATCGATCATCTCATCCATGCGCTTGCCGCGGCCACGGAATTCAACACCATAAATGTCAAATTCGTCCTTCATCCAGCCGGCGCCGATGCCCAGGGCAAAGCGGAAGTGGCTGAACAGGGCCAGGGTACCCGTAGCACGTGCCACCTCGAAGGGGTTGCGCAGGGGCAGCACGTACACCGAGGTGGAGAAGCGCAGACGCGTGGTCGCTGCCGCCATAAACGCCAGGCTGACCCAGCAGTCGGGGTAGGGCGAATCCGCGGCCATCGGCGGCTTGCCGTCGGCAGAGTAGGGGTACGGGGTCTTCACCGCCTGCGGGAACACGCCGTGGTCTGCATTGAGGATGCCTTCGAAGCCCAGCTCCTCGGCAAACTGCGCCACCGGCACCAGCTGCTCGGGCTCCATCCAGGGTACCGCCTGCCAGAATTTCATCGTGATCCGGTCCCTTCTAAGGAGATATCATTAAAATATCAAGCCGCCCGGCCCGAGACAACCGCTCCGCGCCGACTGTACACCCTCATCCAGATGGGCGATCTCCCTGTTGACTGAAAGGCGTATGCTGGCCGGATTGACAGCCTCGGCAGTACTACAGCACTCACGACAGCAGCAACAATGGCAGCAAGGAGCCCCCATGATCGACCTGACAGTACAGAAAGAGATCGATGTTCCCGCCCACAAGGCCTGGGAGCTGATTGCCGACTTCGGCAACATCAGCTGGGCCCCGGGCATGGATGAGGTCGAGGTGATCGGCCAGGGCGTGGGCATGGTGCGGCGCATCCACATGCCCGGAGCCGAGCCGATCGACGAGAAGCTGGAAGTCCTCGACGCGCAGACCCGCACCATGAGTTACACCATCCCCAGCGGCCTGCCCATGCCGGTGACCGGCTACCGCGCCACGGCGCGGGTCATCGACCTGGGTGGTAACCGCTGCCGCATCGACTGGCACTGTTCCGCGCAGGAAGACGGCGTCAGTGCGGAAGAAGCCACGAACATCGTACGCGGCTTCTACGACATGCTGCTGGGCTGGATTGCGGAGCACCTGCAAAAGGCCTGAACCCGCGCCGGACCCGGAGGTGAATCATGGCCACGCAAACCCGACGCTCCTTCTGCCGCATGTGCATGGGTCACTGCGGCACCGTCGTCACCGTGGACGAGCAGGAACGCCTGCTGCGCATCGACGCCGACCGGGATGACCCGTACACCCTGGGCTATGCCTGCTTCAAGGGTCTGCAGTCCAGCGCCGCCCACAACAGCCCGGAGCGCATCCTGCACCCGCTCAAGCGGCAACCGGACGGCAGCTTCCAGCCCATCGGGGTGGAACAGGCGCTGGACGAGATCGCCGCAAGGCTCGCGGACATCCGCCAGCGCCACGGTGCGGACGCCATCGGTGGCTACAAGGGAGGCGGTGCGTTTTTCACCTCCACCTCGCTGATGCTGCTGAACGAGTGGCTGCGTGCCCTGGGCTCGCGCAAGATGTTCTCCACGGTCACCATCGACCAGTCCGCCAAGTACGTGACCGCGGGCCGTATCGGTGTGTGGCCGGCCGGGCGCGACCCGTTCCACCGCGGAGACGTGTTCATGATCGTTGGCGGCAACCCGCTGGTTTCGATCTCGACCTTCGGTTTCGACACCCGCAACCCCGCCAAGCGCCTGAAGCAGGCCCTCGAGCGCGGCATGAAGCTGATTGTCATCGACCCGCGCCTCAGCGAGACCGCGCGCAACGCGGATGTCTTCCTGCAGCCCCTGCCCGGGGAGGACGCCACCATCCTGGCGGGCATGATCCGCCTCGTGCTCGACAACGGCTGGCAGGATCACGACTTCTGTGCGCGCCATGTCGGTGATCTCGACTCGTTGCGTGCCGCGGTCGAACCCTTCACCCCGGACTACGTGGCAGGGCGCGCCGGCATCGGCACCGATGACCTCATCAGCGCCACCGAGCTGTTTGCCCGACAGTGCCGCCGCGGCGCCGCCACCAGCGCCACCGGCCCGGATATGTCGCCGCACTCCAACCTCGCCGAGCATCTTGTGGAAACCCTCAATGTGATCTGCGGGCGCTTTGTCCGCGAGGGCGAGGAGGTCCCCAACCCCGGCGCCATCCTGCCGCGCTGGCCGCGCAAGGCCGAGGTCATGCCCGCCCAGCGCTGGTGGGAGCAGGGCTACCAGAGCCGCTTTGGCTTCGGGCTGCTGGACGGCGAACTACCCACCGGCACACTGCTCGATGAAATCCTCGAACCCGGCGACGATCAGCTGCGCGCCCTGATCGTGCACGGCGGCAACCCCGCCATGGC
>JBJHBY010000289.1:0-3604 GCA_050485745.1 Gammaproteobacteria bacterium | reverse complement strand
GCCTGGGCGAGGCCGATAGCTACTGCCTGCGGGAGGGCTATACCTCCACCAGCCTGCGCCAGCGCATACGCCGTGTGCTGCAGGGCAAGAGCGCGATGGATTGCGTGGAGTCCATCTCCGGACGCCGCATCAGCAGCCAGGAGGACTTCGCGTTCCTGCTCACCAATGGCTGGCTGTTCGAGGTGCACGTGAAGCGTTCGACGCTGGGCGCACAGTCCGGGGTGGTGGTTACCCATGTCGCGCTCACGCCGCTGGCCGGCGCGCATCGGGAGGCACTGTTGAAACCGATTTCCTCGCTGGATTCCACGCTGCAGGCATTGGAGCATGGCTACCATGCTGTGATGCAGAGAGCGTGAGAAGGCGACGTTAGGTAAGTCAAAGAAGTTTCCTGCGAATGTCGCACCGAGCGCTGCCAGAAAGCTTGAATACGTCTGTTTGGTAACTCTCCGGAATTCTGGCTGAATGCACAGCGATCTGTTGATCTTTGGATGGCGGCCCAGTCGGTCAAGAAAGAAGTGAGTCGGATTAAGCCGCTAAGTGCTGCATAACCTCTACGTCTGGCTGCTGCCAAAAACGGGGGGATTACCGTGGTACCTGAGCTGAGCGATACACATCGAATCGTCGTCCACCTTTAGCCATAGAGCTGCGCCGGCAGCCACAGCGCTATGGAGGGGAACGTGTACAGAATCACGATGGCGGTCACCTGGATGCAGAGAAATGGCAGCATGCCGAGGAATATCTGATTAAGTGTTACTCCCCGCGGCGCAACGCCTCGCAAGTAGAACGCTGCCATGGCCACCGGTGGTGACAGGAATGCAGTCTGCAGGTTGATGGCCACCAGCAAGCCGAAGAAGAGCGGATTAACGCCGAAGTGGTCGAGCAAGGGGACGAATATCGGCACGAAGATCACGATGATCTCGGTCCAGTCCAGAGGCCATCCGAGTATAAAGATGATCACCTGGGCCAGAATCATGAATTCAAGCGGGGTCAGGTTCATTTCCAATACCCAGCTCTCAATAAGTTGCTGGCCTCCCAGCAGAGCGAATACAGAAGAGAACACGCTGGCGCCGATGAACAGCCATCCGACCATCGCCGTTGTCTTGCCGGTCAGGTAAAGCGATTCGCGCAGCATGGTCATGTTCAATCGCCGATAGGCCAGCGCCAGAAGTAACCCGCCCATTGAACCAACTGCAGCCGCTTCGGTCGGCGTGGCCAACCCGAAGACGATGGACCCCAGAACGGCGATGATGAGCGCGGCCAGCGGAACCACAGAGCTGAGAAGCATGCGGGCGATTTCAAGGCGGGCAACGTTCAAGCGCGCGTAGAAAGCCAACAGCAGGCCGCCCGCAACGAGGCTCACCAACCAGAAACCGGGACCAGCCGAGAATAGGCCCGCGTCATCTGCTGCAAGTTGCCGGTGCACATAAAGCGCCCCTGCGACAAATGCAAACAGCGGGAGCATGGTCAGGCCGGTGTACTGAACGAGGGTGGAGAGGGGGACGTCGCCGTTGCGTTTGCCCTTGACCGCGTTGATCAACGTGGTGAGCGCGGAGGTGCTTTGGTTCGCCCCCACCGCCTGGGCAAACGCCGGAACCGGCACCTGCCGCTGCTCACGGGTCAAGGGCGGCGCCAGGGCAGGCTTGAACAGGCTCAGTACCACCACATAGGCCACGTACAGCCCGGCCAGCATCAGTCCGGGGAATATGGCTCCGGCATAAAGTTGTACCACAGACACCCCGGCGGTAGCCCCATAGACGATCAGCAGGACGGAGGGTGGGATGAGTATGCCAAGACAACCGCCGGCCGCGACGATGCCGCTCGCAAGCTTGACGTTGTAACCGGCTTTTAGCATCACCGGTAGAGCCAGCAACCCCATTACCGCAACCACGGCGCCGATGATCCCGGTGGCGGTGGCGAACAGTGCGCAGGTAACGAGCGTGGCGACGCCCAGGGCGCCCGGCACACTTGCCATCGCCAGGTGCATGGCCTTGAACAAGCGCTCGATAAGGTTTGCCCGTTCAACCAGGTAGCCCATGAAGATGAACAGGGGAATGGCGACCAGTACGTCATTGGTGACGGTCGCCCAGGCCCGCTGGACAACCAGCCGCATGACAATATCCCACTCGCCCTGGAAGGCATACAGACCGAAAAGCACACCCATTCCCAGCAGGGTGAATGCGGCTGGGAAGCCCAGCATGATTGATGTTACGACGAGCCCGAGCATCAACAGGCCCACATGCCCGTCGCTCATTTCCTCCGCCGACAGGAACAGCGCCACAACCAGCGCCACAACGAGGGCCAATAGGCCAAATCCCACGCGGACCGTGTTGTTCATGGCTCCTGTCTCCAGGCGTTCGGTTTGTCGGTTGAGGTGGACAGCAGTTCCTCGGCGGAGCCCACATCCGGGGGGCGTGGGGGCCAGGCGCCGGTCAGGAGGCAAACAATGGCGCGGAGAATCTCGGCCAGTCCCTGCAGCAGTAGCAATGCGGCAGCAATCGGAATTGCCACCCGTAGCGGCCAGACCGGTGGCCCGCCAGGGCTGAGTGATGAACGCTCACCACTGAGAACAGCGGCCTCGGCATAGACGTAACCTGCAATGAGCAGGGCAAGAATTCCGGGGATGAAGAAAAGCGGATACAGAATCAGGTCGAACGTCGCCTGCGTTCGCGGTGACAGCGACCCGTAGAGGAGATCTCCTCTGATGTGGCCGTCCTTGGCCAAGGTATAGGCCCCGGCAACGAGTAGAACTGTGCCGTACATCATGTAGCTCGTATCGAACACCCAGGTATGTGCTTTTCCCAGCACATAGCGCGAGAAAACCTCGTACGAGATCAGCAACGTCAACGCCAGGATCAGCCAGGTACATAGGCGGCCGGCGGAGGTGCTGAGCGCATCGGCCAGCCGAATCAGTCGGTTGGCCATCGGCCAATGCCCACGCTCGCTCATATCTGCTCCTACTGCGGATCAAGTCGCCGGGGAATGCTTTCCCGGCGGCTCATCCGGGTATTTCGGCCACGAAGATCGCTTCAACCGAAGTAGTGTTCGTAAGCGAGTTCCTGATCGGGTGTTACTTCGTTATGCCAGTAGACCACCCGACGCGCCCAGGCCTTCTGCGACTCGATGACCTTTGCAAACACGGCGTTGTCCGAGGAGTGTTTCTCGATGACCGCGTCCCAGGCCTTGAGCTGAGCGCGCAGCACTTCGGGAGGAGTCCGCTTGGTTTGCACGCCGTCCTCCTGCATTTCGATGTAGTCCTTGGACATCCGGTCCATATTTTTCCAGTGCATATCGGCGCTTGCCGCGTGCGCGGCATGTTTGAGAATGGCCTTGATGTCGTCGGGCAGGCTGTCGTAGCGACGTCGGTTTATCATTATTTCGCAGGGGTTGTTCATCATGTGATAGCTGTGCTGGTAGTAGTACCTGGCGACGTCCGGGAACCCCATTACCCGGTCATCGGTCGCGCTGGCGAACTCGGCCGCATCGAGGACGCCCCGATCAAGCGCGGGCACGATGTCCGCCGGCGCCATCTGAACCGTCGACATGCCTAGCTGGTTGAACATGTCCACTGCAAGGCCGGCAGTCCGGAAGCGGAGGCCTTCCAGAT
>JBJHBY010000288.1:0-3629 GCA_050485745.1 Gammaproteobacteria bacterium | reverse complement strand
GCCCTGGGCCTGCCCTATGCCTTTGCCGCACACTTTGCCCCGGACCTGCTGGACCACGCCCTGCATGTGTACCGGGAACAGTTCCAGCCCTCGGCGTATCTGCAGCGGCCCTGGGCCGCAGTCAGTGTCAACGTCTTTGCCGCCGACACCGAGGCCGATGCCCTGCGCATGAAGTCCGCCCTCGATCACCATTACCGGGCCCTGCGACAGGGCGATCCCGGGCAGCTGCAGCCGGTGGAGCCGGGTTCCATCCCCGAGGATGACCCGGGGCTGCAGTTCGCCCGCCACCTGCTGCGCGAGTCCGCCGTGGGAACACCGCAGCAGGTGGAAGACTGGTTCCGTGGCTTCCTGCGCCGCACCCGGGCCGACGAACTGATTCTCTGCGCACCGGTCTATGACATGGAGGAGCGCATGCAATGTGTGGCCCTGGCGGCCGGGATCTTGAACTCGCTGGGTGATTCGTAGCGGGCGCGGTTGAGACCGGGGCAGGGTGGTCGTATAAGGGTGAGCAGACCGCCGCAGCAAAGGGCAAGGGCGGCCACTGCCACCGGGAGACAGCGCAGATGCATTACGAATGGCAGGCGGGGCTGATTGCCCTGGCCATCGTCATCGGGGTTTCCATCCTGGGCAAGTTCCTGGTACTGCGTGTGCCGGCCTTGCAGAGAATGCGCGACTACAATCGGGCCGAGGACGAGAAGAAACTGGCGCAGGCGAAATACCCGCCGGTGGTGAAAATCAACGTGCGCATCGCCCTGTTGATGAACGTCCTGCTGTTTCTCGTTCTCATTCCCCTGACCACGCTGGTCAGCGCGCAGCCGCTGTGGCGGGTGTTGCTGCAGATCGCGGCGGTGCTGCTGGTTTACGACTTCCTGTACTACATGACGCACCGATTTTTGTTTCACGGGCGCGGCTACTTCCGCCAGGTACACGCCTTGCACCACCAGGCACGCAAGCCCACCGCGATCGACGGCTCCTATGTCCACCCGGTTGAAACGTTTATCGGTATCGGGCTGTTCATGCTGTCGTTTCTTGCGATATACCCGTTACTCGGCCCGCACCATGTCGCAACGGCGGCGGTGACCTACCTCGCCTTTTTGCACTTCAATTCGGTCGCGCACATACATATCGACCTGCCTTATTTTCCCTTCCGCGGGCTCACCTGGTTCACCCGCAAGCACGCGGTGCATCACGAGAACATGCACAAGGGCAATTACTCCACGGTGACCCTGTTGTTCGATCGTTTGTTCGGTACTCTTGAGTAGAGCCCGGAGTAAAACCTGGAGCAGGGCCTGGAACAGGGGACCGCAACAGGGGGGGCAGGGCAATGGCCCGGAAATACCTGCCCCCGAGTGATCAGATCAGTCAGCCAGAGTGAGCGTTTCGCCTATCGATCCCACCCCGACTGCGTAGTATTCTGGCCAGGTGTGCAACAGGGCCTGTGTGCGGACGACCCGCCCGGCATCGACCTATCGGAGTGGCAACATGTCTGACCTCGGCTACCGTCCATTTGATTGCGACAACCACTACTACGAATCCCACGACGCCTTTACCCGGCATGTGCCGAAGAACATGCGGCCACGCTGCGTGCAATGGGCCGAGATCGAAGGCCGCATGTACCATGTGGTGGGTGGCAAGGTGTCCCGCGCGGTGACCAACCCGACCTGGAACCCGATCGCCAAACCTGGCTCCATTGCGGACTTCCTGCGCGGCAACCCCAACAAGCTCAAGCCGGAGCAGTTGATGGGCGAGCGCGAACCCCTGCCGGACTGCTACATCAACCGCGACGCGCGTATCGAGGTTCTGGACCAGCAGGGCCTGGAGGCAATGTGGCTGTTCCCGACCCTCGGTGTACTTTATGAGGAACTGCTGAAGCACGACCCGGAAGCAGTCAAGGTCCAGTTTCGCGCCTTCAATCGCTGGCTGCAGGAGGACTGGGGCTGTAATTACCAGAACCGCATTTTCGGCTCCCCCTACATCACCCTCAGCGATGTCGACTTTGCCTGCGAGGAATTGGAGTGGGCGCTGCAGCAGGGTGCGCGCACGGTGTGCATGCGACCCTCCGCTGTCTGGACCGCCAACGACGGCGTGCTGTCCCCGTCACATCCGCACTTCGACCCGTTCTGGGCGCGGGTGAACGAGGCGGGCATCACCGTGGTGGTACATGCGGCCGACTCCGGTTACACCACCCATGGATACGTGCAGGATGGATTCAGCACCGGCAGTGCCGGCGCGCTTGCCGCCTGGGCACCGAACATCAAGCACTTCAATATCGAGCGTGCGGCCTACGATTTCCTGATTACCCTGTGTTACGAGCGCCTGTTCGAGCGCTTCCCCAACCTGCGCATTGCATCGATCGAAAACGGTGCAGAATTCCTCCCGGACCTGGTGCGCAAGCTCGGGCAGTCCCGCGATCGCATGTCCACCATGGGTTACTACAAGGAAGACCCGATCGAACTGTTCAGGAACCACGTCTGGATCAACCCGTTCTGGGAAGACGACGTGTACGAAGTGGAAGAGATCATGGGTGCCGACCACGTGATCTTCGGCTCCGACTGGCCTCACATCGAGGGCATGCCCCAGCCCCTGGACTACGTCCCGGAACTGTCACGCTTCGATGATGCGAAGAGAAAGCTGATCCTGCGCGACAATGTGCTGGGCCTGAACGAACTGCGGCCTTTGTAGCCGCACGAGTCAGAAGTGTCAGGGGCCAAGCCGGACATGGTTTCTGGCCCCTCTGGCCATTGCCGGCGCTCCAACTCCGCCATAGCATGAGATCAATCTTCGCCTGACGGCGTTGATCTCCCTGAGGCCGCGGTTGAGTCGTTCCGTATGCAGATTCCCCTTGTTCCCATTACCAATCCCGACTACGGCCACGGCGTCTATCGCCGTCGGGTGCGTCTGGAGCCCGGAGCAGGGCAGATGACGGGCGCAATAGAAGATACCAACCACGGTTTTCGCGTCGTTGTTCATCATCGCGACGGTGTGGTGACAGCCGTTGACGGGGAGGCCATGCGTACCCCTCTGAGCACCTGCGCCGAAGCCCTGACACCGCTGCGACGGCTGGTCGGCGCCAGCGTCCATGCCGCGGCCCATGAACTCAACACCCTGGCCGGCGCCCGAGCCAATTGCACTCATTGGCTGGACCTGGCCTGTCTCGCCATCAACCATATCCCGCGGCAATCAGATCCGGACCTGGCGGGGCCGCGCCAGTACGACGTCGAAGTGACCGACGAGGTCGACGGCCTGTCGGAGCTGCGCGTGTTCCTGGACGGGCGCCTGGTGCATGAGTGGCAGTCACAGGGCATGCAGTTGCGTGCACCACAGTTGCTGGCCGACAAGACGTTGTTCCGGGGATTCTCCGCCTGGGCGCGGGAATGTTTTGTGGGCGATGAACTTGAGGCCGCGGTGGTCCTGCAGCGGGGCGTCTTCGTGGCCCAGGCCCGCAAGACCGCCGTCGACCCGGTACTGGCCGCGCGCCCGGCCAGCGAATTTGGCCGCGAGGCGGTGTGCTACAGCTATTCCCCGGGCAACGCCGAGCGCGCCTTCCACGTGGTCGACAGCATGCGGGATTTCACTGATACGCCTGAGCAGTTGTTGCAGTTCATCTAGTGGAGCGGCTTGATGTGGGA
>JBJHBY010000287.1:0-3634 GCA_050485745.1 Gammaproteobacteria bacterium | reverse complement strand
CTACCAGCTTGTCGGCGCCCAATGCGCAACTGACCCGGTTGGCGACATCCTCGAAGGCGAGGTTGAACACCTCCCCGGTGGGGGAATAGCCCATCGACGAGAGCAGCACGATGTTGCCCTCCGCCAGTTGCCGGCGCACGCCATCCACATCCACCCGGCGCACACTGCCGGTATGGCCGTAGTCCACCCCGTCGACGATGCCCAGGGGCTGCGCGATGACAAAGTTGCCGGACACCACTCGAATGCTGGCGCCGTGCATCGGCGAGTTGGCCAGGCCCATCGACAGCAGTGCCTCGATCTGCGCACGTAGCGCACCGGCGGCATCGGTGACACAGGCCAGGGCGTCGGCGTCGGTGACGCGCAGCTCCCGGTGCATGCGCGTGCTCAGGCCGCGCTGCTGCAGCCGCTGTTCGATCTGCGGCCGTGCGCCGTGCACCAGCACCAGGCGTACCCCCAGGCTGTTGAGCAGGGCGATGTCATGGATGATATTGGCGAAGTTGGGGTCGTCCACCGCCTCGCCGCCGAAGGTCAGAACAAACGTGCGTCCGCGGTGCGCGTTGATATACGGCGCCGAGTTGCGAAACCATTTGACGTAGTCCTGATCGGTGAGCACGGTCGTTCCCCTGCCGCGGGAGTTGAGCGAATCGTGCATTGTGCGTGGGGTGAGGGGGGGTGACAAGGGGTGGGGGAGGCAAAAGGTGGGAGGCGAGGCGCAAGATGCAAGACACTGAAAGCGAGACGCGAGACGCGAGACGCGAGACGCGAGACGCGAGACGCGAGACGCGCGGACCAGACCACGGTGCGTTCAGAGTCTCTGAACCGGCCTTGCGTTTTGCATCTGGCGTTTCGCGTCCCTTTAAAAACAAAACCGCCGAATCAGTTGCCGGATCAACGCCACCGCCGGGTCGATCTGCTCCAGGCTAAGGAACTCATCCACCTGGTGGGCCTGGTTGATCGAACCCGGGCCCATCACCACCGTGTCCATGCCGAGGGCCTTCAGGAACGGGGCCTCGGTGGCAAAGCCCACGGCCTCGGCGCGGGTGCCGGTGAGCTCCTCGCAGGCGCGCACCAGTTCGCTGTCCGCCGCTTGCTCGAAGGCCTCCACACCGGGGAACAGCGGTCGCAGGTGGATATCCACGCCGCGGCGCCGGGCGATGGGGCCGAGCCGCTGTTGCAGTCCGGCGCGCAGCTCGTCGAGGTGCATGCCCGGCAGCGGGCGCAGGTCGAAGTGCAGCTCGCACTCACCGCAGATGCGGTTGGGGTTGTCGCCGCCGTGAATGCAACCCGGGTTCAGGGTCGGCACCGCGACGTCGAAGGCCGGGTTGCTGTAGCGCGCCTGCAGCTCCGAGCGCCAGGCCAGCAGGTCGCCCATGACTTCGTGCATGGCCTCCAGGGCGTTGACCCCGAGGGCCGGGTTGGAGGAGTGGCCGGCACTGCCGATCACCTGGATGGCCTCCATCATCATGCCCTTGTGCAGGCGGATCGGTTTCAGGTCGGTGGGTTCCCCGATGACCGCAAAGCGCGCCCCGGGCATGCCCTGGGCGGCCAACTGGCGGGCGCCGTCCATGGAGGACTCCTCGTCCGCCGTGGCCAGCACGATCAGCGGCTGGCGCAGGTTGGCGCCGCGCAGGTCCCGCGCGGCCTCCAGCACTACCGGAAAAAAGCCCTTCATGTCGGTGGTGCCGAGGCCGTAGAGGCGGCCCTCGCGCTCGGTCAGGTGGAACGGATCCTGTTGCCAGCGCCCGGCGTCACAGGGCACGGTATCGGTGTGGCCGGCCAGCACCAGACCGCCGGGGCCGCTGCCCAGCACCGCGATCAGGTTGGCCTTGGTCGGCTGGCCTTCGATCGGCAGCACACGCGTGCTGAAGCCCATGTCCTCCAGCCATTGCGCCAACTGATCAATGACGCCGCGATTGCTCATGTCGAAGGCGGGTGTGGTGCAGCTCACCGAGGGCAGGCGAATCAGGGTGGCGAGCTGTTCCAGCAGGGGTGGCAGGGGCGTGGGCATGGTGGGCACCTCGATGGATGGTTTCATTGTACGTGAAACCCCCGTTGCCTGAGCAGTGCTGCCCTCCGGAGGCCTTGCCAAGTGGATAGCGTATGCAATACGGTAAATGCCGCCGCGGTGCCATCTGCGCACCCGATTCAGGGGCAAACGCCGAACCCGTCGGGCCATCGACCAGACCAGACCAGACCAGACCAGGAGAGAACCCATGACCGTGCACACAGAGTCGCGCCAGGCATTGAAGGAGCTGATCAGCCTGCTGCAGGAAGTCGACGAACGCTGGGCCGGGCCCGAGTGGAACCTGCATGGCCCGGAGGACGTGGTCGCGGCGCATCGCTCCCTGATGCACGTGCTGGAGGGCGGCCTTGCCGGCATGTTCGAGAGCGACCCCTCGCACCCGCAGTTTCGTCGTATCGTCACCCCCTGGCGCAAGTTCACCGGGGACAACTCCGACGCCATCTACTTCGATGCCCCGGTCAGTGCGGAGCACGCCTACGTGGTGCGTGGCACCATGGCCGGCGCGGTGTACGTGTCGATCACCATCGAGGTGGGCACCGAGGGTGGCGCCATGGCCTCCCGCACCGCCGGGGTGATCAACGACACCCAGTTCGATGTGGACGACGACGGCTGGTTCACCATTCGCCTGGGCGGCGAACCCGCGGAGCGTAACTGGCTGCCCCTGCCGGAGGATGCCTCGCGCATCACCACCCGCCACTACTTCGAAGAGCTCGCCTGCGCCGCCGGCGATCCGGAACACGAGCCCGTCCTGCACATCGAGGTGCTCAACCCCGCGCCGCCGCCCGCGGTGCCCGACGATGCCACGGTGGCCCAGGGCATCCGCCGCGTCGCCGGCTTTGTGCGCAGCCGCACCCTCGGTATGCCACCCATGGCCGGCGCGCAGCAACCCGCATTCGTTGCGCTGACCCCCAACCAGTTCCCGCCGCCGGTGCCGCCGGGCGATTTTGGCCTCGCCGCCTATGATGCCGCCTACTCCATGGCGCCCTACTTCCTTGGCCCGGACGAGGCCCTGGTGATCACCGGGCGCTGGCCCGAGTGCCGCTTCGCCAATGTCTGCCTGTGGACCCGCCACCAGCAGACCTTCGATTACATGAACCGGCAGGTCTCCCTGAACCGCACCCAGACCCACCTGGAAGCGGACGGCAGCTTCCGCATGATCATCGCCCACCAGGACCCGGGACACCCCAACTGGATCGACACCGAAGGCCGCGCCCTGGGCCTGGTGTTCTGGCGCTTCTTCCTGGCCGAGGGCGCTATCGAAACGCCCCAGGCGAAGGTGGTGAAGTTTGTGGAGGTGGAGGGGAGCTAGGATCTGCGAGACGCAAGACGCAAGACGCAAGACGCAAGACGCCTCGCGCCGTGGCTTGATTCGGGTCATTTTTGGGGCTTCTTGAGAAGGTCCGTGGATTACCCCGCCCGAGGGCTGGTAGTGCGGAGGCTGGCCCATCAGAGCCGGTGCCGAGAAGCGCAGCGCCCCGGTCGTGAAACGCGCAGCGTTTCGCGCGAGGACTGTGCGAGTCCCAAGAATTGCGCAGCAATTCTGGTCGATTTCCGCAGCGCAGGCCGTGGCGTTAGCATAGCAGGGAATCCCCCCGATCAACGCCCCGGGCG
>JBJHBY010000286.1:0-3716 GCA_050485745.1 Gammaproteobacteria bacterium | reverse complement strand
AGCCGCAGAGCTTGTTCAGCGTGGTGCACCCGGTGGCGGGGGTGAGCCCCGCGCGCAGCGCCGCCTGTCGTGCCGGACCCTGCTTCAGGCCAGCCTGCAGCACGCAGCCGATGATGGCCTCGTCGACAGCCTCGGCGGAAACGCCCGAACGCTCCAGTGCCGCACCGATGGCGATACTGCCCAGTTCCACCGCAGTGGCGCCGCTGAGGCTGCCCTGGAGGCCGCCCATGGGCGTGCGTGCGCCACTGATGATCACCACGTCGTCATTGTTCATCGGCTGGATTCCGTGTGTCGCGGCAGGTGCCGCTGGGTTTGAGGGGGCAGGTCTGGCCTGAATAGCCCGCTATTTAGCCACAGGGGTGAAAATCCTTACAAGGGGCGTTGTTCCCCCAGCATCATGCCCTGGCTGCTCTCGCCCTGCACCGAGAACAGCTTTCCACGCACCGCCTGACGATAGGCGCCCGGGGTTTGCCCCATGGCCTCGCGAAAGCGGCGCCCGAAATGGCCGGCATCGGTATATCCGACCTGCAGGGCGATTTCGGCGATGCCCAGGTTGGTGGTACGCAACAGCTCGCGGGCGCTGTTGAGGCGCTCGTTCAGCAGATACTGCCCGGGTGAAAGGCCGGTGGCACGCTGGAAGCGGCGATCCAGGGTGCGCTGGCTGACCCCCAGCTGTCTGGCGAGCCCTGCGATTGATACGCTGCCCGCCAGTATGGCACGCAGCTGCTCCTGGGCCTGGATCACGAGTTCGTCGCCGTGCCGGTTGTCATGCCCCTGCACGTAAACGTGCTGCTCGAAGGGGCGGCGGATCTCCGGAGAAAACTGCGCTTCCACGTGCCTTGCGACCGCATTGCCAAAGAAATGTTCGATGAAGTGAATGGTCAGGTCTGCCACCGAGTTGACCGAGCCCGCGCAGAACAGGTTGCCAGCCTCGGTGATCAGGTGCTGTCGCTTCAGGGCGACCTTCGGGTAGCGGCGGGCAAACAGGTCGAAGTAAAACCAGTGAGTGGTGGCGGGGCGATCATCCAGCAGGCCGGCTGCGGCAAGCAGGAAGCTGCCACTGCCGACAGCACAGAGCAGGGCGCCATCGGCCGCGAGCCGGCACAGCCAGGAATGAAGCGGGGATAGCCTGCGCAGTGTGTTCAGGGGATTGCGCCACAGGGCCGGGACGATCAGCAGGTCAGTCCGGGCCACGGCCTCCCAGGAACAGTCGGGTTGCAGGCCAATTCCCAGGGTGGGAACCCGGGTGCCGTTGATCCAGCCCGGTGCCGCGGCGATACAGACCTCCAGCTGCCGGGGCCGTCGACGCTGGCGCCGGGCCGCGCCGTCGGCGGCTGCCAGCATCTCCAGCGGCAGGGTCAGACTGGAGGGCAGGCAGTGGGGCAGGGCGAGCAAGGTGACATGCATCGGGGTGTTGTCGTTTATATCCTGTTAAGTGTCCAGAATACCATATTCACAATCGGGTGCCGGGCGTAGAATCGGCGCTGTTCCGTTAACTCCCTTTGCAACAAGGATTCAGAGGCATGGCGCGTCTTCCCGTGGTCGTTGGCTTTGGTGGGGTGAATCCCGCCGGGCGCAGCTCCTTTCACCACGCCTACCGGCGCATGATCTTCGACGCACTGGACGATGTTCGCGCCGAACGTACCCTGCGCAGCCTCGCGGCGCTGACCGGGCGTCTTCCCGCTGATGGAGGGCTGGATGCGGACGGCCGCCAATGGCTGCTGCAGCACACCCTGGTCCGCGAGCTCGAGGCGGACTGGTTCGATCCCGACCGTGCGCCCTTGAACCGGCGTCTGGGTGCGCGCGCAGCGGATGGCGACCTGCTGAAACTCGTGACCCGGGCGCGTAACCTGCCGGATCCATTGCCCCCCAACTGGAAAGTGGCGGACCTCGGCGATGGCCAGGTTCGCGTTGAAATCAGTGGTGAGGTGGACTTTCTGGTGCCCGGTGAGCAGGCGCTGGCGGTGCGAGCTGCGGGGCAGCTGCCTACGGGGTTCAACCCGGAGGCCCTGTATCCTGCACGCAGCCATCCTCGTGGGCTGCAGCTGGCGATCTTCGCCGCCTCGGATGCACTGGGCTCGCTGGGGCTGGACTGGGGCCAGCTTTGCGCGCGTCTCGCCGCCGACCAGGTCAGCGTCTATGCGGGCAGCGCCATGGGCCAGCTCGATGACCATGGCAACGGCGGTATGCTGGCCTCGCGCTATCGTGGCAAGCGGGTGACCTCCAAGCATTGCCCGTTTGGCCTGGCCGACATGCCGGCGGACTTCGTCAATGCCTACGTGCTGGGTAACGTCGGCAGCACCGGCGCCGGCATCGGCGCTTGCGCCACTTTTCTCTATAACCTGCGCCTGGGTATCGATGATATCCGCAGCGGGCGCGCGCGCCTGGTTGTGGTGGGGGCGGCCGAGGCGCCCATTGTGCCGGATGTCATGGAGGGCTATATCGCTATGGGAGCCCTGGGCACCGATGCCGGCCTGCTGGCGCTCGATGCCGGGCGCGGGCTGCAGCGGCCGGATTACCGCCGTGCCTGCCGGCCGTTCAGCAGCAACTGTGGCTTTACCCTGGCGGAGGGTGCGCAGTACGTGGTGCTGATGGACGATGAACTGGCGCTGGAAACCGGCGCCAGCATTCACGCCGGCGTACCCGATGTGTTCGTCAATGCCGACGGCCACAAGAAGTCCATCTCCTCTCCCGGGGTGGGCAATTATCTGACCATGATCAAGGCCGCTGCCGCCGCCCGCGGCATCGTTGGCGAACAGGCTCTGCGCCAGCGCAGCTTTGTGCAGGCCCACGGCACGGGCACGCCGCAGAACCGGGTCAGCGAATCCCATATTCTCAACGAGACCGCGCGTCTGTTCGGCATTGAGAACTGGCCGGTGGCAGCGATCAAGGCCTATCTGGGCCATACCATTGCCAGCGCCTCCGGCGACCAGATGGTCACCACACTCGGGGTCTGGGCCGACGGCGTGATTCCAGGGGTCCGCACCATCGATCACCTTGCCGACGATGTTCACCACAGCCATCTGCGTATCGGGCCGGAGCATATTGAAGTGGGCGCGCGGGGCATCGATGTGGCGATCCTCAATGCCAAGGGTTTTGGCGGCAACAATGCCTCCGCGACCGTGCTGGCGCCGCATGTGGTTGAGGCCATGCTGGGCAATCACCATGGTGCCGCGGCGATGCGCGCCTGGCGCGAGCGCAATGAGGCGGTCCGCGCCCGTGCCGACGCCTACGATGAAGCTGCCTGCGCGGGGCGTCTGGAGGTGATCTACCGATTCGATCACGAGGTGATGGACGGTGACGACCTGAACCTTTCACCATCGGCCATCGGTGTTCCGGGCTTCGGACCGGCCATCGATCTTGAGGTGGAGTCTCCCTATGCCAGCTGGCTGCGTGGTGGGCCCGACTGAATCCGGACATTACAATCCGTCCATCCACTGGGTCGCCGCGGGGCGGCCGGATAGAATGGCGACCTTTCCCCGGCAGTGGACATGACAGCATGAGCCTTCTTGCGCGCACCGGTTTCCTCGCACTGGCCCTTGTTCCCCTGGTGACCCTGGCTGGCACCTTGCCCGAGTGGCGCGATGTCAGCGATGAAAGGCTGCGCGCAGCCGCCAGTGAGCCCCACAACTGGCTCAGCCACGGTGGCGATTACCGCGAGCAGCGTTTCAGCACCCTCGACCGTATTCGCGATGACAATGTCGCCGGGCTTGGCC
>JBJHBY010000285.1:0-3725 GCA_050485745.1 Gammaproteobacteria bacterium | reverse complement strand
GTAGTAGGCCGCGGGGATCAGCGCAGTGCTGCCGGCATCACCACCATCGGTGCCGGTGGGCACGCCGTCTGCGATGGGGCTGGAGCCGCCATCACTGAAGCTGAGATCACGCTGCAGCGCGCTGGCGGCGGCGCTGACGTGGTGCCCCGGCCGCAGTCGGTGCATGCCGGCGGGGTTGAAGTACACGGTACTGGCGTCCTCCGCCACGGCCGCCGCCCCGGCGTAGGCGTGGCCCAGGCCCGCGGCATTGGCCTCCTGCAGCGCGAAGCCCGCGGCGAGGCTGTGCTGGGCTGCGCTGCACAATACGGCGAAGACCGGAAAAATGAACCATCGCTGGCGCAGCGGCATCGAAGCGGTGTCCCTTGTTGCTGAATTGCGGCACTCTGCCACTGAAGGCACCCGCATTGCCAGTGGCGCACCGCAGGCATCAGGCCAGGAGGAATACCGCATGGCGCTCGCCCAGCGTATTGATGAGGCTACCCCCGCTGAGCGCGATCGCTTTCTCGACCTGCTGCGGGTGCTCAGTATCGTCCTGGTGGTGCTGGGTCACTGGACGGTGCGTGTGGTGATGGAGGCGGACGGGGAGCTGCAGGGACGCTACTTGCTGGCATTGCTGCCCGAGCTGGAATGGGCGACGCTGGTCTGGCAGGTGATGCCGGTGTTCTTTCTGATCGGCGGCGTGGTCAACGCCAGTAGCTGGCAGCGCGCCCGCGCCCGCGGCGAAGGCCCCACCACCTGGTTGCGGGGGAGGGCGCGGCGGCTGATCCGGCCAGCGGTGCCCCTTCTGGTCGTGCTGGTGCCGGCGGCCGCAGTGATACACCGCTGGGCGGGGGCGGACAACCTCATCTTCGATTTCACCGTGGCGCTGATGCCGCTGTGGTTCCTCGCCGCCTATCTGTTGGTCACTGCACTGACACCGCTGACGCTGTGGTTGCACGATCGCCTGGGCGGGGTACGGGTGATTGTGACCTGCACCCTGCTGGCCATGGGCGTGGACGTGCTGCGCTTTACAGTCTTCGCCGATGGTCCGCTGATCGGCGGGCACCCGGCCGTGGGTGGCATCAACTATCTGCTGGTGTGGGTGGCAATCCACCAGATTGGCTATCTCTGGGCGGAGCAGCGCCTGCCCGTTGCGGTGGGGCGCTGGTGGCTGCTGTTGGGTGCGACGGGGGCTTTGGCTCTGATGATCGGCTCCGGGGTCTACCCGCTGTCAATGGTCCCGATCGAGGGCACCGGGCTGCCCAACAATGGTACTCCACCCACAGCTGCCCTGATCTTCCTGGGCCTGGCCCAGCTTGGCCTGGCGCTGTTGTTGCGCGGGCCAGTGCAGCGCGGGCTGCAGCGCCCGCTATGCTGGGCGCCGGTTGCCCTGCTCGGCGGTTGCCTGATGACGGTATTCCTGTGGCACCAGACGGCGATGGTGGTGGCGGCTCATCTGGTCTACCCGCTGGGCTGGAAACCGGCCCCGGCGGAGATCGATCTCACCTGGTGGGCCCTGCGCCCCTTGTGGCTGCTGGTGTGCATGCTGTTGCTGGCCCTGGTCGTGCTGTTGGTGCGCCGCTATGAATCTCCGTCGCCGTCGCAGCCCTCGCGCCTGCGCGGCCGTGCCGGTTTGGTGCTCAATGGTTTCGGGGTGCTGTTTACGGGCGTGGGCCTGGCCTCCCTGATTCAGAGCGGGCTGTATCAGCCGGGGATGCCGCTGGACCTGCCTCTGCCCTCGATTCTGATATTGCTGGCGGGACTGCTGGCGCTGGGTGTGATCGGGCAGGGCCTGACCGCCCGACAGCGCTGAGTGGCCCGGCTGGCGGTTTGCGTTGCCGGGTGCAGCCGGTATGATGCATTGGACTGGCCTGTTTCCCCGTTGATGCCCACCGTGACCCCTGCTGCCTCCCTTGCCCTCATCTTCGCCCGAAAACTCCGCCTGCTTGCCGGGGTGTTGGTCCTGCTCGTCACGCTGCCGGTTGTTCACGCCCATGCCGATGTCGCCAGCGGAATCTATCCGCTGCCCGCGGAGGGCAACGATCTGGTCGGAGAGCTCGGCACGGTAGCGGCCATGGAGGAGGACACCCTGGTGCTGATCGCGCGGCGGCACCGCACTGGTTACGGTGCCATTCGTGCCGCCAACCCGGCGGTGGATGCCTGGCTGCCCCGGGAGGGCACGCCGGTCACTCTGCCCACCTGGCATATTCTGCCGGCGGTGCGCCGCGAGGGTATCGTGGTCAATATCGGCGAGCGGCGCCTGTATCATTTCGAGCCCGCACGCGGCGATACCCCGGCACAGGTCAGTGTTTACGCTGTCAGCATCGGCCGTGACGGCCGTGCCACTCCGGTGGCCAGCACCCGCGTGGTGCGCAAGGCGCGCAACCCCAGCTGGTATCCGCCGGCATCGATTCGCGCCGAGCGCGCGGAGCAGGGCGAAATCCTGCCGGCGCGGGTTCCGCCCGGCCCGAACAACCCCCTGGGGACCCGGGCCATCTATCTGGGTTTGCCCAGCTACCTGATTCACGGCACCAACCGTGAACTCGGCATCGGCATGCAGGTGACCGCGGGCTGTGTGCGCATGTACCCCGAGGATATCGAGTACATCTACGAGCGCGTACCGGTGGATACACCCGTACGCATCGTGCATCAGGCAATCAAGGCGGGCTGGCAGGATGGCGTGCTCTACGTTGAGGCGCACGCGCCGATGGACGGAGAGGAAATCAGCTGGGACGAACGTCGGGAGCAATTGCGCGCCGTCATCGAAGAGGCCACGGCGGATTCGGTGATCGACATCAGCTGGGAGCAGGCGGAACTGGCGGTGATGGAGGCCCTGGGCCTGCCGGTCGCGGTGGGTCCGGCGTGGCTGATCGAGCCCTATGAAGGGACATGGGACGCCGCGCTGTAAGGCGCGGAAGCCGGGAAGCGGGCAAGACGCCCGCCCCCCGGAGCGGTGGAGTGTTACTTCTGCATCGACTGCTTGAAGGCGCGGTCGATCTTGGTGTTGGCCTCGTCGGCGCTGCGCTTGGCGTCGTTGGCGGTGCGCTCGGCACTTTGCGCGGTGCGCTGAGCTTGCTGCGCGGTACGCTCGGCGTTGGCGGCCGTCTGCTTGGCCTCTTCTGCGGAGCGCTGGGCAGCTTCGGCCATGGCGCGGACATCGTCAATTTGGGTGTTGCTGGCGCAGCCAGCGGCCAGGGCGGCAAATGCAGCGATCGAAACAGCCTTGATCAGGGTCGATTTCATGGTGAAGCTCCTTGTTCCGGGAATCCTGAGGGATCTCTATTGATCCACACTGTTGGGGTAAGAACAATGGCTGGGTCGACCCGATGGCGGATTAGGCGACCCGGCCGACCCCAATAAACTATCATTGCTGGAGACAGAAAAGCCAGTGATAACAATGGTGTTGCGTCCACTTTTTGCAGTGCTTCCGGCACTTTTGATGATCGTTGGCCTGGGTGTCGGCGTGGCCGGCTCCGCTGTGGCCCTGCCTCTGGCGGACCAGGTGCTGGTGATCAAGTCAGAGCGCGTGCTGTACCTCAAACGCGACGGAGAGCGCCTGCGCGCCTACCCGGTTGCCCTGGGTCCCGTGCCCTGGGGGCACAAACAGGAAGCGGGCGACGAGCGCACTCCCGAGGGGCATTACATCCTCGACTTCAAGAATCCGAACAGCCAGTTCCATCGCTCCATCCGCATCTCCTACCCCAATGCCGCGGATCGCGCCCGCGCCCGGGCGCGGGGCGTGGACC
>JBJHBY010000284.1:0-3758 GCA_050485745.1 Gammaproteobacteria bacterium | reverse complement strand
CGGCCTGACCTCCCCCGGGACGTGAACCTGCGCACAGGCCCGAAACCTGTCACCGTTGCCCTGAGTGGCGCCACCGGCTTCATCGGCGGCGCCCTGATGCGTGCACTGCCCGCCGCCGGCTACCGGGTGCGCGCCCTGGTGCGCAACAGTCAGCGTGTCAGTCATTTGCAATCGGACGACGTACAGCTGGTCCCCGGTAGCATGAGCGACCCCGAGGCGATAGCGACCTGGCTGCGGCAGGCCGATGCCGTGGTGCATTGCGCCGGCAGCGTGCGTGGCGGGCCGCTGCAGGATTTTCTGCCCGCCAACCTGCACGGCACCGAGCTGATCTGCCGCCAGCTGCGGGAACGACAGCCCGGCACGCCGCTGCTGCAACTCTCATCCCTGGCTGCCCGCGAGCCGCAGCTGTCCCACTATGCGCACAGCAAGCGTCTGGGCGAACAGGCGCTGGAGGCCAGCGGCGACACCTTGTTATGGAGCATCCTGCGCCCGCCCGCGGTGTATGGCCCCGGGGATCAGGAGCTGCTGCCCCTGTTCCGCCTCATGCGCCGCGGCTTCGCGCCCCTGCCCGGAAAGCCCGGTAACCGCTTCGCCCTGGTGCACATCGACGATGTCGTCGCAGCCATCATCGCCTGGCTCGGGTACGCGGGTGATCGCGCCCGCCTCCGCCACACCTACACCCTCAGCGACACCCGCCCGCAGGGTTATGACTGGCATGATGTCGCCACGGCGATGGCACGTATCCGGGACGGCAAGGTGCGCTTGCTGCCGATTCCCGGGCCCATCCTGGACGCGGCAGCGGGACTGAACCAGCTGGGTGCGCGACTGCTGGGCTATGCGCCGATGCTGACCTGGGGAAAGTTGCGGGAACTCCGCCACCCGGACTGGGTCTGTGACCACTCGGCCCTCACCCGGGACCTGGGCTGGCACGCCCGCGTCGACCTCGATACCGGCCTGCGCAGCCTGTTTCCGGGGCCCGGGGAATGCCCAACGCCGCGGCGACAAGACGACGGGAGCCATCGTGGCTAAGTACATACTGGGCAATGCACTGCGCAAGCAGGCACAGCGCCGCCCCCTGCTGCAACGCCTGCTCTGGGCGGTGGACCTGCTGCTGATCGGGTTGCTGTACGGGCTGCTGCGGCTGCTACCCGTGCGCGCCGCCTCGGCGCTGGGGCGGCGTCTCGGGCGCCTTGCCGGCCCCGCACTGCGCAGCCGCAGCCAGCACATTCGCAACAACCTGCAGGTCGCCTTTCCAGACATGCCGCGCGAGGAGGTTCGCGCACTGGTCCCGGAGGTCTGGGGCAATGCGGGCGCGGTGCTCGCGGAGTATGCCCATATGGCACGACTCAGCGCTCCCGGCTCCCCCTACCTCGACATCCGCTTCATGGGGGAACCACCCCAGCCACAGCAACCGGCCATTTACGTTTCCGCGCACCAGGCCAACTGGGAGGTCGCCGGTGGCGCCCTGTCGAGCCTCGGGGTGCCCTTTACCGTGCTGTACACTCCGCCCGACAACCCCTGGCTGGACCGCCTGCTGGTGCGCTCGCGACGCGTGCTCAACTGCGAGTTGTTGCCGCGGGAGAACAGCATGCGCCCCCTGCTGCGCGCACTGCAGAGTGGACGCTCCGCGGCCATGGTCATGGACCGCCGCACCGACGAGGGCGAAGCCGTGCCGCTGTTCGGGCACGACAAGCCGACATCCACCCTGCCCGCCCGGCTGGCCCTCAAGTTCGACTGCCCGTTGATCCCGATCCGGGTCGAGCGCCTGCCCCGGGCCCGCTTCCGGGTCACCTTCTACCCAGCCCTGAGCCCCGCCGATGCCACCCAGGGCACCGACGCCATGGCCCTGGACCTGACCGGGCAGATCAACCGGCTGTTCGAGCAGTGGATCAGCGAGCGCCCCGGGGAGTGGTTCTGCTCGAAAAGGATCTGGCCAAAAGGTATACTGCCCCCGAAGGCGGCGCGGTATTGATCATGAAGCGCCCCATGGAGACAAACCGCATGTCGGAGAAGCGCAGCCAGTCAGGCTCGATTCGCCTCTTCAGGAACCCGATTCTCGAATCCCTGAGCCACGTCCACCCCATCGTCCCCCTGCTGGTGTGGTCGCCCGTGGTCGCATGGCTGCTGTTCCGCTCCGTGAGCGTGCACGGGATCGGCGCCGCCGGGCTGCTGCTGGTGGCTGTCGCCGCGCTGCTGACCTGGACGCTGGTGGAGTACACACTGCACCGCTTCGTGTTTCACTATTCCGCCACCAGCCGCGCCGGGCGCTGGCTGGTATTCCTGTTCCACGGCGTGCATCACGACGCTCCCGGGGACAAGACGCGGCTGGTCATGCCACCCGCCGGGGCGATGCCTATCCTGCTTCTCCTGTGGCTGCTGTTCAGCCTGCTGCTGCCGCACCCCTGGCACGAACCCTTCATGGCATTCTTCATGGTCGGCTATCTGGTCTACGACTATATCCACTATGCCACGCACCACTTCCCGATGCGCCATCCACTGCTGCGCTATCTGAAGCAGTACCACATGCGCCACCACTTTGCTGGCGAGGAAGCCCGCTTCGGTGTCAGCTCCCCGATCTGGGACCTGGTATTCGGCACCTATGCGCCCGCCGATGCCGGTCGCAGGCAGAGCCCGGACTGATCCAGGTCGACTGCACCGCCCCCTCGCACCCGCCCCTTCCGGACCACCCGACATGGCCAAGCACTACCTGTTGCCGAAACGCCTGGGCAAGCACCTGATCCGGCACATGCCGCAGCTCAATCAGGTATCGTGGTGGCTGGAAGCCCTGTTCTTCCGTGCCTTGGTGGGCCTTGCGCGCCTGCTGCCCTTCGCCACGGCAACCCGGTTACTGGCGGGAATCTTTGGCGCACTGGGCTACCGCAACGCCAAGAAGTCGAAGGTGGTCCGGGGCAATCTGCGCATTGTGATGCCAGAGGCAAGCGAGGCCGAGCTCGAAGCCGCGGTACGCGATGTATTTCGCCATACCGGCCGGGCTGCCGCCGAGCTGTTCCAGCTGGATCGGCTCTGGCGCGAGCGCGAACAACGCGTGGAGTTCAGTATCGATCCCGCGGCGGAACAGGCCCTGTCGACGGGCCGCCCGATCGTTTTCGTGACCGCCCATGTGGGCGCCTGGCAACTGTGCAACTTCCTGCCGCCATACCGCGGCATGAAGAACCTGGTGCTGTACGCCGAAGATGCCAACCCCTGGCTGCGCAAGCTGTTCCTGCGCTTGCGGCAGGCCTTCCAGGCAGAGCTGGCCGCCAGCGAGGGCGGCGTGCGGCAGTTGCTCAGAGCACTGGGAAGCGGCTATTCCGTGGGTGCCGCCTATGACACGCGGCTCGACAGCGGCGAGATGATTCCGCTTTTCGGCGTTCCGGCACCGACCAATACCGTGCCCGCCCGGCTGGCCCTGCGCGGCCCATACAGCATGATCCCGGTGCGCTGCAAAAGGCTGCCACAGCATCGCTTCCGGATCGAAGTCGAGGCACCGATCGAGCCACCACCGGGTCAGGAAACCGGAGAACAGGTCATGCATATGATCCGCGACATGAACGCCCGGTTCGAGCAGTGGATCAGCGAGGACCCGGGGCAGTGGGCTTGTCTGAAGCGACGCTGGCCGAAGGCCAGGAAGGACGCCGGGTTACGCGCTTCGCGCTAACCCGGCCTGTGACCCGGCCCTGGACCGCGCAATGTCTGTACGGCGACAGCTGTAGGCTGGGTTAGCGCGAAGCGCGTAACCCAGCGTCACCACCCAGGCC
>JBJHBY010000283.1:0-3790 GCA_050485745.1 Gammaproteobacteria bacterium | reverse complement strand
AGCAGGCACTGCACGACATGCTGGCAGGCTGCCTTGTCCTCCGGGCTCGCTGACAGGACGGGACTATGAGCCGGTCTGACCCCAAGACCATGGACCCCGGCCTGGCGCGCACGCTGCTCGGCGTCGACGGCAGCGATCCGCAGATGCTGGAACGCGCCTGGAGTCTGCAACGGGAACTGCTGCTGCAACGCCGTGCCCTGGCCGAAAGCGCCAGCCAGCGAGCGGACCTCGAAGCCCAGCTGGACACCCTCGACCGCGCCCACGAGGCCCTATCCGATCAGGTCGAACCCGATGCCAGACAGATCGCCGGCAGGCCCTCGGAGCCCTCGCCGACCCCCTCGCCGGCCCCCTCGCCGACCCCCTCGCCGACCCCCTCGCCAACCCCCGCATCAACTCCAACTCCCGAGCCGGAACCTGCCAGTGAAGCCGCGCTCACGCTGCCGTCCGGCGGGGAGACGGAAGTCACCAACCGCGATCTCTGGGTGGGGGCGGCGGTAGGCCTGCTGGTCAGCATCCTGCTGATCGCGGTCATCCTATGGCTGGCCCGCACGTGACCGAGGGCTGCTGACACAGCTCCGACCCGCAAAAACCCAGCCATCCGCCCCCCGCCCCACTGATCCCGGTTAAACCACCGTCCGTCTCCAATCAACACGCGCTGTCGACGCGCATCTGGTAGCTTCAAAACCGTTGGTACAGCACCGAGTGCTGCCTGTTTTACAACGTCACGAAGGACTGGAACTACGCCATGGTGCTGACCGGGGGCATCCGACCACCAGAGAGAACCGCACAGAACCTGCTTGTTCGCCTGCGGCGGCTCAACAAGCCCACGGTCCTGCTGCTGGTGATCGCCGTCTACGCCGCCTGCCTGTCGTTCAGTATTGCCTCGGGGCTGCTATCGCCCAGGAACAGCACCATCTGGATCTCCGCCGGCGTGGGAACCATTCTGGTGCTGATCTGGGGCTACTGGCTGTTGCCGGTGCTGGTCATCACGCATATTGCCGTCGCGCTGACCGCCGATCTGCTGCCTTGGTATGCCAACACCCTCATCGCCCTGCTGGCCGTTACCGGGATCGGTCTGACGGCGTGGATGCTAGGTCGCGGCAGGGGGCTGCGATCCCTCTCCTTCGACCTGCACGGCACCACCCGATTTGCCTGGATATGCCTGTTGATCGTGCCACTGACCGGTGCCACGCTGGTGGGACTGGTGCTGTACAGCATTGGCCGGTATCCGCTGGAAGCACTGCCGGAGTTCGTGCGCAACTGGTGGCTGGGGCTGGCCGTGGGCATGATCACGGTGGTACCGCTGATAACCACCTGGTTGGCGCCCGCCTCCACGCGCCGCCCCATCAGCTACCCCTCGCAACGCAGTCGCCGGGGCAGTGCGCTGGCCGCATTGCTGACACTCGCACTGCCGGCCGGCCTCATACTGCATCATCAGTTGACCCAGAATACGGTTCTGGAAGCCATGTTCTACGCCGCCCTGCCACTGCTGCTGTGGGCCGCCCTGTTCCTGCGCGAACGCGGCGCAGCCACCGGCATCGCCTGCATGAGCCTGCTGGCGATCACCATCAACATTCTTCTGCCGGAATCCTCCATGCCCATCTGGCACGGTGGCGCCTACCTGGTGGCCTTCGGCCTGATGGCGCTGCTGGCGAGCAGCGCCCAGACGTCGCTGGAACAGGTGGCGGTGGAACGCGCTCGCAAGGCCGAACTGGAGCGCTGGGCGTTTCGCGACTCCCTGACCGGACTGGCCAACCGCCTCCAGCTGCAGGAAGAACTGGCGCGCAAGATCGAACGGTCAGCGACCCGCGCGGCCCCCTTCGCGGTGCTGATGATGGACCTGGATGACTTCAAGCCGGTGAACGACCGCTACGGCCATGCCGCCGGCGACGAGGCGCTGCGCATCCTCGCCTCGCGACTGCAGGCGCGACGGCGACCGGGCGACCTGATGGCACGGGTGGGCGGCGACGAGTTTGTGGTCATCCTCGACCACTGCGAGTCGCCGCAGCAGGCCGAAGCCGTTGGTCAGCGGCTGCATACCGAACTGACCCAGCCCATGCAGATCAACCTGCGCGGCCAGGCTCCGGTGGAACTGGGTGTCGGGGTCTGCATCGGCATACGCCATGTGGCCGACGCCTCCGTGGCGGACCCGGACGCGATCCTGCACCAGGCCGACATGGCCCTGTACCAGGCCAAGAACCAGGGCAAGCAGGGCATGGCGCTCTGGGCGCCCTCGCCCGACACGGCGGACGATTGACGCTCTCGAGCTTCCGGCCGATACTCGAACGACTCAACAACAACACATCAGGGAAGGTTCATCATGAAAAACATCTTTTTCTTCGAAGCGATGCTGACACCCAAGATCATCACGCTGGTCTACTGGTTTCTGCTGCTGCTCGCGGTGTTCTCGGGACTGGGCTACATGTTCGGCGGCTTCGGCGGCTTCACTTTCGGCAAGTTCATCACCGGACTGCTGATCGTGGCGGGTGGTGCCATCGGCGCGCGCATCTGGTGCGAGCTGCTGATCGTGCTGTTCAAGATCAACGACAACATCAAGCGGTTGGCCGAGAAAGGCTGACCATCCGGGGTGCTCAGGGCCGATGCCGGGAAAGCACCGGACCTGAGCACCCTGACACCACGCCAGCACCACACCGACCCAACGGCGCCCTCAAAAGCTCGAATGGCGTTACGCAGGCACGTCATGTCTCCCGCATGATCCATCGCAGGCCACAGTCCGGCACCGGCTGATTCCAACGGACAGCGGATACCGTTCGTCGGATACTCCTTCGCCCGCTGGATCCGCGTCCCTCCCGGGACTTTACTGGGTTGACAACAACCAACACCCGCACGGGTGCCTGACAAGGCGCATGTCTGAGTCTTGCCACCAGAACCCTGCAACCGGCGAGCACCCACCTGCCAACATCCCCACCACCATCAGCCAGGGAGACTGCCATGACGAACTCCACCTACGTTGCGACACGACCGTCATCCAGAAAGCGTCCTGGAACACTGCTGACCGCACTGTGCGCGGCCAGCCTGCTGCTCCCATCGTTCCACGCGGAAACCTGCACGCGGGTACTGTGGAACACCAACAATCTGGCCGTGGTGGTCGGTCGCACCATGGACTGGCCGGAATCCACCGAGCCGGTGCTCACCATCCTGCCGCGTGGCATGGCGCGTGATGGCGGACGCATCGGCCCCGAGGTCATCGACCGTGAGAACCCGGCACGCTGGACCTCAAAATACGGCAGTGTCGTCACCACCGCCTATGGTATCGGCACCGCTGACGGCATGAACGAGAAGGGGCTCGGAGCGCACATGCTGTATCTCACCGCCACCGATTTCGGGGAACGTGATACCACCAGGGCCGGGCTACACGCCGGGCTGTGGGCCCAGTATCTGCTCGACAATGCAGCCACGGTGTCAGAGGCGCTGGCGCTGATGGAGTCGGTACAGATTCTCGATGCGGAAGCACAGGGGCACAGGGCCACGGTTCACCTGGCCATCAACGATGCCAGTGGCGATTCGGCAATCCTGGAATATATCGACGGCGAACTCCAGGTCCACCACGGTCGCGAACACCGCATCATGACCAACGACCCTCGCTACGAGGAACAATTGGCCAACCTGGCGCAGTACGACTTCACCAATGCCACCCGCCAGACGGCCCTGCCCGGCAACGTGGATCCCAAGGATCGTTTCGTGCGCTCGGCCTATTACCTGGAGATGCTCCCCGAACCGGCCAACGAACGCGAGGCCATCGCCGGCATACTGGCCATTGCCCGCAACG
>JBJHBY010000282.1:0-3794 GCA_050485745.1 Gammaproteobacteria bacterium | reverse complement strand
CCTTCAGCCCGATTTGGCTAGACAGACGACGACAAGCCGCCAAGATAATATGTCGAACATTTGAAATAAGAATAACCTTTGTTCGGGAGCACCATCATGCAAGCAGCATATCGTGGGTTTATCGTCGCGTTTCTCATTTTTCTCACCGGCTGTGCAGCCACGGTGCAACAGCCCACGGAGGATGTCGCTCCCCTCGATCTTTCCGGAAAACCGGGCGTACTGGCGGTCGTCGTCACCGGCAGCGAAGAAATTCTGGCCACGTCCAACTGGCAGCGACTGGATGCGGAATGGCGCCGGGCATTGTCCGCCGCCGCGCGAAACGCAGGGCTGCAGTTCCTGTACCTCGAGACCCCGGCGGAAGAGCAGCCGCAAGGTACCGTTCTGGCACAGATAACGGTCAATGACTACCGTTACGTTTCCCCAGGTGCGAGGTTTGCCGTGGGCATCATGACCGGCAATGCCCATATTGATACCAGCGTGGCCTTTTACGAATTTCCAGGCCCAAGAACGATTGGTACGCGATCCTATTCCACCTCCTCCAGTGCCTTGCAGGGGGTGATGTCTCCAATGATCGACAGGCAGCTTGATGCCATCTCTGCCGAAATTGTCCGGGCAGTCAACGGGCAGTGAGCCCATGCATTTGGCCAATAACTGCTGGCGGCAGCTGACATAATCCACAGGAGGTCATGCGATGCAGGGTGAAGTACGCGAGGAAGCTTTGAAGGCCGCTATTGGCCCAAGGAATCAGGACCGTTATCTGGCGATCTTCAGCCGTTTCGAGCAGGATGGCAAAGCCAGTGCCTCCTGGCACTGGCCCGCGTTCTTCTTCAGCTTCGCCTGGTTCCTGTATCGCAGGATGTGGCTTTACGGGCTACTGTATCTTGTTGCGCTGCCCGTACTGGGCGTGTTTGTGATGACCCTGCTGGGTGTGGTGTTGGGTCAGGCCGGGGTTTGGGTCGGTGTCCTCCTGCACCTGGTGGTGGCGTATGTGCTACTGCCGATGTACGCGGATGCCCTGTATTACCGTCATTGCAAGAGCAAGATTCAGGAGGCCGGTGGCGAGACGGAGTCATCGCTGAACCGGATCTGGGCACTGGGCGGTACTTCGGGTGCAGGCTTGGCCATTGCCCTTCTGCTGCATCTCGTCCCCACGGTTGGCGTGGTCGCCGCGGTCGCCTTGCCGGCCTACCATGACTATACATTGCGTGCGCATGTCGGCGAGGCGTACTTTTACGGGAGGAGTGCGGCGCAGCGTGTTGAGCTCTATCAGGCACAACAGCGGTCTGCCCCTCCGAGCCTTGCAGCTGCGGGCTTTACGCTCCGCCCCCCGCCCCCGGTCCGTTCCATCGAGCTGGATACACGCAGCGGTGCGATCAATGTAACCCTGGCGGTCAATGCGTTTGATGGCCAGGTGCTGAGTCTGGTGCCGACTCAGCAGGCGAATGGACGGGTCGAATGGGTGTGCATGAGCAGCACCATCGATCCGCGCTATTTGCCCCGGCTCTGCCGTCGCTGATGGGTCGACGACCGTGGTAGGGTAGTCGGGGTGACATGGCCTGGCTCCCGGAGTTTGCATGACCACTACCCCATCACCCGACCCACAGCCCCTGGACGCCGCAGCCCTGCAGGGCATCGATGCCTGGTGGCGAGCCTGCAATTACCTGGCCGCGGGCATGATCTACCTGCAGGACAACCCCTTGCTGCGCGAGCCCCTGCGGCCGGCGCACATCAAAAAGCGCCTGCTCGGCCATTGGGGGTCGAGCCCCGGGCTGTCATTCATGTATGTGCACGCCAACCGCATCATCCGCGAGCACGACCTCAACGCCATCTTCATCGCCGGCCCTGGCCACGGTGCGCCCGGTGTGCTGGCGCCGGTCTACCTCGAAGGCGCGTTTTCCGAGGTGTACCCGGACAAGAGCGAGGACGAGGAGGGCATGCGTGCGCTGTTCCGGCAGTTTTCATTCCCGGGCGGTTTCGGCAGCCACTGCACACCGGAGTTGCCCGGCTCCATCCACGAGGGTGGCGAGCTGGGTTACAGCCTGTCCCATGCCTTCGGTGCGGCCTTCGACAACCCGGACCTGCTGGTGATTACCGCAGTCGGCGATGGCGAAGCGGAGACCGGCCCCCTCGCCACCGCCTGGCACTCCAACAAGTTCCTCAATGCAGCCCGCGATGGCGCGGTGCTGCCGGTGCTGCATCTCAACGGCTACAAAATCAATAATCCCACCGTGCTGGCGCGTATCCCGGGGGAGGAGCTGGAGAGCCTGTTCCGTGGTTACGGCTGGGAGCCGGTTCTGGTCGAGGGCGAGGAGCCCGTGGCCATGCACCAGGCTATGGCCGCGGCCATGGACTACTGCCTGGCGAGGATTCGCGAATTCCAGCAGCGCGCCCGGGAGCAGGGCATCGTTGAACGTCCGCGCTGGCCGATGATCGTGCTGCGTTCCCCCAAGGGCTGGACCGGCCCGAAAATCGTGGATGGCCACAAGGTGGAAGGCTCCTGGCGGGCGCATCAGGTGCCCCTGAAGGAGGCGCGCAGCAACCCGGAGCAACTGCACCAGCTCGAGGCCTGGCTGCAGAGCTATCGCCCGCAGGAGCTGTTCGACGAGCAGGGCCGGCTGCGCCCGGAGCTGCGTGCCCTGGCACCGGTCGGCACCCGGCGTATGGGCGCCAACCCCCATGCCAATGGCGGCCTGCTGCGCCGCGACCTGCGCATGCCGGATTTTCGCGAGTACGCACATCCGCTGGCGCATCCGGCCCAGGCTCGGGCCTCGAATACCCGGCCCCTGGGCCAGCTGCTGCGCGACATCATGCGGCGCAATCCGGACAACTTCCGCCTGTTCGGCCCGGATGAAACCACCTCCAACAAGCTGGATGCGGTGTATGAGCACACCGGAAAATTCTGGCTCGACGGTCCGCTGCCCGAGGATGCCGACGGCGGCGAACTGAGCCCCGACGGGCGGGTGATGGAGATACTGTCCGAGCACACCCTGGAGGGCTGGCTGGAGGGTTATGTGCTGACCGGACGGCATGGCTTCTTCGCCACCTACGAGGCCTTCGTCCACGTCATCGACTCGATGTACAACCAGCACGCCAAGTGGCTGGCCATCTGCGAGGAGCTGCCCTGGCGCGCGCCCATCGCCTCGGTCAACCTGTTGATCACCTCCACCGTATGGCGCCAGGATCACAATGGCTTCACCCACCAGGATCCGGGCTTCCTCGATATCGTGGTGAACAAGAACCCGGCGGTGACGCGCATTTATCTGCCGCCGGATGTGAACTGCCTGCTCTCCACCGCGGACCACTGCCTGCGCAGCCACAACGACATCAACGTCATCGTCTGCGACAAGCAGAATCACCTGCAGTACCTCGACATGGATGCCGCGATTCGCCACTGCACCAAGGGCATCGGCATCTGGGACTGGGCCAGCAATGACCAGGGTCACACCCCTGACCTGGTGATGGCCGGCTGCGGCGACATCGCCACCCAGGAGGCACTGGCGGCCACGGCGTTGCTGCGGCAGTACTTCCCGGAGCTGAAAATCCGCTTCGTCAATGTGGTCGACCTGTTCCGCATGAGCCCCGCGGAGGAGCACCCCCACGGCCTCAGCGACCGCGATTTCGACAGCCTGTTCACTGTGGACCGGCCGATCATCTTCAACTTCCACGGCTACCCCTGGCTGATCCACCGCCTCGCCTACCGGCGCACCAACCACGCCAACCTGCATGTGCGCGGCTACAAGGAAAAGGGCAGCATCAATACGCCGCTGGAGCTGGCCATCGAGAACAACATCGAC